>DATGLE010000137.1:0-40160 GCA_035294325.1 Ktedonobacteraceae bacterium | reverse complement strand
TGTCACTTGCCCTGGAAGTGCGGGCGGCGCTTCTCCTTGAAGGCGCGCACTCCCTCGCGAAAATCCTCCGTTGTGCGCAGGAAGCCGTACATACTGCCCTCCAGCGCGAGGCCGGCGCTCAGCGGAACCTCCATCGCCGCGTGCAAAGCCTGCTTCGCGCTGCGCAGCGCCAGCGGTGAGAGCGCCAGCAGTTCATCGACCACGGCGTTGACGCGGGCATCAAGTTCGTTCAGTGGCACAACCTCGGTCAGCAGGCCCCAGGAAAGCGCCTCGGCGGCGGAGATACGGCGCGCACGCAGGATCATATCCATTGCCCGTCCGAGACCGGCCATGCGCGCCACGCGCTGTGTCCCACCGCTCCCCGGGATCATGCCCAGGCGCATTTCCGGCAGACCGATCTGCGTGGTCTCTGCGGCGATACGGAAATCGCAGGCCAGCGCGATCTCCAGCCCGACGCCGAGCGCGTAGCCTGAGAGGCGCGCGATCACGGGCTTCGAGCAGCGTTCCGGGGCAGCGACGTTCTCGGCCAGATGCGAAAGATATTCGGGCGTCGCTTCAAGAAAGCCCGCGATATCCCCGCCCGACGAAAAGTTGTCATCGCCGCCGCCGCGCACGATGACAACGCGTACTGCGTCGTTCTTCTCGATCTCGCGGAACGTGGCGGCGAAGTGTTCGCGCGTGGGAACCGTCACAATATTGAATGGAGGCGCGTCCAGCGTCAGTATTGCCACCGGGCGTTCCGCCGGATATTCAACGCGCAAAATCGAGTTCGGGTACTCGTCGGTCATATTATTCTGCTCCTTCCAGATTCGGTCATATCATCCTGCACAGCAGCCCATGTCATCCTCCACAACAGGTCATTCAGAGCGTCCCCATGTCATCCGGAGCGGCAGCGAAGGATCTGCCCCGAGGAACGACAGACGGACGCGCTGTCGCTTCGCGCGCCGGATCCTTCGCTGCGCTCAGGATGACCGTCAGGCGCTCAGGATGACCTGTTCTGATCTTGAGGATCGTATGGCTCATACTCGCCGGCTTGAAGTTTACGGCGCAGGATTTTGCCGACGGGCGATCTGGGCACCGCTTTCACAAAGATATAGCGGCGGGGCCGCTTGAAGCTGGCAAGCTGCGGGCTGGCGAGGCAGAAGCGGTCAAGCTCCTCGGCGCTGAGCGCGGGATCGGCGGGGGCAATGAAGGCGGCCACAATCTGTCCCCAGCGCTCATCGGGCAGCCCGGCCACCGCGACCTCGCGCACCTGCGGGTGCTTGCTAAGCACATCCTCGACCTCCAGGGGATGGATATTCTCTCCGCCCGAGATCAACATATCGTCTACCCGTCCCTGCACCCACAGGTCGCCCTCGTCGTCCCAGACGCCGATGTCGCCGGTAAAGTACCAGCCCTGGCGAAGCGCCTTCTCGTCGGCTTCGGGACGATGCCAGTAGCCCTTGAACGCTTCCGGTGAACTCAGGCTCACGATCACCTCGCCGGGAGTGCCGGGGCTAACGATTTCGTCGGGCTGCACCTTGCGCGCGGGATCGGCAGTGACAATGCGTACCGCTTCGTGGAAGCCGGGTCGTCCGGCGCAGCCCGGCTTGCGATCAAGCCAGGAACAGATGGTAAAAGTATAGATTTCAGAGCTGCCGAAATGATTCACAAAGAGCCGGGGGTGCAGGCGCTCGAAGCACTGCCGAGTGAGCGTGGTAGTCATCGCCGCGCCCGCGTAGCCGAGCCTGGTCAGCGCGTGCAGATCGTACTGATCGAGCCGGGGATGGTTCACGAGATCATAATAGAGCGTTGGTACCAGGTAGAGGCTCGTCAGTGCTTCGCGGGCCAGCACACCCAGCGCGCTCTCCGCGTCGTAGTCGGGGAGCAGGGCCAGTTTCCCGTTGAGGAAGGTCGTCACCAGCAGTGTGCGCATGCCCATCGTGTGATAGAACGGCATCACGCCGATGGTGCTCTCGAAGAGTGCGCACTGGTTCTGGATAATATGCGCCTCGGCAGCGCTGATTTCGTTGCTGTGCGAGCGTGGCACGCCTTTGGGGCTGCCGGTGGTGCCAGAAGTGTAGAGCATGATGGCCGTAGCATCGTTGTCAACGCTCGCTGCTGGCGGCATTTCTGCGCCAGCGCGGCGCAGCTCATCAAAGCCATCAGGACCGCCGCCGCCCACGGCATAGACTCTGGCTGTGTGCTGCGCCTGGGCGAACGCGGCCTCCAGCGTCGCGCGTTTCTCCTCCTCATAGAAAATGATGGTAGGCGCGGCGTCACCGATGCAGAAGGCAAGCTCACTATAGGGCATGCGAAAGTTGACGGGCGTGTAGATGAGGCCGAGCCACTGGCAGGCCCAGTAGACGACGACGTTTTCGCGGCGATTTTTCAATATCACCAGCGCGTGATCGCCGGCCCGCACGCCCAGCGCATGCATGCTGGCCGCCACCGCGCTCACCTCGCGATAGAGGTCGCGATAGGTCCAGCGCACCTGGTCATCCACGATGGCAACAGCGTCGGGGAAACGCTCGACGGACTGTACAAAATATCTGGCGAGATTCATGGGCCATCTGATCCTTTCGCGTCAATCTGCTGCTCTGTTTTCGATGCCGCTGTACCGGCTATCTCGCGCAGCGCCGCTTTAATGCCAAGATAGCCGGTACAGCGGCAGAGATGCCCGCTCAAGATGTCGTCGATCTCTCCGGCGCTCACCTCGTGTCCCAGTACCTCCGCCATTGCCGAGACCACAATGCCGGGCGTGCAGAAGCCGCACTGCAAGGCGTGATGCCCGGTGAAGGCGCGATAGACAGCGGGGAAGTCTGGATGGTTACTTAAACCTTCGATGGTCGTAATCTCCTGGTCCTCCATCGCTATGGCAAGCATGAGGCAACTGCGCATGGCGATGCCGTTCACCAGCACAGTACACGCGCCGCAGACGCCGTGCTCGCAGCCGATGTGCGTGCCGGTGAGGCCGCATTCCTGGCGCAGAAAATCGCTGAGCAGCAAGCGCGGCTCGATGGCTGCCCGGTAGCGACGACCATTGACGCGCAGGGTAATCGGCGTTAAACTGTCAGCCTTGATGCGCTGCACGATTCGCTTCCTCCTTTGACTGTGCATCCGCGAACGCCGCCGCTAAAGCCTGCGACATGGCAACGGTGGCAAGCTGGCGCCGGTAGGCGGCGGATGCCTGAACGTCGTCGGCCATCTCGAACCGTGCTGCCACGCGCGCGGCGATGGCGTAAGCTCGCTCCTCCGTCAGGCGCTCACCTACAAGTTCCTGCGCCTCCCGCACGAGCAGCGGCGTCTCCGCCACGCCGCAGATGCCCAGGCGCAGGCGTTCTATTCTGTGTTCGCCGTCCAGAGCCATTGTGCAGGCCGCCGCGACGAGCGCGAAGTCGCCGTGTCGCCGGCGAAACTCTTTGAAGGCGACGCCGGTCCTGGCCGATGGCAGGCGCCAGAGCGTTTTCGTCAGCAGTTCGTCGGGCGCGATGGCCGTGGTGAAGTACGATTGGAAGAACTCTTCCGCGTTGACCTGGCGCTCGCCGCGCAAACTGCACAAAAAAGCCAGGCCGCCAAGCGTAACGAAAAGCAGCGGCAGCTCCGCGGAAGGATCGGCGTGCGCCAGGCTGCCGCCGACGGTGCCGGCGTTGCGCGTCTGAGGATGGCCGACATGCAGCAGCGCCTCGTGCAGGAGCCGGGCGCGTGGTTGCGCGGCGGCGTAGCGCTCAAGCGCGCGCTGCCGCACCATCGCTCCTACTTCGAGCAGGAGTGTATCGTCATTCTCGCGTGCCTCCAGCGTCTCCAGGTCGCCGAGCCGGTGAATATCGATCAGCGCGTCAGGGCGAGCGAGCCGCATGTTGAGCAGCGGCAGCAGGCTTTGTCCGCCGGCGAGGACTTTAGCATCGAGGTCGCTCGCAGCCAGGACGGAGAGCGCCTCATCCAGCGTGTCGACACGAATGTACTCAAACGCTGCTGGTTTCACGCGCTTTCTCTCCTTTCTTCATCTGGCTGAGCAGGCCCCAGAGCCGCGACGGCGAGAGCGGCAGCGCCGTTGGCTCGACGCCGAGCGCATCGGCTACGGCATTGGCGATAGCGGCGCCCGCGCTCATGACGTTCCCTTCGCCGAGTCCCTTCGCTCCCAGCGGCGTCAGCGGGGAGAGCGTCTCCTGATGAGCAATCACGACCTCGGGCATCTCACCCGCCGTCGGGCACAGGTAATCGACGAGCGAGCCGTTGAGCAATTGACCACCGGCATTGTAAAGCATCTCTTCAAACAGCGCCGTGCCCAGCCCATGCGCCACTCCGCCCAGGATCTGGCCTTCGGCGAGTTTAGGGTTGAGCAGCCGCCCGGCGTCGTGCACGGTGACGTAATCCAGGATACGCAGCTCCGCTGTCGTGGGATCGATCTCGATCCTGACGACATCGACGAGAAATCCGTAGGTTGCCGAGGAGTTTACGCGATCCCGCTCATCTGGTGGCGCAACCGATGGGATGTTGTAGTAGCAGGTCTCAAAGACGCCCGGCTCGATGCCTTCGGGCAATTCGGAAGGGTTCCAGTGCGTCAGCCCGGCGAGCCGTTTCAACGAGAGGCCGGTATCGCGCCCGTCATGATAGATGCGTCCGGCGCGCACCGTCAACGCGCTTTCCGCGACCTGCAATTGATGTGCGGCCAGGCGCAGCAGCTTGCACCTGACGCGCTGTGCGGCGGTATAGACGGCGCTTGATCCGGCGGGGGCGAAGCGACTGGAGTAGCTGCCGGAGGCTATCGACCACGGGCTGGTGGCCGTATCCATCTCGGCGATCACGCGCACGCTGCGCGGCTCCACGTCTAGCACCTCAGCGACGATCTGCTGTGCCACAGTCTCGTGCCCCTGGCCCTCTGGCGTGGTGTCGAGCCGCACCGTGATGCCGCCGAGGGCGTCTATGGCAACGGTAGCTGCCGCCGTGCAGCCCGATTTAGGTAACTGCTTCGCACGTTCCTCGGCGGTGAAAGCAACGCCGAGGTAGCCCATATTCGATCCCGACGGCTCGACGACGGCGGCGATGCCGATGCCGTGCAGTACCCCCCCGCCGCCTTTGCTCTTTCGATTGAGACGCTGCTCCTCGCGGAAGGCGCGATAGTTGCTCAGTGCCAGCGCTTTCTCCAGGGCAGCCTCGTAATTGCCGCTGTCGTAGAGGCCGCCCGTGACGGTGCGATAAGGGAACTGGTCGGAGCGAATGAAGTTGCGGCGCCTGATCTCGGCGGGATCGAGGTCGAGGCGATGCGCGGCCATATCCATGAAGCGCTCCAACTGGAAGTAGAGTTGCGGCCCGCCATAGCCGCGAATCAGGCCGGTGGGCACACGATTGGTCATGATGGCATAGTTGTCCATGGAGAAGGCGGGGATGTCGTAAGCGCCGGTCATATCGCCGTGCGTGCGGTAGAGCGTGGCCGGCTCCGGCGCGCGGATGTAGGCGCCGACATCATCGTACTGCACCATCTTGAGCGCCAGCACGCGACCCTGCTCATTGAACGCGCCGGTGAGATAGGAGATCCTGTCGGTGCCGCTGGAACTGGCCTGCATATGTTCGAGGCGATCTTCGCACCAGCGCACCGGACAGCCAATGAGCCTGGCTGCGAGGGCCATCAATACGATATAGGGATAGACAGCGGACTTGATGCCGTAGGAGCCGCCAATATCGGCGGGGACCTGCAAGCGCAACTGTGCCGGGCTGATCTTGAGTGCCTGTGCCATCACCGTGTGCAGCGTGAAGGGGCCGTGGAAGTTCGCCCAGACGCTGTAGTTGCCGCTGCCAGGCTCGTACTGCGCGATCACGCCATAGGTCTCTACCGGCGTTCCCGTGGTTTTGGGATACTCGAAGCGCGCGCTGATGACGTGCGGAGCTGTGTTCAGGATGCGCTCCCAATCGCCATATGAGAAGACGCGGCGGTTGGCGATGTTACTTCCGACGTTCTCATGCAGCAGTGTGCTGCCCGGTTTGATCGCGGCCTCAAGATCCATGACGGCAGGCAGAGGCTCGTACTCCACCTGGACAAGCTCGGCGGCATCTTCGGCGATGTAGCGGTTATCCGCCACGACGACTGCGACTGGCTCGCCAACAAAGCGCACCTTGTCAATCGCTATCGGGTAATACGCGACGGGAGCCGGTACGCCGACGGGGAATGGCCGCAGCTCGCGGCGGGCGTCAGCTCCGGTAATCACGCCGGCGACGCCGGGAACTTTCAGGGCATCTGTGACATCGATGTGGCGGATCAGCGCATGGGCGTGTGGACTGCGTAAGATGGCGGCAACCTTGCAGCCCGCGCACGGCGCCATATCGTCTATGTAGCGCCCGGCTCCGCGCAGCAGTCGCTCATCTTCGACGCGGGACAGCGCTTTGCCGATCCAGCGAAATTCAGGTTGCATCAAAGCTGCTCCTTGAAAAAACTACAGCGGAGCCGCCCCCGGCGACTCCGCTGTTGACGGCTCCTTATTGCCGGTCTACAGGTCTACCCACACGCAGCCTTTTTGCGAACTCTCGACGGCCTTGACGATGAACTGCATGCCACGCAGGCCATCGTAGACGGTGGGATAACCTCCCTGCGGCTGCTCGCCCATCTTGACGCGGCGGATATCGGCAATCGCCATCTTATAGATATTGGCGAAGGCTTCCAGGTAGCCCTCGGGGTGGCCCGCCGGAATGCGCGCTGACGCTTTCGCCACGTCGCTCAGATAGGGCTGTCCCGTGCGCAGGATCCGGGTGGGCTGGCCGGGCTGCTTGAAGAGCAGCGTATTCGGCTCCATCTGGTGCCATTCGAGGCCGCCTTTGCTGCCGTAGATGCGAATGTTCAGGTTATTCTCTTCGCCGGCGGCCACCTGCGAGCAGGTCAGCACGCCCTTGCCGCCGTTCTCCAGCCGCAGCAGCATGTTCGCGTCGTCATCCAGGCGCCGCCCCTTGACAAAGATGCTCAGGTCGGCGCACAGCGAGGTAACTTTCAGCCCGGTGATGAATTCGAGCAGATTTTCGGCATGCGTGCCAATGTCGCCGACGCAGCCGGCTATGCCGGAGCGAGCGGGATCGGTGCGCCACTCCGCCTGCTTGTTGCCCAGCGTCTCCTGGGCTTCCATCAGCCAGTCCTGGATGTACTCTACCAGCACCTTGCGGATCTCGCCGATCTCGCCACGGCGTACCATCTCGCGCGCATGGCGTACCACCGGATAGCCGGTATAGTTATGGGTGAGGGCGAAGATGAGGTGCGACTTCTCGACGAGCGCGACCAGTTCGTGGGCCTGCGTAAGCGTGAAGGTCATGGGCTTGTCGCAGACGACGTGAATACCGTGCTCCAGGAATGCTTTAGCGACTGGATAGTGCATATGGTTGGGCGTCGTCACCATCACAAAATCGATGCCGTCCTCGCGCTTCGACTCGGCTTCAGCCATCTCCTGGAAACTGGCGTATGAACGTTCCAGAAACCATGCGCGGGCCGAGGCTTCCGCGCGCTGTGGATCGGATGACATGGCGCCGGCGATGACCTGCGCCTGGCCGTCCAGTTCGACGGCGATACGATGCACACCGCCGATAAATGATCCCTGCCCGCCGCCGACGATGCCCGCGCGCAGTCTTCTCTGCGTTACGTCCTGGTCCATACGAGGCTCTCCTTCTAGCTAGCGAGGCTTGCTTCGCGCGAGCGCGCGAGGCGCGCCCCTACAGTGTTGTTGTGACTCTATGAGAGACCGAGGATGCGGCGGTTGGTCTCCTCATCCTGCTTGCCGCCAGCAAAATCGTCAAAGGCCCTGGTGGGCACGTCGATGAGCATGTTCTTGATGAAGACCGCCCCCTCGCGTGCACCCTGCACCGAATCTTTCAGCACGTCTTCCCATTCGAGTACGGCCCAGCTTTTATAGCCATACTGCGTCAGTTTGGAGAAGACCTGCTTGAAATCGACCTGCCCATCCCCCAGGCTGCGGAAGCGGCCGGGGCGGTCTATCCATTCCTGGTAGCCGCCATAGACGCCCGAACGGGGCGAGGGACGATATTCGGCATCCTTCACATGGAAGGCTTTGATGTGGTCTTTATAGACATCGATATAGCCCAGGTAGTCGAGTTGTTGAAGGATAAAATGCGATGGATCGTAGAGGATATGCACGCGTGGATGATTACCAGTCGCGGCCAGGAAGCGCTCGAAAGTGGCGCCATCATGCAGGTCTTCCGAGGGGTGAATCTCGTAGGCAAGGTCCACGCCGTACTCTTCCGCCGCGTGCAAAATTGGCTGCCAGCGCCGCGCCAGTTCTTGAAAGCCCATCTCTACCAGCCCGGCGGGTCGCTGTGGGAACGGGTAGATGGTGTGCCAGAGCAGCGCGCCCGAAAACGTGGGCACAACGTCGAGGCCGAAATTGCGCGAAGCTTTGATGGTTTTTATCATCTGCCCGACGGCCCACTCGGCCCTGGCTTTTGGATTGCCGTGCAGTTCCGGGGGTGCGAAGGCGTCCATGAGGATATCATAGGCCGGGTGTACAGCGACGAGCTGGCCGATAAGGTGTGTTGAAAGCTCGGTCACAGCCAGTCCGTTGCATCTGCCTTTGAAGTCGTCACAATACTGTTTCGACTCCGACGCTTTGTCCAGGTCGATCATGCGGCTATCCCAGGCCGGGATCTGCACGCCGATAAAGCCCATCTCCTTGCTCCACTGCGTGATGTTTTCGAGCGTATTGTATGGGGCCGTGTCCTGAACGAACTGTGCCAGAAATAGTGCCGGTCCTTTGATCTGGGCCATGCTGTTCCTCCCTTAAATAGTGTGTGTGATCTCGCTTCTCACAGGCTCTATCTTTCCATTATAACATCACACCGGCTGGCTATGCCGCACCGCTCACCGCTGCGCGGTTCGTTACCGGGGAGAATCAGCGAGCGCAGCGCCTGCGGCGCTGCGCTCGCTGATTCTCCTTATCAGTACTCGTCGTCCCAGGTGTAGCGTCCTTCGGGCAGTGGGGCGGGCCGCTCACAGGTGCTGCTCAGTGCGATGTGCCTGCCGCTATCGGAGGATTCGTGGATTGCCTGCATGATGTCAAGCACATGATAGGCCATCGCGCCATTTGCGCGGTGGAGGCGCCCTGAACGCATTGCATGTGCCATGTCTGCCAGGCCGATGCCGCGTGAGTTCCGGGTATAGCCGTGTGTGAGTTCGACATTGCGCCACTGTTCCTCTCTTCCCAGTCGCAGCGAGACCGGGCCATCAAAGGTATTGGGATCGGGCATGCTCAGCGTGCCCTCGGTGCCGTAGATCTCGATGCGTGGCAGGCGATGGGACCAGACATCGAAGCTGGTGACGAGGGTGGCAATGGGACCGGATGCGAAGTCCAGAATGCTCGCGACATGGGTAGGTGTGTTGACAGTGATCTTTGTGCCGTATCTGGGCTGGCTGGTGATTGTACGCTCGGGAAAGGTGATGCGCGTCGAACCCGCTACACGGCGCACTGGTCCCAGTATGGCGATCAGCGTTGTGAGATAATACGGCCCCATGTCGAACAGCGGGCCGGCGCCAGGCTGGTAGAAAAAGTCGGGATCGGGATGCCAGTATTCAGGGCCGTGGTTCATCATGAAGGCGGTGGCCGCGACGGGCGTGCCGATCACGCCATCATTCATCAGCTTGATGCAGGTCTGGATGCCGCCGCCCAGGAAGGTATCGGGCGCGCACCCGACGCGCAGGCGCTTCGCCTGCGCCGCGTCCAGCAATGAGCGCCCCTGCTCACGATTGAGCGCCAGCGGCTTTTCGCTGTAGACCGACTTGCCGGCCTCGATGGCGGCCATGTCGATCTCGGCATGTGCCGCGGGAATGGTAAGGTTGAGGACGATCTCGATGTCGGGATCGGCCAGTAATTCCTCGACGGTACAGGCTCTGGGGATATTGTAGCGTGCCGCCTGCGCTCGCGCGCGCTCCATATCGATATCTGCGCATGCCACGATATTGAGAATATCAAATGT
This sequence comes from Ktedonobacteraceae bacterium, assembly GCA_035294325.1. Lineage (GTDB taxonomy): Bacteria > Chloroflexota > Ktedonobacteria > Ktedonobacterales > Ktedonobacteraceae > DATGLE01. The sequence continues at coordinate 30,218 of DATGLE010000137.1, read as the reverse complement.
GGCGGGGGCCTGGAGGTAGATAGAACTGATCTTGCCGCATCCGATAACGCCAACGTTGGTCTTCGCTCTGGTCTCCAAAAATATGCTCCTCTTTCCTTCAATGATATTTTGCAGGGTGACACGAGAGCGATGCGATGGTCTCGCGCGTCCATTTGTGGAGATGGGGACAGGCCCTATCTCTACATTATTATATCGCATGGCGTCCGAGAGCCGCCGGGATGACGGCGGGGCCGTGACCGGCTGTGCAGGTGGTATAATAAACGCACGATAAGCCTGGCGCTCAACCATTGTGGAGAGGCTACGATGGACAAAACGATTATCAATCCGCCGCAACTGCCATCACCGAGAGGGTTCAGTCATGGTATCCTTGCCGGGGGGAACGGGCCGCGCCTGCTCTTTCTGGCCGGTCAGACCGCCAGCGATGCTCAGGGACGCGTCGTCGCGCGCGGGGATCTGGTGGGCCAGTACGAACAGGTATTGCGCAACCTCCGCGCCGTCGTTGAGGCCGCGGGCGGGAAAATGCAGGATATTACGCAGATTACTATTTTCGTGCGGGACCGCGACGATTATCTCGCTCACCTCAAGCCACTGGGACAGGTGCACCGCGCTTTCTTTGGCTCCTACTATCCCGCGACGGCCCTGTTCGAGATCTCCCGCTTTTACCAGGACGAAGTATTGATCGAAATTCAGGGCATGGCCGTTCTCGACTGAAAGGAGTTGCACGGCATGGATTTCGCGCTCACACCTCGGCAGCAGCGCGTACAGGAGCAGGCGCGCCGCTTCGCCGAGCAGGAGGTTGCGCCGCTGGCGCGAGAAGCCGATGAGAAGGGCGAGTTTCCACGGCGCCTGGTCCGGCGCATGGGCGAACTCGGCTTCCTGGCGGGGCCGATTGAGCCGGACTATGGCGGCTCCGGCATGGACTGGGTGAGCTATGCACTGCTCTGCGAGGAGCTGGGCCGCGTTGATTCTTCTGTGCGCGGCTTCCTGACGGTGCATGCCAGCCTGGTCTCCATGTGCATTCGCGAGTGGGGCAGCGAGGAGCAGCGCCAGCGCTACCTGCCGCGCCTGGCAAGCGGCGAGTGGATCGGCTGCTACGCCCTCACCGAGCCGAACGCCGGATCCGATGCCGCCAGCATCGAGACCACAGCGCGCGAGGAGGGCGATAGCTACATCCTCAACGGTGAAAAGATCTGGATTACCAACGGCATCAGCGCACAGGTCGCCATTGTCTTCGCCACCAGGGATCGCTCCGCTCGCCATAAAGGTATTTGCGCTTTCATTGTTGAGACCGAGACCCCCGGCTTCCTGCGCGAGCCGATGCCGGGCCGGGAACTGGGCCACCGCGCCTCCGAGCACGTACATATCACCTTCAAGGATTGCCGCGTGGCTAAAAGCGCGCTGCTCGGCGCCGCCGGCGAGGGCTTCAAAGTGGCGATGTCGGCGCTGGATCGCGGCCGGTTGGGCGTGGCCGCCGGCGCCGTTGGCATCGGACAGGCGTGCCTGGATGCCTGCATCGACTTCACGCGGCAGCGCCGCCAGTTCGGGCAGCGCCTCGCCGATTTCCAGATGGTTCAGGCCACGCTGGCCGACATGAGCGCTGACCTGGAGGCCGCGCGCCTGCTCGTCTACCGCGCGGCATGGCTCAAGGACCAGGGGCTGCCCACTACCAGGGCAACCTCCATCGCCAAGCTTTTCGCTACCGAGGCCGCCATGCGCGCCGCATCGGAGGCTGTTCTGCTGCACGGCAATCGCGGCTATTCCAATGTGTACCCTGTCGAGCGCTACTACCGCGACATCAAGGGGCTGCAAATCTACGAGGGTACCAGCCAGATCCAGCGTATCATTATCGCCCGCGATCTCGTCGGGCGCTAAAAGGGCACAACATATCTTAGAGGGTATCTGATGTTCAACACTATCACCCACTCGCGCCGGGCGGTCATGCGGCTCCGCCTCACAACAAACTATATGCGGCGAGCGCCTCTGGCGCGAGCAAGCGATGGGATCGGAGATCAGACATACGCTCGTTAGACTAAGGTGTCTATGAACCTCAGTGTAAGGAGGGATTTTGCATGGCCTATTCAGAGTACTGGAACCCCAAAAACGAGACGCTGCCGCGCGAAGAATTACAGGCGTTGCAGTTTCTCAAGCTGCGCCGCATGTGCGAATGGGCGTATGCGACGACGCCGTTTCACCGCCGCCGCTTCGAGGCCGCTGGCTTCCACCCGGAGCAGTTGAAGACGCTGGACGATATCCGCCGCATCCCCTTCATGACCAGGGAGGAGTGGATGGAATCGCAGTTGCAGACGCCGCTTTTTGGTGACATGCTGGCGACCACGCCCACCAATGCTATCCGCTACCATCTTACCTCGGGGACAACCGGGCGCACGCCTATCCGCGTCCTGGACGGCATGAAGGACTGGGATTGGATCGGTGAGATGTGGGCCTATGGCGTCTGGGGCTTTGGCGTGCGCCCAGAAGATATTGTGTATTTCGCCTTTGGCTACGGCTCGTTTATTGGCTTCTGGGGTGCGCACTACGGCTGCGAGAAGATCGGCGCGCTGGTCATCCCCGGCGGGGCGCAGACCAGCGAGGCGCGTGTCAAACAGATCATCGAGATGGGAGCGACTACGGTTTTCTCTACGCCAACCTACGCGCTGCACCTGTGGCAGAAGGCCCGCGAGATGGGCGTCGATCTGGCAAAGGAGAGCAAGGTCAACAAACTCATCCTCTCAGGAGAGCCGGCGGGTTCGATCCCGGCGGTAAAGCGCCAGCTTGAGGAGGCGTGGGGGGCAAAGTGTGGCGATACCGCCGGCATGACCGAACTGGGCACAATCATGATCTTTGAATGCTCCCACCAGCCAGGCGGCACGCACATCATCGAGGATCACTTTATCGAGGAGACGCTCAATCCCCGCACAGGCGAACCGGTGGGCTACGGCGAACTGGCCGAGCGCGTTGTCACCTCCTTTGGCCGTGGTTTCATTCCAGTCATTCGCTATCGCACAAAAGATATGGTGCTCAAGGTTCCCGCCAGCACCTGCACCTGTGGCCGCACCTGGGATATCTACGAGGGCGGCATCCGGGGGCGCTGGGATGATATGAAGCTCATTCGCGGCACCAACGTCTATCCGCGCGCCGTCGAGGCGATCATCCGCGAATACCCGGCCATCGACGAGTTCCAGATCTACATCTGGCGCAAGGATGATCTCCAGGATGAGATTACGATCAGGTTGGAGATCAAGCCCGGCTTTGAAGCGGAATGGCCCGAATTACAGACGCGACTGGCGAAGGACCTGGCGAACGCGCACGAGGGACTGCGCTTCAATATCGAGCGCATGGAGTATGGACAGTTGCCGCACTTTGAACTCAAGGCCAGACGCCTGCAAGACACCCGCCCGGTGGCGCAATACTGACAGGAGGAAAGACCATGACGACCACAACCGATCTGCTGGGCAAGGAACTCACGGAGCCGGAGCGCGAGTTGCTCGCCGCCTATGAAAGACTCAAAAGTCTGGCGGCCCGCGACGATCTGCCACCCTGCGCGCTCTCCAACGTGCGCAAGGCGCTGGCCTCGTTGTGGCAGGCCACCAACGATCTGAATCTCCAGTTCGAGCAGTTATACGACGTGGGGGTGTGAGGCAGCAAAAACAGGGTAGGAGCCGCGCGGCTCCTACCCTGTTTTTGCTGCCAGGGCTGACCTGGATCAGCCCTGGTATTGATCGTCGCTGACCTTCTCCATCCAGTCGGCGGTCCTGCCGTCGAGCTGTTCCTGGATGGCGATATGCGTCATGGCCGTATTTGGTGCGGCGCCGTGCCAGTGTTTCTCCCCCGGCGCGAACCAGATTACGTCGCCTGGCCGAATTTCCTCAATCGGACCACCCCAGCTCTGTGCCCGGCCACAGCCAGCCGTCACGATCAAGGTCTGGCCCAGCGGGTGACTGTGCCAGGCGGTTCGGGCGCCAGGCTCGAAGGTGACGCTGACGCTGCGCACGCGCGCCGGATCGGGCGCCTCGATCAGGGGATCAAGGCGGACCGCGCCGGTAAAATACTCGGCCTGCCCCTTGCCGGAAGGTTGCGAGCCACTTCTTTTGATTTCCATTTGCTGCATTCCTCCATTCGTTATCTCTGTAAAAGTGGAGAGGCATGTTCTCAGTCCGGTCTCATTATGACACCACGGAACACAGAATGGTAGATTGATTGAATGATTCTGCCGCTCGCGCCTGCGGCGCTCGCCAAACCAGTATAGTATGCGGACAAAGACGCGAAGCGTCTTTGTCCGCATACTATACTGGCTCCCGGTGCAGCAGAGCTGCACGAACACCCGGCGAGGATGGGCCAGAACGCCGAGTATTGGCCCACGCTATGGTTGATGGTGCCGGCGAAGGCGGCCAGAAACATTCTGAAACAGTATGTCAGATCCTTTACAAATTGTTGCATCTTTCTTGACATTTATCTTTTACGATGTATTATGATACAGGCTATTGTATCAGGGAAAGGAGACGAAAAACTCATGCATCATTGTGCCCATATGTACGGAGCAGCGACATACATGTCCGCGAATTCGAATGCGTATGGATATGGTGGTCCGCCAGGCTGGGGATTTGGACCGCTGGAGATGATAGGATTATTTCTATTGGCCGCTATTGCGTTTGCCTTGCTCACGTGGATGACGCTCCCACGCCAGCCAGCGCAGGAGGGTGCGGCGCGGGCGTTTCTTGAGCGGCCTCGGGAGAGAAGAGGAGAATATGTGCCCGAATCTTCTCATGAGATGTGGTCATCTCCGCCCGAGATCGTGCAGGAGGCTTCCTACGAACAGCCACAGGCCGATTATCCCAGGATGTATTACGAAAGACCATCAAGGGAGCGATATCCCGAAACGCCTGAATAAGAGCGGGGAAGTGCTCAAGATGCACTTCCCTTTATTTTTTGCCTCTGGACATTCGCGCGGCTCCGGTGCGAGCCATCTCCCCGTGTCAACCAGTGGTAATAGTGACCATGCTGGCGGAGCTTGCGACTTCGATGTCGAAGTACGGGGCTGTCGGGTCAAAGTCAGCGCTCTGTAGGCGCACGTTATTGCCCAGATCGCTGAAAGTTTGATCGTCGAAGACGAATTCGGAGGCCCAGCCTTTGAGGTGGACGCGTGCGGCCGCGCCTGCCGGGCGCCGCACGATGACCTCTGATGCTCCCCCACTGATCCGTATGGGAACCACGTCCTGTGGTCTCGGAAGCTCCAGACGAATCATGCTCATTCCCCCTTTGATCTCTAGCCCGGCGAGATTGAGGCCGCCCAGTCTGGCGGTGATATCCGAGGCTCCGCCCTGAATCGCTATGTGCCAGGGAATAGCGGCGCTGAGCGCGATCTCCGCCCCGCGCTGTTCACCTCCCCGGAGCCACAGACCTCGTGGGTAGCGAATGGTGACTACCCCATCTCTGGTCTTCACATCCGGCGCAGGTCCCGCGAAGCTGGCCCGGTAAAGCGAATCCATCGTTTCATCCGCACGTATTGTCAGTCGGGAGATCCCCGCCGGGATGATGAGCCGGGCGCTCTCCACATCTGCTAACGGAGCAGAGAAGGTCCCTTCCGCGCCTGATGGTGCCCTTTGCAAACGGATGATTTCTCTTCTGGACAGCTCGTTGCTGCGTTTGAGAAACTCCAGCAGAAAGGTGATCCGCTCATCGTCGTAGCGCGAAGCCAGTTCATCCCATGCTTTCTCCAGTGAGGCGAATAGAGCGCTGACCTTTTCGTTCTTGCTTCTTTCGAGCCGGACGATCACCCTGCGCCCGTCGTTGGGATCGCGCTCCCGGTGCACGAATCCGGCCTCCTCCAGCCGGTTGAGCATCCCGGTGATCGCTCCTGTGGTGAGTCCTGTAAGGTCGGCGAGCTGACCGGCAGTCGCCGGGCCAGCGCTCTCCAGCAGATCAAGAACCTGCATGTCTGTGGCTGTTATCCCGGCCTGGGCCGCTGCCGCCCGGAAGAGTGACGCGCTCAATCCCTGGAACTGCCGAAGCTCACGCGCAAATTCTCCATATATATCCGTGATTTTTTCCTGAGTACCACTTGACAATTTTTATCACTCCTGCTAAGATACATTTATCTTAGTGAACAAGCTAATTTTTGAAGCTTTGTTTAGTGTTTGAGCGAATATATTGTACCACAATCTCTGTGATTAAGAAAGTGTCTGATCCTCAGAGTTTTCACCTGTTCGCACCAGGCACTCGCGCGGCTCCGCAGGTGCTCGCCAGCGCTGATTTTGGGTATCAGATACATTCTAAGAAAGGATAAGTTAATAATGTTAGAACAGGCAGGCGAAGCCAGCGCGCAGGAAGTTTCCGTCGCCCCAGGCGCGTCCAGGCCGGCTGCGGGAGGGATGCTGCATCTTTTTAAGGTGCGTAACTTCAATCTGCTCTTTGGCGGACAGACGATTTCGATCATCGGCGATGCGCTCTACATGGTAGCGCTGCCCTGGCTGATCCTGACGACGGGAGGCAGCGCGCAGGAGCTGGGCATTGTGCTGGCCGCCTATGGCATCCCCCGCGCGGGAAGCATGCTGCTGGGCGGCTGGCTTTCGGACCGCCTTCGTCCCCGGCGGCTCATGCTGATCGCTGACACCATACGTATGCTGCTGGTCGGTCTCCTGGCCGTGCTGGCCCTGGTGGGGCATCCTGGCCTCTGGCAGTTGTGTGCGATTGCCGTGCCGCTGGGCGCTCTGGGTGGCGCCTTCATGCCTGCCGCTCAGTCCATCTTGCCAGAGACGCTGAGCAGCGAGGAGCTACAGGCCGGCAACGGGCTGATGATGTCCGCGATGCAGGGCGCGAACCTGGTAGGTTCGGCCATCGCGGGTGTGATCGTTGCAGCCTTCACCGCTGGCGCTGGCCTGGCAATCGATGCGGGCACCTTCCTCGTTTCGGCGGTTTCGCTGGCGCTGATGCGCCCGGCCCATCGCGCCATAGCGGGCAAACGTGAGGCGGGCGCAAGTCAGGAGGGTCCATCGGCCAGCGCTCAGGAGGAAGGGGCACAGATCAGCTTCGGGCGTTTTCTGCTCACCTCGCGGCTGATTCAGGCTGTCCTGCTGATGTTCACTATGCTGGGCATCAGTTCGGGCGGGCTGGTAGAGGTAGCGCTGCCCGCGCTGGTTCACGGTCCTATGCATGGTGGGGCGAGCGGCTATGGCATCATTCTGGCGGGGTGGAGCGCTGGCTCGCTCGTTGGCAGCATTTGTGCCGGTATGCTGAGCAAGCTCAAGCACAGAGGACTGATTATCGTACTGTGCGGGCTGATCGTGGGCGCCGCGATTGGGCTGCTGCCCACCTGGGGCATCGTTGGGGCCGTAGCCTGTACCTTGATCGGCGGTGTTGCCAACAGCGCCATCGTTGTCCTGCTCTTCACTGCGATCCAACTGGCTATTCCACGCCATCTGATGGGGCGTGTTATGGGTGTACTGATGTTCTGCACATTCGGAATGTATCCCGTCTCGGTAGCTCTGGCCGGCGTACTCGCGAACCAGTTTGGCCCGGCAATCCTCTTCCCATTCGGCGGCCTTCTGATCGGCCTGGTGATGCTGTTTGGTATGACGCAGAGAGCAGTGAGAGAGATATAGTCAGAAGCGCTCACTGCGATGAAGCGGCATGCCGCTTCATCGCAGTGAGCGCTCCCTTACTACATCTTGCCGAGCACAACCTCGACGGTGTAGCCCTCCAGTTTCTTCTGGGAGGTCGGCGAGACGCGTTCGCGGTACATCTCTTTGAAGGATGGCTCGTCGCCCTCAGTGATGGAGACGAGCAGGTTATCAGCCAGCGTCTCCGCGCGTATGTCCTTCATGTAACCGGTCAGGATGTTCGCCAGTTCCTTATCGGTATAGAGCGCCAGGCCGATGTGATCCTCGATATTGAGGCCAGCCCGCTTGCGCATATCCTGAATGTAATGCGTCAGGTCGCGCACCAGGCCCTCCTCGCGCAGGCGGGGAGTGATCGTCGTCTCCAGGGCGACGATATAGCCGCGTTCCTCGGCTGTGACGTAACCCGGGCGCGCCGTCGCGATCACCTCAACCTCCTCCGCCGTCAGTTCAATCGGCCTGTCCTCGATGGCGAGATGGACGATGCCGGTCTCGTTGAGCTGGCGCGCAACTGCCCGTGCTGTGCGATCATCGAAGGCTTTGAACTGCGCCAGGATCTTCTGTACCAGCGGCCCATGTCGCGGGCCAAGCAGCTTGACGCGGGGTCTGAGCGTATAAGAGAGCATGTCGCTATCGCTGCCCATCAATGCCAGGTGCTTGATGTTGAGTTCTTCAAGCACCTGGCCTTTGAGGCGCAGCAGCGCCTCCTCCTCGGCCTTCTCCGGCACATGGACGTGCAGCGCATTGAGCGGCTGGCGCACCCTGATCTGCGCCTTCTCGCGCGCCGAGCGTCCCAGGCTGACGATGCGCATCACCAGGTGTGTCTCACGCGTCAATTGCTCATCGATCAATGCCTCGTTGACCACAGGCCAGTCGCAGAGGTGGACGCTCTGCGGAGCCTGCCGGTTCACGCTGCGCACCAGGTTCTGGTACAGTTCCTCCGTCATGAACGGCATGAACGGTGCCAGCAGGGTAATGAGCGTGGTCAGGCACTCGTAGAGCGTGAGGTACGCTGCCAGCTTGTCGTTATCGAGCGTGGACTTCCAGATGCGCTCGCGACTGCGCCGCAGGTACCAGTTCGACAGATCCTCCAGAAAATCCTGGAGCGCCGAGGTTGGTTTGACGCTATCGTAGCGCTCCAGGCCCTCCGTTACCGTGCGGATCGTCTCCTGCAACTCCGAGAGTATCCAGCGGTCCAGGTCGCTGCGCTGCGCCACCGGCAACTGATGGCTCGTCGGATCGAACTGGTCGATGTTAGCGTAAGTCACAAAGAACCAGTAGATGTTCCAGATCTTGTCCAGCGTCCTGCGCACCAGCATCCACTTCTCGCTCAGGCGCACGGGCATGCCCGTCTGGAGCGCCTTCTGCATGTCCTCTTCGGTGGGGATACGCGGAAAATTCAGGTTTTGCTCCGGCACATGGTTGGTATAGAGCCAGCGCATGGTATCGGAGCCGACGCGCTCGGCGGCTTCATCGAAGATGATCTGATTTCCCTTCGACTTGTGCATTGGCTCGCCGTTTTCGTCCATCAGCGTCGCGTAGCCAAAGAGCGTTTTGAACGGGCGTGTATGCTCCAGCACGGTGCTCATGACCAGCATCGAATAGAACCAGTTTCGGAACTGGCCTGGAAACGACTCGGTGACGAAATCGGCCGGGAACCACTGCCGCCAGTACGCCGGGTCGGTACGATAGTGCAGCGTCGAGTAGGGCACGATGCCGGCATCGAGCCAGGGATTGCCCACATCCTTGATGCGCGAGACCACTGTTCCGCACTGCTGGCAGCGGATCTTCACTGCATCAACCCAGGGGCGGTGTGGCGTGTGGCCCTCGAACTCTTCCCATCCGGCAACCGCGCGCTCGCGCAGTTCCTCTCTGCTGCCGATAACCTCGAAGGTGCCACATTTCGGACAATCGTAGATGGGCAGTGCCAGTCCCCAGTAGCGCTTCTTCGAGATCATCCAATCGTCCATATTGCGCAGCCAGTCCAGTTCGCGATCCAGCCCGAAGGATGGTATCCAGGTGATCTGGTTCACGACATCCATGATTTCGTAGCGCAGCGACTCCATCGAGATGAACCACTCGTCGACCAGGCGGAAGATGAGTTCCGTCTTGCAGCGCCAGCAGGTTGGATAGCGGTGCCGGTAGTTCTGCGGGCGATAGAGCAGGCCCTTCTGCGCCAGGTTCTCGGCGATCTGCTGCCCGACGGCGGAGGCGCTCTGCCCGCTCAGCCAGTCGTAGCCCTCCAGGTAGACGCCAAATTCGTCCACGGGCGCCACGACTGCCAGGCCGAATTCTTTAGAGAGGCCGAAGTCTTCGCGGCCACAGCCTGGCGCGATATGTACGATGCCGGTGCCTTCGCTCGCGCTCACATCCTTCCAGGGGATGACAGTATGTGCCACGCCCTGCTCTGCTGGCAGCTCGTCGAAGGGACCGCGATAGCTCCAGCCCACCATATCGCTGCCCTTGAGCGTCTCGACGACGCGATAGTCGCCCTTATCGCGACCCTTGAGCGCCCTGAGCACGGGCAAAAGCTCCTCAGCGAGATAGTAGTACTCGCCGTCCTGCTCCACCTTCGCATAGGGGAGGTCCGGATGTACCGCCGCCGCGACGTTCGCCGCCAGCGTCCAGGGCGTCGTCGTCCATACCAGCAGATACTCGTGCGGGCGGTCAGCCAGCGGAAAGCGCACATAGAGGCTCAGGTGCGTCGTTTCCCGGTAGCCCTCGGATTCCATTTCCATATTCGAGATGCCGGTAGCGCAGCGTGGACACCAGGGCATAACATCGCGCCCCTTGTAGATCAGGCCCCGCTCCTTGCAGCGCTTGAGGAAGTACCAGATGGTATAGTTATTCTCATCGGAGAGCGTGTAGTAGTCGTGGCCCCAGTCCATCCAGTAACCCAGGCGGATCGACTGCTCGGTCTGGCGCCGCGCATAGGTAAAGACGCGCTCCTTGCAGCGTTCGACGAACTCGGCGATGCCATACTTCTCGATATCGCGTTTGGTCTGCATGCCGAGTTCCTGTTCGACGTTGACCTCAACCCAGAGGCCCTGGCAGTCGAAGCCGTTCTGGTAACGCTGCCGGTAGCCCTGCATGGTCTTATAGCGCTGGTAGAGGTCCTTATAGGTTCGTCCCCAGGCGTGATGGACGCCCATCGGATTATTCGCGGTGATCGGACCATCCATAAATGAGTACTGCCGGTCGCTCTTCTCGTTGCGGTGCAGGTACAACTGGAGCACGTTGTTCTCATCCCACCAGCTCTGAATCCGGCGTTCGAGCGCGGGGTAGTCAACGCGATCAGCAGGGACAACCGGACGGAATATACTTGATCTCACCGACATAGCCATAACTTTCCTTCCCAGATCATTTCAGCACAATCTCCAGGCGCTTGTTGATTTTGCCTTTATTCTCCGTCTTCGTAATCTTGATGCCGCCAACTTCTCTGGTATGGTTGACGTGTGTGCCGCCGTCAGCCTGAAGATCAAGGCCAACAATCTCTACAATACGTACCTCTTCGATATCGGGTGGCAGCAGGTTAATCCTTGTGCGCACAAGATCGGGTATCTCGAACGCCTTCTCGCGGGGCAGTGTATAGACGCGCACGGGGTAATCGGCCTCTATCGCCTCATTGACCCTGCGCTCGATAGAGGCAATGCGCTCCTTATCGAGATTCTCCATCGCGAAATCCATGCGCGCGCGATCCGGGTACATCTGCCCGCCCGTCACCTGTACCCCGAACTCCTTCCAGATGATGCCACACAGAAGATGCAGCGCCGTATGCGTGCGCATCATCTGGTAGCGGAAGTCCCAATCGATGGTGCCGACGACCTCCGTTCCAACCGGCGGGGGTGTGGAATCGAGCGTATGCCAGACGACATCGCCGCGCTTATTCATGGCAATGACACATGCCTGATTCTGCTGGTTCTCCCACGAGATGACGCCGCGATCAGCCATCTGGCCGCCGCCGCCAGGATAAAATACGGTTGCATCCAGGGCCACATCATCGCCCTCAACAGCAACAACGTGGGCTGTACATTCATAGGTATAGCTATTCGTATGGTAGAGCAGTTTTGTCTTCATTGAATTGCTCCTCAAAAGGTCTCAAAAAAAATCCCCCCGTCCGCTCAGGGACGAGAGGAACTCCCGTGGTACCACCCTCATTAGCCAGGCGCACGGTTGCGCATGCTCTGACTCTCTTGATTGCGCGTATTTCTGACCATGCAGGATTACGCCCTTCGCGATAACGGGAAGTCCCGGCCCGGCCTACTGTTGTTGTTCAGCTTCGTTCGGCTGGCGGCTCTGGAGTGATCTTTCGCGCGCTGCCTGTATCCGATCCCACCATCCTCGGACTCTCTGCGACAGGGAAGGCGGCGTACTTGCTCCTTCATTGCCATTGGATATAATAGTGTATAGCCTGACGCCCGATACCCTCCCGGCGCGGCTTCGCGGTGCGAGTGCCCGGAGAGAAAGGGCGCTGACCATAAGGCACACCCTGGGTGTAGTGAAGTTATGATATCATATAGGCAGTTAAAATACAATAGCTGAATCTGAGACACGGGCCGCCTGTCTCAGTGTTGAGCTTGATGGGGGCAAGGTGTCGAGTCCGTGTCTTTGCCATAAGGAATGTTACATGCAAACTTTACAATCATTTTATGGGCCGAACGCCGGCTATGTTCTTGAATTGTACGAGCGCTACAAGCAGGATCCAGATTCTGTCGACGCCGACACCCGGGCCGCTTTCGAGGCATGGTCGCCGGAAGACGAAGAGCGCGCGCCTGTTGCGGGAGCGAAGGCGCAGCCTGATGTCGCGCGCATCGTCGCGGCCTCCGCGCTGGCTCACGCTATACGAGAACGGGGCCACCTGGGGGCGCACCTCGATCCCCTGGGCAGCGAGCCGCTGGGTGATCCCGCGCTGCTGCCCGAGACGTATCACCTGAGCGAGGCCGATCTGGCGCAACTGCCTGCCAGCATTGTCGGGGGGCACGCCGCCGAAAAAGCCGCGAACGCGCTCGAAGCGATCAACGCCCTGCGCGCGATGTACTCGGGAACGATCAGCTACGAATTTGACCAGGTGAAGAGTCCCGACGAGCGTGGCTGGCTGCGCGACGCCGTAGGGCTGGCGCTCTACCAGCGCTCCCCCGGCTCGTCGGAGGGGCGCAGGCTCTTGCGGCGGCTGACGCAGGTTGAGGCATTTGAACGTTATCTTCACCAGACCTTCCCCGGCCAGAAGCGCTTCTCGATAGAGGGGGTCGATGCGCTGGTACCCATGCTTGACGAAATCATTTCCAGTGCCCTCGACTCGGAGACGAACGAAGTCATTATCGGTATGGCCCACCGTGGCCGGCTCAACGTACTGGCGCATGTGCTGGGCAAGCCCTACACTGCGATCCTGGCCGAATTCGCGCACGCGCGGCACGAGGAGGGTACGCCGCTTACCGATAGCTTCGGGTTCGGCTGGACCGGCGACGTGAAATATCATCTAGGGGCCGAGCATATTCTCGGCGAGAATGCTCAGGTCGGCCTGCGCATCGTGCTTGCTCCCAATCCAAGCCACCTGGAGTTTGTCAACCCCGTCGTGACCGGTATGGCGCGAGCGGCGCAGGAGGTTCGTTCCCATCCAGGTCGGCCGCACCAGGATGTAGACCACACGCTGCCGATCCTGATTCACGGAGACGGAGCCTTTACCGGCGAGGGCGTGGTCGCCGAGACCCTGAACCTGTGGCACCTGAAAGGCTACTGGGTAGGCGGCACCATCCATATTATCGCCAATAACCAGCTTGGCTTTACCACCGAACCCGCTGACAGTCGCTCCACACCCTTCGCGAGCGACCTGGCGAAAGGCTTCAGTCTTCCAATTATTCATGTGAACGCCGATGATCCAGAGGCGTGCCTGACAGCCGTGCGCATCGCTCATGCCTACCGCGACCACTTTCATAAAGACATTCTTATCGATCTGGTGGGCTACCGGCGCTGGGGTCACAACGAGGGCGACGAACCCGCCTTCACACAGCCGCAGATGTACGAAATCATCCGTTCTCATCCAACGGTGCGCGAACTGTATGCACGCCGTCTCGCCGGACAGGGGATAATCTCGCGGGAGGAGGCCGACGCCATGATGAAGGAGGCGCTTGATGAACTGGATCGGGCCAGACGCGAGGCCACTGAACACCCGCCCCGGTTAGAGGTAGAGGAGGAGAACGCTCTGAACGGGCACCAGCTTGTAGAGGAAACGCCGCCGCCGGTATCGGAGCAGCAGCTCATCACCTTCAACCAGGAATTGCTCACCTGGCCTGAAAACTTTGAAGTGCATCCCAGGCTGGCGCGCACGTTGCAGCGTCGCGCGAATGCCCTGGGAGCCGATGGCAGCATCGATTGGGGCCATGCCGAAGCGCTCGCCTTTGCCTCCATTCTCGCCGGGGGCACTCCCATTCGCCTGACCGGTCAGGATGCCGAGCGCGGCACATTCAGCCATCGCCATGCCGTGTTGCACAGCCAGGATGGCAAAATCTACATACCGCTGCAACATCTCGCGGAGGCGCGGGCCTCGTTCTCCATCTATAACAGCCCGCTGAGCGAGACGAGCGCGCTGGGCTTTGAATATGGCTACAGTGTGCATGCGCCCGATGCGCTGGTATTGTGGGAGGCGCAATACGGCGACTTCGCCAACGTGGCCCAGGTGATTATTGACCAGTTCATCTCCTCCGGGCGGGCGAAGTGGCGCCAGCCGTGCTCGCTGGTGCTCCTGCTGCCACATGGCTACGAGGGGCAGGGACCGGAGCACTCAAGCGCGCGCCTGGAGCGCTACCTCCAGCTTGCTGCCGACGACAACTGGCGCGTGGCGAACTGTTCGACGGCGGCGCAGTACTTTCACCTGCTGCGCCTGCAAGCTTTCTACCTGGAGCGCTACCCGCGCCCGCTGGTGCTGATGACGCCCAAGAGCCTGCTGCGTCACCCGCTGGCCGCCGCGCGCCTGCAAGACCTGACACAAGGCTCCTTCCAGCCCGTTATCGATGACGAAAAAGCACGTTCCCGTGCTGAACAGATCAGGCGTGTTGTGCTCTGCACCGGCAAAATCGCTATCGACCTGCTATCGCAGCGCGGTGAGGAAAGCAACGATATAGCCATTGTGCGCGTCGAACTGCTCTATCCTTTCCCGCGCGAGGCATTGCAAAAAGTACTCGCCGGCTATCCGCGTCTGCGCGAGGTCATCTGGGTGCAGGAAGAGCCGCATAATATGGGCGCCTGGAGCTATATGTACCCGCATCTTACAGATCTTGTCGATCGCAATATAAAACCAGGCGTTGTCTCTCGCCCCGACCATGCAAGCCCCGCTGCCGGCTTCTGGGATCTGCACGAAGCGGAGCAGAAAGCCATCATTGCCGAGGCCACCGGTGCGCCGCTGAGACAACCGGGAGGAAGCTATGTCCGCTGAAATTCGTGTTCCCCCGCTGGGCGAATCAATCGTTGACGCCACCATCGCATCATGGCACAAGCAGGAGGGAGAGATGGTGCAGCGGGGTGATGTCCTTGCCGAACTGGAGACCGAGAAGGTGAATGTTGAGGTCAGCGCAGAGCAGGACGGCGTTTTGCAGAAGATCACAAAGCAGGTTGGCGACACCGTTACGGAGGGCGAGGTAATCGGCATTATCGGTGAGGGAGCGGCCGCCGCCCCACGCTCCAACGGCCAGGCGGCCCAGGAGGCGACGGCGGCTGCCCCTCATCAGCAACAGCCGTCCCGCGAAGAGACGCACGAGCGGCCGCGGGAGGAGCCAGCGGGCCAGGGGGCGAGGGCCGCCGATATGCTGCGCCCGCCCTCGCCGCTGGCGCGGCGCATCGCGGCGGAGTACAACCTGGATCTTTCGCAGATCAAGGGCAGCAGCCCCTATGGGCGCGTTACCAGAGAGGATGTGATCAGCTATCTGGAGCGCAATGCTCCCGGGGCAGCCGCACAAGCGGTCCAGGCGCAGCCGGCAGTTCAACCCGCGCCCGCGCCGCAGCCATCTTCTCCTTCGCCTGCGCCGCCTGCGCCGCCTGCGCCCCGGCCGGTCACAGAGGCCGGCCGCCGCGAGGAGCGCATGCGCATGTCGCGGCGCAGGCAGACCATCGCCCGGCGCCTCGTCGCGGCCCAGCAGACGGCGGCCATGCTTACCACCTTCAACGAGATCGACATGAGCGCGGTTATGGATATCCGCAGCCGGCGCAAGGAAGCCTTCAAAGAGCGGCATAATATATCGCTCGGCTTCATGTCTTTCTTTACAAAGGCCGTGGTCGGCGCGCTCAAAGCCTTCCCGCTGCTCAACGCTGAGATCCAGGACGACGAGATCGTCGTGAAATACTACTACGATATCGGCATCGCCGTCGCGACGGAGGAGGGACTGGTCGTGCCGGTCCTGCGCGATGCTGACCGCAAGAGCTTCGCCCAGATCGAACGCGAAATCGCCGATCTCGCCAGGCAGGCACGCGAGAACAGGCTCACGCTCGCCGCGCTGCAAGGAGGCACCTTCACGATCACCAACGGCGGCGTCTTCGGCTCGCTGCTCTCCACACCGATCCTCAATGCGCCCCAGGTCGGCATCCTGGGAATGCATAAGATCGAGCAGCGCCCCATCGCGCTCAACGGCGAGGTGGTGATCCGCCCGATGATGTACGTCGCGCTCTCCTACGATCACCGCATCGTCGATGGCAGCGAGGCCGTGCGCTTCCTGGTGAAAATCAAGGAACTGGTGGAAGATCCCGAGACGCTCCTGCTCGAAGGCTAAGGATCAAATCCGGGTCTCTCTCGACAGTGCGCGTTTGTACGAGTATAATGATGGGGACGCAAACCAGCACTGTTTATCTATTATGCGGGCTGTTCCTGCTGGCAACGTACATCATATCTCACTGGCTGCCCTGGACTCTGCCCCTCCGGGGCTGCCAGTGTGATGAATAGGAAGATCAAGAACGGCGATCTCTGCGGCGCATAACCGCGCGATTACGCGCCGGGGGACATTCCCGTTTTTGATGGCTAACATTCATAAATGCGAGGAGGCAAGGAGCAGGAACAGCGGGAGTCGTCGGGGTTATGCAAGAAGAAGGTAATTATCCTCGCAGGGCGAGTAATAAAGATGATCTCAATAATCTGATCGGCAAATCGCTCGGCAAGTTCCGTATTGTGGAGCGCATTGGCGCCGGCGGTATGGCGATGGTCTTCAAAGCGTACCAGGCCACGCTTGATCGTTATGTGGCGATCAAGGTCCTGCCGGCCCACTACGCGCGTGATCCCGTCTTCGTCAAACGTTTTGTGCAGGAGGCCGTTTCAGTCGCGAAACTGGCCCATCCCAATATCGTGCAGATTCATGATTTCGGCACTGAGGAAAATACCACCTATATCGTCATGGAATATGTCGACGGTGGCACGCTCAAGGACCGCCTGCGGCAACCCCTGCCCGTACCAGAAGCGATAGATTTCATTATTCAGGCCGCCGAGGGGCTGGACTGCGCGCACCGCAACGGTATTGTGCATCGCGATGTGAAGCCAGCCAATATGCTGCTGCGCAAAGATGGACACCTGCTGCTCTCCGATTTTGGCATCGCCAAGATCCTTGAGGGCACGACCAATCTCACGCGCGCCGGAACCGGCATCGGTACGCCGCAATATATGTCACCGGAACAGGGAGTCGGCCAGGCGGTAGACCGCCGCAGCGATATCTACTCGCTCGGTATCGTTCTGTTCCACTGCCTGACCGGCCAGGTGCCTTTCACTGCCGATAATCCGCTCACGATTACTGTCAAGCACCTGCACGATCCAATTCCCGTCGAAAAGCTCATGGCGGCAAACGTCCCGCAGCCTGTTGTGCAGGTGATATTGAAAATGACTGCGAAGCAGCCGCACGAGCGCTATCAGTCGGCGGACATGCTGGTCGATGCGCTGACGAGCGCGCTGGCGGCCTCGAACCTTTCTATCCCGCGTCCCTGGCGTGCGGGCCTTCCCTTGATGCCGCCGTCCGACGCGCCATCCCCGCCATCCCCGCCGCCCGCTATGTACGGCCCCCAGAGCGGTTCCCTGCAACCGTTCGCCCCGAACCCGGCGGCCGCGTATGCTGGCGCGCAGCCGGGGGTGACGCTGACCTGCTTCCGCTGCGGCGCGCCCAATCCCAGCACGCGCCTCTATTGCACAACCTGCGGCGACGATCTATCGAATAAGCGTGCCAGCGCGGACCGCTACCTGGGACCCAACGGTCGCCCGGTCCTGGCTCGCCTGACGATCCAGAACGGACCGATGAGCGGGCGCTCGTACCGCTTCCACCAGGACGTGACCACTATCGGGCGCACGAACGGCAACGATCTGGTCATCTCGGGCCGTACTGTTTCGCGCCGCCATGCTCGCCTCTCGTTCGTCGATGGGCGCTGGTTCCTTGAAGATTTGCAGAGCGCCAATGGCACGCTCGTCAACAATATGCGGATTTATGACCGCGTTGCTCTCAACGATGGCGATGTCATCAATTTTGGAGACGAGATCGTAGTTTTTAATATAACATATGGTCCATAGGAGTGTGCCTGATTTCACCGGATGTTCGCGCGGCTCCGCCGTGCAAGGGAGAGATGTGGTGGTGTGGTGCAGACGCGAGCAAGCGATAGCACCGGGAATCAGGCATACTCTGAGCGAAAGGAATAGAACCAATGGCTATCAATCCGCTCGTGCAGGTCGCACAGCAGTTATTGCTCGGTGGCGCAGTGAAGCAGAACCATGCGCTTGAACACGCCACGATTGTGCTGCTCTCCAGAAAATTTCCAGAGGCGCGCCTCTCCGGCATCTCTTTCGCGTCGGGTTTCTTTGTCTTTGGCGAAGTGCCTACCGAGGCTATTCTGCCTACGGCCCAGGAGGCGCTCAATCTGCTGCGCACGTCGCAGCCGGAACTGGCGGTTCACGAGCGCTGCGGCACAAACCTGGCGGTGGCCGGCATGCTGACCGGCCTTTCGGCGATGGCGATTGCGAAGTTGCGTCGTCCCTACAGTACGGCCAACAATGTGATCCTGGCCTCGACGGCGGCGCTGATCCTGGCGCGCCCGCTGGGGCTGACCGTGCAGCGCTATATCACGACGCAGACGCCCAACGATTCCATGCGCATTCTGAAGGTGAGTCCGATGAACGTCTTCGGCGCTCCGGCGCACTTTGTCAGCACCGACAATCCAGACGCCGCCGGACTCTTTGCGTGAGGTGCGGATATGCAAGCAGATCGTAGTAAATTCCTGGTAGAGACTTCCTGGCTGGCCGAACATCTCTATGACACTAACCTGCGCGTCGTCGATATGCGCGGCTATGTGCGCACCGTGGAGCACGACGGCGTACAGGACGCGCTCTATGTTGGTGCGCGTGAGGAGTACGAGCAGGAGCATATCCCCGGTGCGGTCTACATCGACTGGAGCAGCGATATCATCGATCCCGATGATAAGGTAGAGGCGCAGGTAGCGCCCCCGGCGCGCTTCAAGGAGATCATGGAGGATCGGGGCATCGGCGACCAGCACCTTGTAGTCGCCTACGACGCGCACCCGGCGTCGCAGTTCGCCACGCGCCTCTGGTGGGCGCTCAGGTACTATGGGCATGAGCAGGTGGTTGTGCTCAACGGCGGATTCCCAAAGTGGAAACGAGAGGGTCTTCCGGTGGAGAGTTCGATCCCGCTGTATCCGCCGGCCACCTTCACGCCAAAGGTGCAGCCACAGCTACGCGCAACCGCCGAGGAGGTGCTGAGCATGCTCAACAAGCCAGGCGTGACGCTGGTTGATGCGCGCGAACCGGCGCAGTACACGGGACAACTGGCGCGTGGGCATGGCCGGCCCGGCCATATCCCCGGCGCGCTCAACATTCCGCGAGAAGAACTCATCGACCCGGCAACCGGGACATTCCGCAGCAACGAAGAGCTGGCGCGCATCTTCGCCGATGCCCACGTCTCGCCGGAGGAGCGCATCGTCGCCTACTGCAATGGCGGCGTCGCGGCCACGACAGTGCTTTTCAGCCTGGCGATGCTCGGCTATCCCAACCTGACGAATTACGATGGCTCCTGGAACGAATGGGGTAAGCGTCAGGATCTACCAGCCGAAGTCTAAGCGGGGGCCAGGGGCGGCAGCCCCTGGCGGGGGGTGGGGGTGGGGTATCCCCACTTTCCCTTTTCCCTCGTAAGATCACTTCTAAAGTTGAAAAACGATGCGCGAGGAATTCGATGACCATCACCAGGAGCCGGAGGAAGATCTGCTCGATCTCCAGCAGGTCATGCGGGCCTTCGGGGTGGAGCAGTGGACAGGACTGGAGACGGCGGAGGAGCAGACGCAGGCGGGGAGCCTGAGCCTGCCGCTTGAAATCAACGGGAAGCGCTATGTGCTGAAAGAGCGCGCCGAGGGGCCAGCCGAGGAAGACTTCAGCCACTACTACGCTTTCCGGCGCTACCTGCAAGCGGCGGGGATCCCCATCCCGGAATTGCACCTGACGCCGCAGGGAGAGCCGGCGGTTGAGATCGACGAAAGCTTCTTCGAGCTACAGCGGTGGAGCGAGGGCGAGCGCTTCAGCACGACGCACCCGCGCAGCATCGACCTTGTGACGGCGGCGGGGGCGATGCTCGGCCAGATCCATGTGGCCGCCAGAAGCTATGACGGGCCGCAACATCGCTGGCCGTCGGAGGCGCACATGGGAGGCATGGTTCAGGGCTGCCTGAATCTGGCGCGGCTCAAGGCCGATGAATACCCGATCCAGGCCGTTGCAGCAGGACTCTCCGATTGGGCCGATCAATGGGAGGCGGTTCTGCCGCAGGCGATGATCTCCATCGGGGCAGGCCGCGACCTGGCCGAGTTCCACATCCACGGCGACTACCAGCCCTTGAATCTACGCTTCGGCCCCTCTGGCGTGACCTCTGTGGAGGGCCTGGAAGCCTCGCACTGGGAGAAGCGTATCTTCGAGGTTGCCTACGCCCTCTTCTCTTTTAGCGCGCTGGCCTGGCAGCCGGGCGCAGCGCTGACGCGCCCGCTCGTCAAGCGCGGCCTCGATCCCGAACGCGCGCAGCACTTCCTGCAAGCCTATAGCGAGATCTACCCTCCATCGCATGATGAGGCCCTGCTGCTGGCCGATGCTCTGCTGCTGGTCTCGCCCATCGCTACCATCAACGGCCCGCTTGAGGACCTGTTCTATACGCAGGACGAACCCGATGCGGCGCTGATCGATGATGTGATGGAGCGCCTGTCCTGGGCGACGGCGCTGCCCGGCTGGGTGAGGCGCGTGCGTGATTCTCTCTGCGCGATGTGGCGCTAATGCAGGGTTTCAGGCCGATGTCGCGCTCTTGATGGTCCGGCGCGCCACCTCTTCTAACGGTGTGAGGTGGATGCCAAAGGTGCGCACCAGCCCGGTCATCTCTAGCGGCGAATCGAACGTATCCAGTGTAGATGGGCTTCGGTCTGGCCTTTAGCCTGCCAGATTGGCACGGGACTCTTTGTATCGGCAAAAGCGACCGACACGTAGAAGAACTGCCTGGTTCCGGCGTTTTTCGCGGCATCGATCAGGTGACAATTGCCCTGCCAATCTACTGTCTGCACCGTGTCATCACCACCGCGCTGACCGCCGCTCGCCGTCGTGATGACGACATCTGCGCCTTCACAGGCTGCGTCCCGCCACTGCGCTGCTAAGCCTTGCTGGAGATGATGCGCTGCTGGCGGAGGCCCGGGCGCGCGTGCAGGCGATTGTGCAGTCACTGCGAGATGAGAAGGTGATAGACTGCTTCCTGCGTGCCGAGGCCGTGCGCCCGCTCCTCGCGTCTACCACGCAATGAGGCCATATTCTCACCCTCACAGGGCTGTCCTCACCCGGCAACCATGAACGCGCCGAGGCTGGTGAGACCTTTAGAGATGCCGCCAAATAGATGATGATGGCCGCTGGTGAGCAGCAGGACCATGATGACGAGCAGCGCCACTAAAATAATGATGAGTGCGATGAGCGCTTTTGCATCGACGCGGAAACCGGAGGATGACGGCTGCTGGCTCTTCGTTCCTGCGCCTGTTCCCTGTCGTGTGCTGTTGCTGGCTCCATTATAGACAAATGGCGGAGCTGAGACCTGCCCGGCGGTAGTGGAGCCTGCGACCGGCTGATAAGATGCATGCCGGGCCGGCTGAGGAGCAGGCATCACGGAAGCCTGCGCTGCCTTTGGCTGGATGAGCATGGTCTGCTCGGCGGAAGGATCGGCGGCTCTGGGGCCAGGCTGCGCGGCATTCGTGGGCGCCGAACCGCCCAGGGCAGTGCCGCAGTGCGGGCAGAATGCCGCTCGCGGTGCCAGTGGAGCATTACAGCGCGGGCAGGTCGCGGGCGATGCTGTATTCTGAGGTGCACTCTGATCCCCGCTAGCTCTGGCGGCTTGCAATGTCTCATAGAGCATGGGAAGATCGGGCTGTGTGCTGTGCGGATCGGGCTGCCGTGCTGGAGCCACCTGGGCCACCGGCGGAAGCGCCGCCATCGCCTTTCTCAAATCGTTGGCGAAGTCTGCCGTGGACTGGTAACGATCCTTTGGCTTGAGGGCCATCGCCCGGTGTATGATGCGGTCGATCTGCTTGAGCAGATCCGGAGGCAGCGTGGCGAGCTGGGCCAGGTGACGGGAGTGGCGCGGCGCCGGTTTGGAGGGCCTGCTCACGCCCAGCCTGAACTGCCGCGCGGCATCAGCTTCGGGACTTACTTCGGGCGGGTTGCTGGCAAGAACCTCCTGCAAGGTTGGCAGGTCAGGCTTGCCCTGCTGGATCGATTGATTGCGCGTAGAGACGCTGGGCGGCTCGTGGGCCGTGAGAGCGAAATAGAGTGTACCGCCCAGGGCGTAGATATCCGAACGCGCGTCGGTGCCGGTCCCGCCCGGGTACTGCTCGGGCGGCGCATAGCCCGGCGTCCCCTGGTGCCGGATAAAGAAAAGCGTGCGCGCGCCGTCCGCGGCAGCCTTCGCGTTCCCCAGATCAACCAGGATGGCGACGCCATTGGGAGTAATGCGAATATTATCGGGCTTGATATCGCGGTGGATTACCGGTGGCCGCTGGCTGTGCAGAAATATCACGGCGTCACAGATTGCCAGCAGCCACTCCATAATGCGCGGGATCGGCACAATATCGTTGCGCTGGCGCGCGATGCGGATGATGTCGGTCAGGTCGTTGCCCTCAATATAGTTGAGGACCACATAGTAGCGGCCCCGTTCTATAAACGCATCCTGGAAGGCTGGCAGGTTGGGGTGGTGCAGTTGACTGAGCACCGCCGCTTCATGCTTGAGCTGCTCCTGCCCGCTGGCCCCCGTCACCAGATATTCTTTGACGGCGTATTGCTGGTTGGTGCTCAGGTCCACCGCCTGGTAGACATGTCCGAAGCCGCCACTGCCCAGCACACGCTCGATACGATAGCGCCCGCGTAGTACGGTCCCCGATGGAACTGTTTCTATCATACGGAGGTCTCCTTTGTTGTTCTCTGCTGCACAGAGTTAAGGATGATGGAGCAGTCCAGGCAGCGACCTCCATCAGATTCAGGCCGTAGTACGCCCGTACCCCGATTATACACCACTTCATTGAACATGTACACTGCATAAAACGCTCAGCGGGGTATTTTCCTGCGTTAAACTCGCCGGGGGGATAGCGTGTGCCAGATTCTCAGTCTTCTCGCCGCCCACGCCGGGCTTTCGCGCGGCTTCGTCGCGCAAGGAGTAGCGTGTGTTGTGTATGCGCTTCGCGCATCACACACAACACACGCTATTAAGACGAGCGTCACAGGCGCGAGCAAACGCAGGCACCGGGCATCTGGCACACTCTTAATGGTCGCCTTCGCCGGGGCGAGGGCGCTGGACCTGCGGTGGCGATGGAGAGAGTCGCGCCTGGGATAGAAAAGCCCAATCGTTCTGGACACAATTGCAAGTATCTTCTGCACTGGACTGAGCAGGCTTGCGAGCTTGCGTGACGCCTATTCGCCAATATTGTAGCAAATAAGCCCCCTTCTCGGTCAAGAAGGGGGCTTATCTTTGTCTCTCTGCTAATAGCGATTAGGCGAGCGTCCAGGTCGTAGTTGCTAACCGCTGGCGCTCGCCGTCTCATGCTCCCTTCTCCACTCCGCCAACGCCTCTTTATATTCCAGGACAAAAGGGAGGCCAGATTCCTCCACATCTACCATGAAATCATGCATATCGGGAATACTTGAAGCAGTTTCGGTGAGTCCTAGATGTCTCATTAAGCGGATACCGTCGGGCTTTGAGCTATGAGCTTTAATAGAACGAATCACGATACCCCGCTGACCTAGCCCTAGCAGTACTCGACGCGCTCCCAATAGCAAGTATACTCCCCATTGTCGTTTTTGACTTAAGCTGACACCTGGACGTACACCGATAGCCATAGCATACAAATCTAAGGGTACGCCGGGTTCATATGTCAGGATATCATTAGCAGTAAGCTCCTTAGCCAGAATACGCTTATTGAGAAGATCATCAATTGTTTCTGAGCGCAAGGGCACCAGAGTAAAGTAGCCTACTATTTGATCTTCTTGCTTAAGAAGATAATCAATTTCAGGGTTTTTCTCTAGCCACTGAATACGCTTCTCCAGAGGAATGATATTAAGATCCCCAAATACGGCCCTTGAAAGTTCGACAGCAGCAGGCATATCCTCAACAGTGGCTTGAACAAATTTTGTCGGTGAAGCTTTTGCTGGTGTCCTAGCCATGAGCCATGCATCCATCTCGCGCTTAAGCTCATCTACTTCTTTCTTAGGATAAACCTTTTGTCGTCGTCCTGGTGGCGTTATTGGATGCAGGTTGCCTATATTAACCTGATTCTGCAAAGCGCTATAAGTCATACCCAGGATTTCACGAGCTTCTTTAGCGGTGTAGTAGCCCTTCATAGTAGCAAGTAACCTCCGTTTCTATCCTTATCCTATCATCTTCACGCAGGCTACGCAAGTTATATAACTTTTAGAACGCATGTCCCTCTTGACGCAAGGGAAGCCATGAGTTATCCTTGTAATGAATGTTACGCAAGTAACATAAATCACTTACCTTACAGAAATTATAGAAAGGAGGAGAAATGTTCAAGAGGCTTTTTACCTGCCTCGGGTGGCTCGTGATCTTCGCGGTTGTGCTCGCATGTGCATGGCTGTACTTCCATAGCCCCCTGTTCTCACACTTGCATCTGTTCCTGTAAGTCCACTTTGGAGGGGTTCCCTATGATTTCGCTGGCCTGGTGGCTCGTTTTTGGAGTGTTTTTTGTGGGATTCCTGGTCGGTCTGCTGTTTGCCTATGATCTCATGCACAGAGACTAGCGCGGCGCGATTAGGTCAGAAAGTGAGGTCACTTTTGCGCAAGTATGAGATGGCAATTGGCTGTTTCTTTACGCTGGTCGTTGTGGCGCTGCTGGTGCTCGGCTTTATCCGCTGGCTCCACGTCTATGCGCCGCATGTCCTGGTACATTAGCACGATGGCCCAACGCTGGCGGGCGTCAGGCCAATGAGAACTTTGATAGCTCAGGTTAGCCATTGCTCCGTTCTCAGGTCCATTGGACCATCTGAGAACGGGGCTTGTCAAGAAAGGATGACCATTCCACATGAAGAAGAAGGCCCCGATAGCTGTTCCAATGGAAGATGAGCTTGTGCATACCGATGCGCGGCCCATCTGCGATGATCTTACCTGCCCCTGTCATGAGAACGCTACCCCCGCTCAACCAGGAACCTCGCTTGAGCGGTACGGTATGCCCACCCCGGAGGCTATCGCCGAGTTCCTGGTCGGGAAGGGTTCTCTCCCCTACACCCCCTATGACCTGCTCGCCGGCTGGTACACCACGCGCCGCAAGGGAGGCAAGTCATGACGCTTACCGCTCTCGCCGTCCCGGTCCAGCAGGAGAAGCTACATCAGTACTTTTTGGAAGTGTACCTGGATGAGCGCCACTACCTGGACGCCCGCGCCGGACGTAGCGCTCCCCGGGCGATGGCCCGCGCCGTTGCCCCTGATCCCGAACAAGCGCTGCGCATGCATATGCGGACCCATCACCTGCTCTCTGTGTACCATGCCGAAGTGCGTACCGTCGAGGAAGACATTGAACAGATTCGCACTTTTGACCACTATCGTCTTGTTGACCCGTCCCGTATTGACCTATCCGGCGCACTGGCGTCCGGTTCTCACCAAGCATAAGAAAAGGAGGTCTCTGCTATGCGTTCGGTTTCGGTCCTCCTCGGCGTTGGCGCGGTGCTTGTGTTGGTAGGGCTAGCTTACTTCACACATGGACACCTGAGCAAGCTTCCGCTCGGTGCAGTCGTCGCCGTTATGGCGTTGGCGTTTGTTCTGCTCAGCACTGCAAGCAACAAGAAGGGAAAGTGACCATGCGGACTCCGAGGGCAGTCGTCATTCTCGGATACATCGTCCTGGTCCTCGGTTTTGTCCTGCTGTTTCTTTGGGACATCGTTCATCAGGCGTTGCACCTGCTGTAACACGTTTCGTTGGTGTGGCCCGCCCGGACTCAGGCCGTCTCTCCCCGGGTGGGCGAAGGACCGAGAGACGGCGCCCGCTTTTCTGTTGGCACGTCCAGGCGATTCCGACGGCGATCCAGCCCGAAGGCTGCAACCTGGACGCGCCGTTCACATGCTGAAAGGATGGTATAACCTATGGCCGAGAGAAAAACCCCCAAGCATATCAAGATTGAAGGCCCGGAACTCTCCGCGCTCAAAGCTCTGTGTGAAGATCTGCAAAACCGTATGACGAGCGCCGATTCAGATATCGCCTATCAGGCGTATCGCAACGCCTGGCGCGTGGTCTCCAAATACTACACGCGCGGTCAAGTCGAGTATCAGCAAGTCATCGACGCCGATACGCGCAAGGCGATCCGCGAAAAACGCACCTCCCGCAAAGAACGATGAGCGCTTCACGTGCCCGCGCTCATCCCTTCGCGGGGGTTTTCGTGGCAGTTACCTTGCAGTGTGGCGACAGTTGGGCGCGTTTTCGAGCGCGATTAGCGGGGCGGTAGCCGGGCGCTAGCCCCGGCATTTAAATTTCTTGGAAAGGACTTTCCCAGTATGGCAAATGTGTTAAGCAAAATCCGCACGGCGATAGGGCGCCGCCGTGGCGCCCAGGACGAATCCGCGATGACGACCTCGATCACAACTTCCCAACCGATAGGTTCCCTCAAAGAGCGACTGGACGCCCGCTTTGAGGCGATGATGCGCGAAGTGGACGAACTGAGCAACAGTACGCCGACCATTGAAGAACAGGCCGAGTACGGTTGGATCGTCGGTGTCCGCTTTCTCTTGCCCCTGGTGTTCTTCCTCGCCTTCGGCTACGAGGATGGCTTATTCATGACCGGGTTTCGCTACCTGGACCTGGAACCGTTTGTGCTCATCATGTACGTGATTGGCTATGGGCTAGAGGGGTTGCGCACGGCAATGGTCTACTCCATGAACTTCAGTAAGACCGAGGGGCGCAAGCAAGCCTACCGGCATCAATTCATTTTCTGGGTCGTGATGAGTTTGGGCTGTGGCATTGCTCAACTCGCCTCGGCCCTGGTCATTCAGGCGCTTGGGGCCGATCAGGCTGTGGTAGGCAACAATGCCGTTGCGCATGGAGCAAGCGTGATTATGGCCCATATTCCCTTCCTGGTGTATGTTGCTATCGCGGTGCGCGTCGGCCTGTGCGCGATTGCCGATTGGGCCTGTAGCGGCCACCTGCACAAGCGCAAGGAAACGGTGGAACAAAAGGTTGCCATGATTACCACCAAGGCGACGAATCTGCAAACGGTCATCCAGGCGCAAATTAACGCGCAAACGATGACCGATAACGCCCGCCACTACCAGGAGATCATCGCCGACGAACGCTCCGAACTCAAGGAGTTGCGCAAAAATCAAAAGAAGCTCTCGGATATGGTGTTCCGGGCAGGGATGCAGAGATTCCGCGCCGAGGTCGAGGAAGAGGCCCCTCACACGCCATTACTCGGTCCGCGCCAGGATGAGGAAGAAGAGTAAGGAGAGGGACGCATGCCCGCGAAACGACGGCGCCGCTACACTCGCTACGACCAGGCCGATACCTACCGCGCCCTGTATGCCCATCAGGACCAACTCGAAGTCCAGATTGTGGGAGGCTCCGCCTACAGCAATCGCATCACCCTCAAGACCAGGAGCTATGGCGAACTGGACGCGGTGGTACTGGCCCGTTCAAGCGACTGGTATCACTACAGCCTCAACGCGATGACCTGGAAGCACCAGCTCCAGGCCGCCGTTGTTGGCACCCATGACTCGTGCCTGCCGGTGCGGGTGCTGGCGATGGATAGCATGGTGTGGTATGAGCCGTATGAGATTCGCTTTCGCATTGCCCTACCTGACCCTCCTGAACCAGACCCGTTTGAGAAACGACGTAAGACCCGCTACGGTCATAACGTGCTCCTCGGCGCCTTCATTTGTGGACGCGCCGATGCTGTCGAGCGGGTGATGAAGTTACCGGACCGGACCCGGTGGCGCTATGAAGCGCTCAAGCGCAAACTGCTCAAGCGGCGCCGGGGCCGCCCCTTCAAAGTTTGAAAGTATCCCATCATAATCGGAAAGGACTCAAAACATGGCACAGATTCTATCGGAACAATCAAGCCCTCTCTTCTTACCGGGCAACCGCGCCCTGGGCTATGCCCGAGTGAGTGATGAATATGACGACGGGACCACACTCGGAACTCAAGGAGATAAGATCGTCGAATATTGCCAGCAGCACAATTACCTGTTGGCTGGTGTCATTGAAGATAGGATTACCGGGGTAATCTACCGAGAGCGCCCGGGAATACAGGCTATACTGAAGGCAGCCAAACAACAAGAGTTTGATGTCCTTGTTGTTTATGATATGGACCGCTTTTCCCGTGATCCAGTCCATCAGGCGATAATGATGGAATTACTAGCCGAGTACCGTGTCCGAGTCGAATGCGTTCTGCGAAAAGTAGAGTACACCCCAGAAGGGAAACTTCAGCTATATGTTATGGGTTTCGCTGCTCAACTTGAGCATCAGCGCATTAAGGAACGGACGGAGCGGGGCCGAATGGAGCGAATACAGGAGAAAAAGTACCTCCCTGGTGGCGCTCCCAAACCCCGCTATGGGTATCTGTGGAATGACAGTACACCAGGGGCTAAGACAGCTTATATAATCAATCCAGCAGAAGCAGATATTATACGCCGGATGTTTAGTATGGCTGCACAACATATGTCTCTCCGGGCGATTGCTCACCAGCTCACCCAAGAAGGAATCCCATCACCTAGTGGTAAGCCCTACTGGAAACCTAACACTGTGCATGATACATTGCGGAATCCTTTCTATGCAGGGAAAGCCTTCGCTAACCGCTATCAATCCGTCAAGGAGCCAGGTAAGCGGGCTAGGGTAAAAGTACGCCCGCAAGAGGAATGGATTCCCTTGCCTGACGGAATTGTTCCTGCTATCGTCGATCTAGAGACATTCGAGAAGGTACAGCATATTCTGGACATTAACAAACAGCAGTCAGCACGGAACAATAAGCGCCCAAAGGAGCAACTACTTCGTTGCGGATTGGCATTTTGTGGATACTGTGGGGCTAAGATGGTAGTACAGCGTCACCCTAGTAGCTGGAATAAAGACAAGCTGCGCTGTACCTACGAATGCACAAACCTTCGTAATCCTGTTGTGAAATGTTATGGGGGAAATATCGAAGCCCATATTCTAGATCAGGCTGTGTGGTCATTCACCACCAAGATCATCCGCAACCCAGATTTAGTCGAGCAGGCATTGAAGGGTAGGGAACAGGAAAGGGAGGTCGCTTCACAAGAGCTAGATATTGTAGAAAACAATCTAGCGAAAATTAACCGCAAGATTAAAAATCTGGCGGCCTGGTTGGGACAAACTGAGCAGGAACTCGATGAGGACACATTTGCCGAAATAACGACTCAACTTAAGCTTCTCTCTGAGCAGAAAAAGTTGTGGGAAGCTCAGAGAGAACCGGCCATGAAAGCCCACAACGATCAGCAAGAGATCCAGGAATCACTAAAGAGGTTCCGTGAGTGGTGTGCAAAAACACGAGCGAAACTCGATGACCCGGCCCACGAATTTACGTATGTAGAGAAACGAGAAGCCTGCGAACAATTAGGCGTCAAGGCTCTTGTCTGGCGGGCTGATCACGACCCGAGATACGAAATTTTTGTACTGCCCCCTGATTTTGTATCCATAATAAACAATCGTTCTGCTTGCAAACGCGCAAATACATGGATGTCTCTGCCTGCTGCACTCCTTTCACCTTGTAGAGCTTATCGGTGAGGAAGCTCAGGAAGTGATCGTTATCGCGGCACACTACCTCGGCCAGCAGATCGAAGCGGCCTGTACAGATAATAAGGTAGATTACCTCGTCGAAGGCGGCGATCTCCTGCGCAGCCTCCAGCAGTCGCTCACCCTCTACGCGAATACCGATCATGCCCGCCAGGGAGAAGCCCAGCTTGATCGGGTTGGTGATGGCGACGATCTGCATGACATGCGTGTTGATGAGGTGAGCGACGCGCTGGCGCACGCTGGCCTCAGAGATGCCCAGATCGGCGGCGATTCTGGTGAAGGGGCGGCGCCCATCCTGTTGCAGCGCCTCGATAATGCGCTGATCGATCTCATCTATTGC
>DATGLE010000136.1:0-47327 GCA_035294325.1 Ktedonobacteraceae bacterium | reverse complement strand
TGCTGATCCCCTGTTAGCCGACCTGCAATTCGCCCAGCGTAACATTAAAGGTCATCTGCTGATTGCCGCGATAGACCTTCATCGTGATCTTGTCGCCAGGATTCTTGGTCGCCAGGATATCGCTCAACGATGATTGATCGTTGATATCCTGACCATTGACCTGCACGATCACATCCCCGGCCTGGATACCGGCCTGCGCGGCGGCTCCGCCAGGCGTCACACTGACAACCAGCACGCCATGATCGACGGAGAGATTATCCTGAGCCGCTACCATCTGGTCTACGGTGGTCGCCGTGATGTTGAGGCCCGCGCGCCCGGTATGCGTCACCTGCCCCGTGGCGATGATCTGCCTGGCAATGAAGGAGACGCGATTGGACGGGATGGCGAAACCAACGCCGCTCGCCGGGGTATTGAACTCGGGATCAACCGCCGTCAGCGTCGGGATGCCGATGACGTTGCCCTGCATATCCACCAGCGCCCCGCCGCTATTGCCCGGGTTGATCGGGGCATCGGTCTGAATCGCATCGGGGAGCGTGGCTCCGCCCGGCTCAGTTACCGTGCGGTTCAACGCGCTGATAATGCCACTGGTCACAGTCTCCTGAATGCCCAGGGGGTTGCCAATTGCCAGCACCGACTGTCCTACAACGAGCTTCGACGAATCGCCCAGCGTCGCCACGGCCATCTTAGCCGGCGGGTTGATCTTGATTACCGCCAGATCGTCCTCGGGATCGGTGCCCACCAGCTGGGCGCTCTCCCTGGCGCCGTTCGATAGCACGACCTGAATGCTCTGCGCACCATCGACGACGTGATTATTGGTAACAATATATCCACGACCATCGATAATCACCCCTGAGCCAAGCGCGCCACCGCGCTGCGTCTGCACATCGACCTCCACGACGGCAGGCTTGACCTTCGCAATCACTGCCTCACGCACCGTATCGATATTGTTCCCTGTAAGCGCGGGCACCGTCGCCTGCGTTTGAGGATTCGATCCCGGTTGCAGCGTCGTTGCGGGATTATCGGCCACAGCGGTTGAGCTATTATGACCAAACTCCCAGCCGGCGAAGAGGCCAACGCCGAAGACCAGGGCGATCACCAGCGCGAGCGCGATAATGGCGCCCGTGCGCAGCCCCCTGGATGGCGGCTTTGGCGGCCTGTTGTTCTGCGGCGGTACTACCTTCTGCTGCTGAAAGGGCTGATATGGGGTTGTTGCCTCATCATTTACATTCTGGTAAGCCATTTTTCAGTACTCCCGGTGTTCACACACATGATTGTCACTACACTACATACGTTTATTCTTATCTCTTAGCAATACTATAGCGCAGGTTTCTTATAGATCTTTGAGGGATTTGTAAAGAATCTGTATGAGCGCGGGATCGCTTACTCGCGCCCGCGGCACTCGCCGGATAGATTGTGTTGTGAGAAAATGCGCTGCGCGCATTTTCTCACAACACAACATATCTCCCTTGCGCGGCGGAGCCGCGCGAGTGCCCGGTGAAAGAAGGAAAAATAAAGAGTCCTATTCTCAAGGGAAGGGGACTTGCCCACAAGGATCGATAATGAGATAATGAGGACGTAATTAGTGCAGGAGAAAAATATTGTGGGAACGGACGAGGACCGGGAAAGCATAGAATCCATCTCTACTGCTTTCTTATCAGGACAGGAAACAATAACGGTGAAAGAGCAAGATATCCAATCAGGCACAACAGGCAAGCTTGAGCAGATCAGGCAGAGCGCCCACGAGCATCTCCAGGCCAGGCGCTGGCTCCAGGCCAGCGAAACCTTCTCGGCCCTCCTTCACCATAACGCATATGATGAAGACGCCCTGCTGGGCCTGGCTATTGCGTTAGATGGCACGGGCCACTACGAGTCGCTGTACAGGGCAGCACAATCGCTGCTCGACATTAATCCGAACTCGGCGCAGGGGCTGGCCTACAAGGCACGCGCACTACAAAAGCTTGAACGCTTCTCCGAAGCCACTATTGCTAACGACCAGGCGCTGCTGCTCGATACGAACCTCGCGCTGGCATGGATTAACCGCAGCGGCCTCCAGTTGCTACAGCAGAAGTTCTCGGAGGCATTGCGCAGCGCGCAGCGCGCCGTCGAACTCGCGCCGCAGGATGCCCGCGCCTGGGCGAATAAGGGCATCGCACTGCTCAATTTCAACCGTTTCATAGAGGCGCTGGAGGCATTTAATCGCAGCCAGGAGCTTGATCCGGGCTATCTTTTCGCCCTCCAGATGAAGGTCGAAGTACTTACCCGGCTCGGACGCATGCGCGAGGCATGCGCTGCCGCACGCCAGGCGCTGGAGATCAGTCCGAACGATGTTTCCTCGCTGACGCAGGCAACGCAGATCCTGCGCTCCCTGGAAATGCATGCCGAACTGGTAGAGACCGCTCACACGCTCACCGAACTTACGCCCGAGAGCCTGTTTGCCTGGGAGAACTATATGAGCGGGCTGCGTGGTATGGGTCGTTTCAATGAGGCTCTCAAGGCTATTGAGCACATCCTGGAGATGGATCCGGCGAACGTGCGCACCTGGACGCTCAAAGCCGATACGCTCTACAGGCTTGAGCGCTACCGCGAAGCCGCGAAGGCCGCCGAACATGCCGTACATATCAACCCGGAGTATCCGCCCGCGCGCCGCATTCGCGAAAAGGCGATCAGGATGATCTACCGCAACAAAGCCGTGACCGTGCGTCGAAGGCCGCCGCGCTCGTAAACCAGCATCATAAATGCCGGGATTGACGTAGGAGCGTGGCGCCGGGTGGGGGCCAAAGCGCAAATCCGCCTCTCCAAATGATCCCCCACCGTTCCCATCTGGCGAGCGGGCTTGCGTCTGGCCCCCGGCACCCCACCCGAGCATTCAGCCAGCGCCGCGCCCCTACCGGCACCCGGTATCGCTTCCCGGTGGTTAAATCTCTTCAAGTCAGCTTATCCAACAACGGCAGCAGTAAATCATCCCGCCGCGCCAGCAACAGCGGGCGCAGGCGTTCGGGCGCCACAACGCGAATGCGGCGCTGGTGCTGTTCATAGCGGGCGAGGTCGTCGGATTGCAGCCCTGTCACCTCCACCCACTTCATTAGCGGCGCCATGCCGACGGGTGGATGGGCAAACGAGATCCACACGTCCATCTCCCACTTCTCAGAGCGCGGGATATCCAGCAGCACTTCGTGGTCCGCTATCTCCACCTCCAGCGCGCTTGCCAGTTCAGCCGCCAGCGCTTGCTCGACGCGCCGCCGCCGCTCCGCATCCCAGAAGAGGGCATCGAGACGATTGAAGAAGCGACCGGCAAGCCGGCTCACCTCCAGCACTCCCTTATAGGGGCGGCGCAGTTGCAACTCCTGCGCCAGCGCGCGCGCGCTCACCGGCATGCGGGCTTCTTGCAGCAGCGCCAGCAGCGAGGCATCGTTCAGCCCCACCAGTTGCTCCGCACACAGCGCCCCGGCGATAAGCGCCTCCTGCACGGCGCGCACCAGCATTACCTGAAAGGCGCGGCTGGTATGGTGCCAGTAGATATTGTCGAACATCTCCTGGCGTGCATGCAGCAGCGAATGCAGCGGGCTGATCCCCTTGTGCGTCACCACCAGATGCCGCTCGCCCTGCACGTCCGTATGTACCCGCAGCGCTCCCAGCAGCCGCGAGACATCCACGCCGCCATACGGCACGTTGCAGGCGCGGGCATCGCGCGGCAGGTAATCGAGCTTATCGACATCGAGCGCGCCGCTCAACAGATGGCCTAGCAGTTCATCGTCGGCATACCTCGCCCGCCCCCGGGGGGGATCGATGAAATCGGCCACGCGCTCCGGCGAGAGATGATAGTCGCGCTCGATGATCGTCGCGATCTCGCTGTTCTCGATAATCGTTCGCCCCACCTGCTCATGGTAGGCAACTGGCGGCCCAAGCTCTTCGATGGTATGCGAGTAGGGGTAATGACCGATGTCGTGCAGCAGGGCCGCCACGATGAGCGCCTGGATGCTGCTGAGCGAGACACCGTACAGGCCGCCATCCTCGCCGCGCTGCAACAACGCCCGCAGGGCGCGCACCGTGAGATGATAGCTCCCCAGACTGTGCTCGTAGCGCGTATGCGTCGCACCGGGCCAGACGCGATAGACGAAGCCGAGCTGTTTTACCTGCTGGAGACGCAGGAACTCGGGCGTGCTGATTAATTTTTCTTCGCGCGGCCCCAGCGCGATCAGATCGTAGAGGCTATCGCGCACCGTGCTCACCGGCTTCTCATCCGGCAGCAGCGGGAGGCCGTTCGCGTCGCTCCAGCAGTGACGCATCTCCGCTTCTACGACAGGTTCGGGCGATTGATGATTGTTCATTCAGCATCACTATTTCCGATGCCTGCACCTGCTGCGCTCGCCTTATATATCGTTGTATGATGGGAAATTGCGCGCGGCGCAATTTCCCATCATACAACGATATATAGTTCTGGCGCGGCTCCGCCGCGCGAGCGCCCGGCCAGAGCGGGCAAATCAAGAACATTCTCACAGAGTCTCATTCTATCATAGCCGGGGCAATCTGGAAGCTCTGGTATGAATTATGTCAAACTCGACGGCAGGCAAAATTTTTGTTAGCATGTAAGGTAAAGGCCACACAGGAGTAGTACATCCCAGATGCTTAAAACTTTCCGCCTTCTCGCCGCGCTGTTGATCATGGCGCTCTTTATTTCATGCGGCAGCCAGCCGGCGACGACGACTCCAGGCAACTCAACAAGCACAAAGACGAACAATCTCAGTTTCACCGACGCAACCGGGACGGCGGTCAGGCTGTCCAGGCCGCCCACCCGCATCGCCTGCCTGGTCTCGCTCTGCGAAGACATCCTTGCAGAACTGGGACTCCAGCCCGCAGCAGTCAACGATACCTTCGGGCAGGATCCGCACTTTTTCGGCGATAAGGCCAGAGGCTTTGCGAAGATCGGCGGCAGCTTCTTCGATCCCAATGTCGAGGATATCGCAAAAGCTACGCCGGACCTGGTGATCGGGATAGCGAATGCAGACGAAAATTTGCGCTCCGCATTGAAGCCCATCGCACCGCTCTACATCATGAATCCCACCAGCTACAACGATTCGATCCGCTATCTCAAGGATATTGGTCGACTGACCGGGCGAAGCGCCCAGGCCGACCAGGCTGCTCAGCGCTTCCTGAACAAGCTGGCCGCGTACAAGGCGAAGTCGCCAAAAAATAAATCGGCCTTGCTGATCTACGGTTCGGATGTGAACTTCAACATTTTCACCGCCGGCTCGTTGCCCGGCGGGCTGCTGGCGCAAACCACGAGCTATCCGTGGCCCGCGCCCGGTCCCGGCGCCCCGGCAGCCAGCGATCACGAGCCGGGTGCGATGCCTTATTCGCTGGAGAAAATCCTGGCCGTCAATCCCGACGTGCTCTTCATCGCCTCCATAGGGGCAAGCCAGCCACTTTCTAAGCAACTGGCGAACAGCCCCGTCTGGAGCCACCTCAAGGCGGTCAAGGACGGGCAGGTGTACGAAGTCAACCCGAGCTTCTACATCTTTGGTCGCGGCACACGCTCGTTAGGGCTGGCGCTGGACGACGCGATGCATAAGCTCTATCCCGACGTATTCCCTACACCGCTGACATGAAGGCCCCACCCGTATCCGCATGGCGCGGCAGGCGCGCACCGATACTACTGCTGATAGCAGGCTGCGGCGTGCTGCTGGCAGGCATCGCGCTGCTTTCCCTGCTCTGCGGCACGCCGCAGCTCTCGCCGCCCGATCTCTGGCGGATCATCAACGGAGGAGGATCGGCGCTGGCCCGCGTCGTTGTGCTCCAGCTCCGCCTGCCACGTCTGGCACTCGCCATGCTGGCAGGCGCGATGCTCTCCCTCAGCGGGACGATGCTCCAGGATGCTCTGCGCAACGCCCTGGCCGGGCCGGAACTGCTGGGAGTCAGCGCCGGCGCTACAGTAGTCGTGGCGGCCATCACCATCCTGCATCTCGCAGTCATCTTTAGCGCTATCCCCTGGCTCGCGCTGGCCGGGGCGCTGACCGGCGGTAGTATCGTGCTCCTGGCGGCGCGCCGCACGCAGGATGCAGCGCGACTCGTTCTGACCGGGGCCGCTCTCTCCGCCCTGCTCAATGCCAGCGTGATCGTCTTCATGAGCCTGGGATCGCAAAACGATATCAGCGTGCTCTTTCTCTTCCTCGTTGGCAGCCTGGCGAACCGCACATGGCAGCACGTCTATCTCGTGCTCCCGTGGGCTGCGATTGGCATACCGCTCGCCCTGCTCTGCGCGCGTCCACTGAACGTCCTCAGCCTGGGCGACGACGTGGCGCGGGGACTGGGCCTGCCGGTGACGAGTGCGCGCCTGCTGATCCTCGTACTCGGCGCCGCTCTCGTCGCCGCCGTTGTCGCGGTCTGCGGGCCGATCTCTTTTATCGCGCTGCTGGCGCCCCACCTCGCGCGGCGCATCTCGAAGACAACAGACGCTCGCGCTATCCTGCCCTGCGCCGCGTTGATCGGTGCGATTCTGCTGAGCGGAGCCGACCTTTTCGCGCGTATGGCCTTCGCGCCGCAGGAGCTTCCAGTTGGCGTCTGGACGACGCTGGTGGGAGGACCTTTCCTGCTCCTGCTGCTGCGCCGGCGGTTGGGAGCGCGGCGAGGTGAGCCATGATGCAGCGTATTGCCGTCCGCTACTACCGGCCCCTCATCCTGCTGAGCCTGCTCGTCCTGTTTCTGCTCGTCGTGCTGCATGTTGCCGCCGGCAGCGTGGTCATCTCGCCCTTCGATGTGATCGCGGCGCTCTTCAATCGGCCCGTCGCGCCATACGAACGCATCATCGTGTGGGACCTGCGCCTGCCGCGTGCCCTGATTGCACTGGTCGCGGGCGCGATGTTCGGCCTGGCAGGGGCCATCTTGCAGAGCATCATGCGCAACCCCCTTGCCGAACCGGAGATGACCGGGGCGACCTCCGGCGCGGTGCTCTTCGCCGTGCTCTGGCTCTCTGAGGCGGGCAGGCAGCTCGATCAGCCCGGCCTCCTGCTTCCCTTCGTCGCTCTGCCGGGTGGGCTGGCAGGCGGCTGTCTGGTCTATCTGCTGGGCGGAGCAGGAAAGAGCGCCACAAGCCGACTGGTGCTGACGGGCGTGCTCATCAGCGCCGTGCTGCGTTCGGCAACCTCGATCATTCTACTGCTGCGGCAGGAGGCGCTGGGCGCGGTCCTGCTCTGGCTCATCGGTTCGCTCAATGGTCGTGTCTGGCCGCACTGGGACGTGCTGTGGCCCTGGGCTATCGTCGCACTGCCATCGGGGCTGGCCTGCGCGGGCCTGGCTAATGTCCTGCAACTGGGCGACGCCAGCGCAACCGGGCTGGGCCTGCGCGTGGGCTGGACGCGGCTGAGCCTCTTCTTCATCGCCACTCTGCTGACCGCTGGCGCCGTCGCTGTCGTCGGCGGCATTACGTTTCTGGGCTTAATCGCGCCACACATCGCTCGCCGCGTGGTGGGAGCAGACGCGCGGCGCCTTTTCCCGTTCAGCATGCTTATGGGCGCGGGAATCCTGCTGGCTGCCGATACGATAACGCAGACCATCGCGCAGCCGGTGACGATTCCTGTAGGCGCGGCCCTGGTCCTGCTTGGCGCACCGTACTTTCTCTTTCTCATATGGCGGAGAAGCACATGAACCGGTACCCATCCAATGCATCCGACCACAAGGCGGCCCTGGCAGCCGAAGCGCTGGCAG
Source organism: Ktedonobacteraceae bacterium (assembly GCA_035294325.1). GTDB lineage: Bacteria > Chloroflexota > Ktedonobacteria > Ktedonobacterales > Ktedonobacteraceae > DATGLE01. The sequence goes on along the minus strand of DATGLE010000136.1, from coordinate 39,626 downwards.
TTGGTTATGGCGAGCGGCTGGTCATCCCGGCGCTCTCGCTCCAGATAGAACTGGGGACGATCACGGCCCTGGTTGGGCCGAATGGATCGGGCAAGTCGACGCTGCTCAGAGCGCTGGCACGCCTGATCGCGCCCAGGAGCGGCGCGGTCTATCTCGACGGCAGAGCTATCGCCAGCCTGCCGACCAGGGAGGTCGCGCGGCATCTGGCGGTACTGCCGCAGGGACCGGAGACGCCGGAGGAACTGACCGTCGGGGAACTGGTGGAGCAGGGCCGCTATCCCCACGCAGGGCCACTGCGCATGCTGCGCGAGCAGGATCACGCTGCCATTACCGAAGCACTCGCTCAGTCAAATTTGCTGGAACTGCGGCACCGCCGCCTGGACAGCCTCTCGGGGGGCGAGCGCCAGCGGGCATGGATCGCCCTGGCGCTGGCACAGGCCACGCCCGTTCTGCTGCTGGATGAACCCACCACATTCCTTGATGTCAGCCATCAACTGGAGGTCCTGACGCTGATCCAGCAGCTCAATCGCAGCCAGGGCAAAACTATCATCCTCGTCCTGCACGACTTGAACCAGGCGGCGCGCTTCGCCGGGCGCATGATCGTGCTGCACCAGGGACGTATCGTCGCCGATGGTTCACCCCGCGACGTACTGACCACAGATCTGCTCGCGCAGGTCTTTCAGGTTCAGGCGCATATCATCAGTCATCCCGCCGACGGCCTGCCCGTCTGCCTCCCCTACGCAACGATATAAGGGAGTTTCTGGTTCTCAGCGGCCTCGTCCTCTCCTGCCGTTCGTGCGGCTTCGCCGCACCTTATTTAAAAAGGCATGTACAAAATGCGCTTCGCGCATTTTGTACATGCCTTTTTAAATAAGGCGAGCGCCGCAGGCGCGAGGACACGATAATATCTAATCCGGTGGGATGAAGGTCAAAGGGGCTCCAGAGGATCTCCCCTGGCGGGGGTCGGGCTGTCCCCAATGGATCACCACTTCAACGCATGGAATATAACGGCATGTGGTATAATGTAGTTGAGTTCGCGACGGGCTATTTCCGCCCGTCGCATCGCTGTTATTGGCAACAGGAAAGGGGACAATGGTATTGGAGAATCAGGTAAAAGTCGCGGCGCCGCAGCAAATCAAACTACTCGTTATCGACATCGATGGTACCCTGCTCACCCCTCAGAAGCGGATCACTCCACGCACACTGGCCGCCATCCGCGCCGCGCAAGAAACCGGCGTGATCGTCACCCTCGCCACGGCGCGCCGCTATTACAATACCGCACCCATCGCGACAGAACTGGGCATCGCCATCCCCCTGATCCTCTACGACGGTGCATTGATTTTAGAGCATCCACAGGGCACGCCGCTGTATACGCACCGGCTGCGCGCCGCTATTGCGCAGCAGGCAGTAGAGATCATGGTACATCACCATATTCAGCCCGTCATTCATCACATCAACGGTCCTGCGGAGCAAATATGGACGGGACCAGCCGAATTTGATAACGCCTGGATCGAGGACTACCTGTCGACTTTCCCCGACCATACACGGCGTTTGCCCTACGCAAACTGCTGTACAGGTCAGCCAGACCCGCTGCGTGTGGTGGCCTTCACAGACGAAGAGGTCGCGCGTGAACTGGTGCCGGAGATCTCGGCCCTCGCCTGTTCATGGAACATTACGCCGCGCGGCAGCTATAACTGGGCCGAAGTGGCGGTGATGGGACAGGGCTGCACCAAAGCCAGCGGCGTCATCATGCTCGCCAGGCAGTTCGGCATCCCACTGGAGCAGGTGATGGCGATTGGCGATAACAATAACGATGTGGAGATGCTCCAGGCAGTGGGCTGGGGCGTGGCGATGGGGCAGGCGTCCGACGCCGTGAAGGCATCCGCGCGGGCCGTCACCGCCAGCAATACAGAAGACGGTGTGGCCCTGGCTATCGAGCGCTACATCCTGCGTCGTGCCGCGCAGGTGGCCTCAAACTCTTTCAGCCGCTCGATCTGCCTGTGATTGGGAGATGCCTGCCAGCGCTTCTCCTCCACCAGCGTCAACGCATCGCTGGCATGCATGCCGCCATAGACCAGCACGGCGCAGGTCAATAAGACGCTGCGGCCCACGCCATGCTCGCAATGAATGAGCACGCGGCTGCCCTGCTCGATGCGCTGCTGCACCCAGGACGATGCTTCCATCATTTTCTCTATGCTTATCGGGTAGGTGTCACGCGTCGGCACATGCAACAATTCGATATGTTCTTTCGCCAGCGCCTCCTTATCATCGCAGTGCTCGGCCCGCGTGTCCACGATATGCGTTATCCCCACGCGGCGCAGCGCTTTGATATCCGCCGGTCGCACACGCCCGCCCACCGCGAGATGATCGGTGATCCAGCTCAAATTCAGTCTATCAGGGAGCGGAATGTGCAACGCCTGCGCCAGCTTCTCGGTCAATGAGTCCTCCGGGAAGAGATGGGCGGCGATGCGCGTCCACAGCCTGTAGAGGACGCGCACAACGCCCATGGCCGCCCAGCGCCAGGTTGAGAACTGTATTTGTGGCGGCGGCACTATCTGTACCGATTGCTCTTCGGGAGGCGGTGGTATGACTTCCCCGGTCTCCGGTACAGTCACAGGTACAGTCGAATCTTGCTCCTGCTCTCCAACAGGTAAAGATCGTTTGGGTTCCATCGACATGCTCTCTTCAATCCTGATTCTATAAACAAACACTGCATACTCGGGGTCACTCGCCGCCTCCGCCGCCTTCTCCGTGAGTGATGGATGATATTATCTCCATCTCGACCCATTTAGTCTCGATCACTCGCCGCCTCCGCCGCCTTCTCCGTGAGTGGTGGGCAGGTGCGGGGACGAACGGCGTTCGTCCCCGCACCTGCCCACCACTTACACCTGCGCAGTGCCGCAGGCGCTGAGGCGCTCGGGCAAGTGAAGATCGGATTAGTTACTGTAATTCTTCTTCCTTTTCGCTGGTCAGTTCGCGCGCCCGCAGGCGAGCCAGACGGCTTGAGAGCGGACTCTTCGAGAAGAGGGTTCTCGGCAAGGGCGTGCGCAGGCGATGCATACGGATGGCCGAGCGCAATCTCCCCGACATCATCTGCTGCCGGTGCAGCGAATGTGGCGATTGCCAGACGCCCGGTTCGCCAGGCGGGGGCAGAAAGCTCAGGATGCAGCGCGCGATGTCAAAGGACGCCTCCGGCCTCTTGATACGCCGCGCGTTCTCCAACTGGCGTTGTCGTACCAGTGAGCCGGGTTTGAGGAGCCGGCGCAACGCACTGATAAGCTCGCCAGGATGCAGCGCGAGCACGCCCACGCCATTCTCCGTCACATACTCTACGTTCCCCTCTTCCTGGCCCGGGACATAGCCACTCAGGATCAGGGGCAGGTCGCAGGCCAGCGCTTCGCAAATAGTGCCGGGACCAGCTTTGGTCACAATTACATCGGAGGCATGCATCAGTTCGGGCATATTTTGCACAAAGCCAAATATTCTGGCCGGAACGTGCAGCTTCGAGCGCGTGCGCTGTAAAAGCGCGTACAGGTTCCTGTTACGACCGGTGACGACCAGTAACTGGACCGCCAGGTGTGCCTGCGAAATAGTACGCACCGCCGCCGGCAGGCCGCCAGCTCCGTCGCCCCCGCCCACCAGCAAAACTACCGGCAGCCCCGGCTTCAACCCCAGTTTTCGCTGCAATTCCTCTTTACTTGCCACCGGGCGGGTAAATTTTGGATCGATAGGCATTCCCAGTAAATGAACACGCTCAGGATCCAGGCCGCGCTTCAGGTAGAGCTTTTTCGCGTGTTCCGTGGGCACAATATAGGCGTCGGCACCCGGCGCGAACCAGGCATAATGCACGCTCACAAGGTCTGTCACCACAGTCACGAAAGGGATACGCAGCCCCAGTTCGCGGATTACACGTATGGTCACAAAATTGATAATGGGATGAATAGAGACGATGATATCGGGCTGCACAGTTGTGAAGAGGCGCAGCAGTCCATTGAAGATCAGAGGGCTGGCAATCGTGTTCAGGGCCATAACGGTCTCTTCGCGATTGCTGCTATGAAAGAATTCGCCAAACAGCCTGGGGGTGTAGCGGATCGTCGGGCCATAGAGTTTGACGACTTCACGCAAAGGAAAACGACTATATCCCTCAAAAACATCGACGATTTCGATGCGATAGGTAGGTGGAGGCGGCTCACTGGCCTTCTCGGTCCCATCTTCCCTGGCTCCCTGGCAGGCGCGCCATTGCTCCTGCTCCCGCTGCTGGATAAGCCGTATAGCATTGCTGATGGCATTGGCTGCGCTGCGGTGGCCGGCCCCGGTGTCAGCAATGAGGAATAATATTGTACGCTGCATTGTATCTGTCAGGTCTCTCACCTCCCTGCCTATTAAAGAGGGGTGCTCTCTCTCGCCAGGCGTTCGCGCGGCTCCGCCGCGCAAGGGATAGAGTGTGTTGTGGAAAATGCGCGTAGCGCATTTTCCACAACACACTCTATCCGGCGAGCGCCTGCGGCGCGAGCAAACGTTGGTGTCAGAAAGCAGACACACTCTGAGTGCACATTGAAAAAGGGATAAAGGACCTGTGTGCTCCTTTATCCCTCTTAGTATAAATCTATAGCCTACTCCTCTTGCAAGTTGAAGCGTTTGCGGAAACGCTCGACGCGCCCCGCCGAGTCGAGGATACGCTGCTGACCGGTGAAGAACGGATGGCATTTGGAACAGACATCAACCTTGAGGACCGGCTTGACGCTCAAGGTCTTGAAGCTGTTGCCGCAAGCGCAACTTACCGTGGCTTCGACGTAATTTGGATGGATTCCTTTTTTCATGGCTTACTCTCCAGATATAAACATAGAGCTTTGTTGTTCTTGAGAAGACCCGGGGCGTTCCTCGGCCTCCCATACCCCGCCTGCTGCTTGAAAGCGTGTCAAGAATGCACCCATGATTGTACATGGGTGGCGCGGTTACGTCAAGATGTCCGGCAACATTCTCTATGGAGTTTTCGCTGCTCGACACTCTATCATACGATAACACGCAGCGGCCCTTTTTTATGCCCAGGGCCATGGCTCGCGCCTGCGGCGCTCGCCTTATGGAAGTGGTATTGTTGTGTGGAACCGGTGCGAAGCGCGGGTTCCACACAACAATGTGGATGTTCCCTCTATCCCCAGCGTTTTCTGAGGCGGGGCAGAATTTCCTTCGAGTAGAGTTGCAGGAAGCGCGATTGATCGTCGCCGGGTGCGTGGAAGATCAGGTGCGTGAAGCCGAGTTCGATGTAGGGGCGGATCTGCTCGACGTGCTCTTCGGGATCGCTTGAGACCAGCCAGCGTCGGTGCGCCTGGTCGGCGACGCTGGCCGCCTTGCGCTCCATCTCGCGCGGATCATGAATATTCGCCTTATCCTCCGCCGGCAGGGCCAGCGCCGCCCAGATGCGTGTATCGGCCAGCGCGCGCTCGCGGTCCGTATCGAACGAGACCTTGACTTCGATGGTGCGCTCGATGGTGGCCGGGTCACGGCCCGCGGCCCTGGCGCCCTCTTCGACGGCGGGAAGCAACTGATCGCGGTACAGCTCGTCACCTTTGCCGGAGGTGCAGATGAAGCCATCGCCGCTCCTGCCAGCAAATTTCGCCGCCACCGGGCCGCCGGCGCTGATGTAGATAGGGATGGGCTGCTCGGGACGGTCATAGATCGTCGCGTTGAGCGTGCGATAATATTGCCCCTCGAATGAGACCAGTTCGCCGCTCCAGAGCTGGCGGATCAGGTTTACGGCCTCACGCAAGCGGGCAAGGCGCTCCTTCGCCGACGGCCAATCCGAGGCTGTGACGGCGACTTCGTTGAGTGATTCGCCCGAGCCAACCCCCAGGATCATACGGCCAGGGTTGAGCACACCCAGGGTGCCGAACGCCTGCGCCACGACTGCGGGTTGATAACGGAAGGTGGGTGTCAGGACGCTTGTGCCCAGCAGGACGCGCTGCGTGCGTTCGCCAACCGCGCCCAGCCAGGCAAAGGCGAACGGGGCATGCCCGTTGGTGTGCCGCCAGGGTTGAAAGTGATCGCTGATCCAGACGCTATCGAACCCGCATTCCTCGGCCTCGACGGCGAAGTCGAGCAATTGTCGCGGACCGAATTGCTCGGCTGACGCTTTATACCCAAGCTTCAAAGGATGATCTGGCATTATTATTTACTTCTCCTTTTCTCTGATGCTTCTGAGCTAATATTCCTGACGGCTCACCGCTGCGCGGTTCGCCAGAATGGGGGGTCTGCGGGCACTGCGCCTGCGGCGCAGTGCCCGCAGACCCCCCACCAGAGGATGCGAGGCCGCTGGTGCACAACAGCACGTCTATCCAGCTAACTACAGCGCGCAAGGGGAGGCGCCGCTGGCGCACGATAGCACGCCCGTTCAGCTAATTATAGCGCACGAGGGGAGGCGCCGCTGGCGCACAATAGCACGCCTATCCAGCTAACTATAGTGCACGAGGGGAGGCGCCGCTGGCACACAACAACATGCATACCGGGTTAATTATAGCGCGCAATCGGTCTTTGTTGCTGAGAGGACGCAAGCAGATCGTGTACCTGCTGATCTGAGGTCTGCGAGAAATCGTCGTACCACCAGCCAACGCCGAAGAATGGATCGGGCGTCTGAGCGCAAATGATCTCGTCCACTATGTTACGGAACTCGTTGCAGATCTCCGGCGCGGCGACAGGGACGGCCACCACCAGGCGAGCAGGGTTCTGCTGCTGCAATGTGCGGGCGGCGGCACGCATAGTAGCCCCGGTTGCCAGCCCATCATCGACGAGAATCACGATACGGTTGCTCACATCCAGCGGCGGGCGATTGTCGCGGTAGAGCCGTTCACGGCGCTCCAGTTCCTGCTGCTCACGCCGCGCAACGGCTTCTATAACCTTATCGGGAATATTCAGCGTGCGCACAACCCCTTCATTGAGCACGCACACACCGCCTGACGCAATCGCTCCCATCGCCAGTTCTTCGTTGCCCGGCACGCCTAGCTTGCGCACAAGAAACACGTCCAGCGGGGCATGCAGCGCCATCGCCACTTCATAGCCGACGGGCACGCCGCCACGAGGCAGCGCCAGCACCAGCGTGTCCGGGCGATCAGCGTAGGCAGTAAGCTTTGTCGCAAGCAGGCGCCCGGCTTCGCTTCGATTATGATAACGTGTTGCCATCGCTCTCCCTCCTCTCACGCCATATGACGCTCTCTTGTATCTCATTCAGTAACGCCGCTAACGCGGCTATGCTTCGCGTCAGGTGAATGTAAGGTAGTTCTCCCTGCGTTTTCGAGGCGGCGCTTCTGGCTTCAAGGTTTACCTACCTTCATTATTTTACCCCCGGTAGCGATCAGGATGGAAGGGCAAGGTAGCGCGTAAACCACTGGCTCGCCAGCTGGGCAACCTGTTCCAGTGCGCCCGGCTCCTCAAAGAGATGGGTGGCACCGGGAACGATTTCAAAGCTCTTCTCACACTGCAACTGTGAGAAGGCTGTGCGATTTAACTCGATGACCTGCGTATCCTGTCCGCCGACGATGAGGAGCGTCGGTGCCCGAACTCGTGATAGGGCTGTGCCGGCAAGGTCTGGCCGGCCACCCCGCGAAACAATGGCTCCGACGGCGTAAGGATGCTCAACCGCGGCAACAAGAGCCGCCGCCGCGCCGGTGCTGGCGCCAAAATAGCCGATCTTGAGGTTTCCGGTGGCAGTGTTTTGCAGGAGCCAGTTCGTCGCAGCCGCTACACGCTCGCCCAGGAGGTTGATATCGAAGCGCAGGTGCGCCGTGTAGCGATCCTGCTCCTCTTCCTTCGCTGTGAGCAGGTCCATGAGCAGCGTTGCGAAGCCGGCCTTATGCAAGACCTGCGCGACAAACTGATTGCGCGGGCTATGCCGGCTGCTGCCACTGCCATGCGCGAAGAGCACCACGCCGCGCGGCTGCGGGGGGATACGCAAATCGCCACCAAGCGCAATATTGTTTCCAATCGGGATCTGTTCTGGCATCGTGTTCATCTCAATAACCTGACTTGAAGCTTATAGCAGCGCGATCCCGGCTATTACGTTCGTAGTTATCAACGCTGCATTCGTGCATTAGAAGAACGCATGACGGAGACACCCGAGGCCACTGAAGATATCGCTTCTATCCTGCTGAAAAGTGCCAGGAGATGCACCATCAGCCTTATCCTGATCCTATATCCCTGCTCATCAGTCGTTCTTGGCGCCCTGACCACATTCACGCTTCCATTGATCGTAGTCCTGGAATACCCCATCTTTCACAATAAATAATTTAGGGATCGTGACAAAGCCTTTTTGCTTATCTGTTTTGATCTTCACGCGGTAGATCGCCAGGTCGCCGGCCCCGCTTCCGGTATAGCCGATGCGACGGGCCACGCCACAAATACACTCCGGTTCGCCCTGCATTGCCACAGGCAGCCGGCTCAGCGTGTGCCTGGTGGTAATGCAATCGACGGGAACCACCGGGACAAATACCACCTGTTTCGGAATCTGTAGACTCTGCTGCATACTCTTTACCCTTAGCATCCAGAAGACGATAGAGGATTTCCCCCCAGGAAAATTTTCTCAATACTGTTACGATTGAGGGAGGGAAAAAGTGCCACATAAAGATAAATACCAATTTTGAGCGTTAGCATTTATCTTTATATGGCACTACCTGGGATTTCTTAGAGTATGGAGGGATTTGTTTAATGATCTCCTGCGCTGCCGCCATGACCTGCGGCACGGTGACGCCATCAAGGCAGGGATAGCCGATGGGGCAGAGCGTATAGCCACAGGGCCGGCAGGGAACGGGGTGCGCCAGGACACGGTACGGCCCATCCTGCAATGGCCCGTTGGTGGCCGGATTTCCCGCACCGAAGATCGTAACCGTGGGCGTGCGCAGCGCATAGGCAATATGCGCTGGCCCCGTATCGTTGGTAATCAATAGTGAGAGCCGCGCGATGACCGCGCCGAGCGTTACCAGTGTTGTTTTCCCCACGAGATTAAGAGAAGGCGCGCCCACCTGCTGCTCCAGTTCCGCGCCGCTCGCCGTTTCCTCCGGTTCGCCCAGGATGATGATTGTGCCTCCATAGCGGCGGCGCAACTCGCGGGCTGCCTCCGCGAAGCGCTCCAACGACCAGCGCCGCGTAGCATCGCGAGCCGCCGCGTGCAGCCCGATCAGCGGCGGCTCGGCCCCCTGCACCAGCGCCGCCGCCTCGTCATGATCGGCGCGCCAGAGCGGAAACTCAAGTTCCTCGCCCTGCTCTGGCGCGCCGAGAAAGCTCGTCAGCGCCAGAACGCAGCGCACCTCATGCACATTGCGCGGATAGGGCAGGGCGGCAGCGAGGCGCCCGGCGGGGTCGCCTTCACGCACAAAGCCCGCCGTCGCCTTCGCACCAAGCAGCAGGGCGAAGGGATTGGAGTTGACGCCAGAGCCTTGCATCTGGATTGCCAGGTCAAAATGCTCCTCCTGCATCTTTTGAAAGAAGAGCGTGGTGCGGCGCGCATCAAAGAATTGCTCGGCAATGCCAGGGAAGCCGGGAAACTCTATCACGCGATCAAAATGCGGCAACCTGAGCGCGAGATCGCGCAGCATGGGCAGCGTAATCATCGCAATCTCCGCGTCCGGCAGAGCGCGGCGCAGGGCGCGAAACGCCGGGATGGCGCAGAGAAAATCGCCGATGCGCGAGGCGCGCAGCAGCGCGATTTTGCGCGGCGCCTCGGGTAGACGCCATAAAAGCCCGGAGGCAAAAGGATTATCCATTACATCCTCCATCCATATGAAGGTTTTTTGAGGAAATGAGGCCAGACGGGGGCAAGCCCCCCTCTGCCTGGTACCCCTCTGCCTGGCCTCCGTCTGCCTGGTACCCCTCTGGTTTGTCCCCCCTCTGCCTGGCCCCTGCCTTTCCCAGATAGTTTTCTTCCTCACCCCACAAACCTGTGCGTGTTTCGGGCGCGTAGCGCTCGACCATCTCTGGCAGCAGGTCGAGCGCATGTCCATCAACGGTGCCAGCGTCGTTGAGCACAGTGGTCGGCTCCTGCGAGTAATATGTTCCCGACGGCACAATGGCGCAGCCGCCCCAGCGCCTCATCAGCAGGTTCTGCACCAGCACCTCCTCGCCTGAATGGTAGCGCGGGAGCCGCGACCAGAACGAGAAGCCGCCGACCTCCAGCAGCTTCGCGCGATCATAAAGCACGCACGACGCCACCCAGGCGACCTTGTAGCGCCGCGACACACCCGGCGGCAGCGCCAGGCTCACATGGTAGAGGTTGGCAGCGAGGTGCAGTTGCCAGCGCTCCCACTGCGGAGAGCCGGGATCCACGACTTCGGGGCGCACCGGTCCCTCCCAGTATTCTATAACCTGCTGCTGCGGCCGCACATCATCGCGATGCGACAGGCCAGCAGGAAAGGCTCCTACAAAGCCGCAGCCCTCGGCGCGCAGCACAGCCAGCAGCCCCTCAACAACCCACGGTTCCATAAAGACATCATCATCGAGATAGAGCACGTATGGCGCGCTGGCATGTTTGAGCAAGAAATCGCGCTGTTCAGCGATGCCATGCAGGGGAGGCCGCGTGTACCATTCGACGGGCCATCCACGCACCTCGATGATGCGGCGCAGCGTCTGCACTACCTGCACATTCTTCGCCGGCTCGCGGCTCTGGTCGGCAACGACAATACGTAGATCTGGCTGCGTCTGCGCCGCGATGCCGGAGAGCGTCATGATCAATGATGAGAGGCGATTATACGTAGGCAGCAGAATATCAACGATTGCCATATATTCTTAATTCTCCTTTAATGAATGCATCCAGACATTCGCGCAGCTCCGACGCGCATTAATTGTAAGTTGTTCATATGTAGTACAGGCTCTTCTCACATGTACTACATATGAACAACTTACAAAGGGCGAGCGCCGCAGGCGCTCGTAAGCGATTATTTAGAACGTCCCACGGTAAACTGAGCAGGAGCGGCAGACCTCCGGCGGATCTGCGGATGAGAGCTGGTCGCGAAACCGCTGGTAGGCAGCGCTATTCCAGAGCTGCGCGGCATCCTGCCCGGTCACATTGCCGAAGTTGATGCGATCAGGCGTCGAAACCATGCAGCAGGGCATCGCGTAGCCCTGGTAGCTGAGATAGGCGCCGCGCCAGGGCCAGTCGCAGCGCTGCGGCCCCGGGGTACCGGGCGGGTGCAGGCGCATGCGTGTGCGCGGCAGGCGCAGCGTGATGCCCAGTTCTTCCGCCACCGCGCGCGCCTCCCCGAAGTAGTATGCGATGCGCTCAGGCTCCTCCTCCAGCAAGGTCTGTTCTCGCACGAAATCGCGCATGGGCAGGTAGCGCTCCGGCAGGCTGGACTCGCCGAAGTCATGGCAGAGATGCTGCACAAAGATGCTCTCCATCGACCAGCGATGCGCGAAACGCACAAGGTCGGGCAGTTCGTGCAGGTTTTGCCGCATGATGACCATGACCATGCGCAGGTGCGGGCGCTCGCTGTTGAAACGTTTGCGAGCAGCGAGGATACGTTCCAGGTTGGCCTGCACGCGCTCGAAGTGGGCGCGCACACGGATGCGCTCATAGGTCGCGGCGGTTGCGCCATCGATGGAGATATGCAGGCAATCCAGTCCGCTCGTGACGCAGCGCCCGGCCCGCCTGTCGTTGAGCAGCGTCAGATTGGTATTGGTAGACACTTTGACGCCCCGCTCCGCTGCATAGGCCACCATATCGAAGAAACGCGGATGCATCATCGGCTCGCCCAGTCCTTGCAGGTGCAGCTCCCGCAAGCCCTCAAATTGATCGATGATGCGCGTAAACGTGGAAAATTCCATAAAGGCGGGCGGTCCATAGGGCGGGCCATCCTGGCGAAACTGGATCGAGCACATCTGGCAGCGCAGGTTGCATTGTCCCACAGGCTCAATCTGAATATATTCTGGTAATTTCATTGCTCTCCCCCGTCTTCTATCTCCGGCCTGCTCGCGCCTGCGGCGCTCGCCTTATGTAAGTTGTTCGTGTGTGGCGCAGCCGCGGCTGCGCCACACACGAACAACTTACCATCTTTGTGCGGCGGAGCCGTGCGAGTGACCGGCGCAAGCGCCAGTATCGGAAATCAGACACACTCATAGAAACAACACGCGAAACTTGAGCGCACCGCGCAGGCGCCAGAAGATCGCCAGCGGCGGAATTGCGATGGAGGTCACGATCATCTCCGCCACATGCCCGGGAGCGCGCGACGTATGGCGCAGCCGCACAAAGCAGAAGCGCGCCGTGAGACAGGCCCATACCAGCAGCCCCACCAGAGCCAGCAGCCTTGACTGCGTTCCTATACCGAGCAAACCTGCCAGCAACGCGAGCACAATCACATAATAGCGCCAGGGAGGCGCGGCCTGGATTTTCTCGCGATAAAGGGCGGGATGCTTCTTGTAGAGCAGCGCGTTAAACATGCTCTTGCGCTGCTGTCGCAGGCTGACGCCCCAGCGCGCAGGCCGCACGGGATGCACAACAACAGCTTCCGGCGCGCGCGCCCATTTTATGCGCCGCTCCAACAAAGAGAAAAAGAGATCGGAATCCTCGCGCCAGGCGGCGGTGAAGCGCTCATCAAAGCCTCCAACCATCAGCAGCGCGTCGCGCCGGTAGAAGCAGTTCGCAGTGACAAACTCGCCATGCTCAAGATGTGAGGCGTCGTACTCGTAATCGGTAGGTATCTCCGGCAGTGGCACAACCACGCGCCCGGCAGCGGCATCAACACCCCCCGCCAGAACCGCCATGCCCACTCGCAGCCAGCACGGGTCGGGAATACAATCATCATCGGTAAAGGCGATGATCTCGCCGCGCGCAGCGCGCCAGCCCATATTGCGCGCCGTCGCCGGGCCATGTGCACGGCCAGCGCCGCTCACTGCCAGGTAACGGACGGTCTGCCTGCACAGCGCGGCCCGTTGCGCCCAGCGCTCCACCTGGCGACGCGTCTCAGGACTGGCAGCGTCGTCAACGATAATGACCTCATAATCATCCGGCGCGCAGTCCTGCTCCAGCAGCGCCGCCATGCAGCGGCTGAGCAGTGCGGGGCGTTTACAGGTCGGGACGACCACGGAAACTCTGACCATTACGCACCGACCTGTGGTTTTTCCAGAATGCACGAGCCAATGACGAGCGCATCCAGCGGCGAGGTCCAGAAGCACTCGACGGCATCGCGCGGCGTGCAGACAATTGGCTCACCCCTGGTATTGAATGAGGTATTGACCAGCACCGGAACGCCGGTACGCGCCTGGAACGCTTTGAGCAGGTCGTAGTAGAGCGGGTGCTGCCGGCGATTGATGGTCTGGATACGCGCCGTTCCGTCAACGTGACGCACAGCCGGAATGAAATCGGCTTTTTCAGGCAGTACCTCGTAGACAAAGAGCATGAAAGGAGACGGGCGCGCATCAACGAACCAGCTGGCCGCCTCTTCCTCCAGGACTACCGGGGCCACGGGGCGAAAATCTTCGCGATCCTTGATCTCGTTGAGCCGGGCCTGCATGGAGGCATGCAGTGGCGATGCCAGGATCGAGCGCGCCCCCAGCGCTCGCGGCCCGAACTCCATACGCTGCTGGAACCAGCCAATGACCTTATCCCGGGCCAGCATCCCGGCAACTTCATCGACAAGCGAGGCCGGGCGCCGGTAGGGGAGCTTCGCCCAGCTCAGGAACTGCTCGATCTCCTCATCGTTGTAGGCCGGGCCAAGAAAGGCGTGCTCCATGCGAAACGAGCGCGCCGGCGCCTCACACTCCTGAGCGTCAATCCAGAGCGCCGCGCCTAGCGCCGTCCCCGCGTCGCCCGCCGCTGGCTGCACCCAGATCTCCTTGAACGGTCCCTGATCGCGCAGGCGTGCATTCAGGACGCAGTTCAGCGCGACTCCTCCGGCCAGGCAGAGCGCGTCGAGCCTTGTAGCGTCGTAGAGCCACTGCGCCAGTTCCAGCACAGCCTCCTCCAGCGCCAACTGGAGCGAGTGCGCGACATCATAATGCCGCTGCTCCAGCGGTTCCCCACGCCTGCGCGGCGGGCCGAATCGCTCCTCCAATCGCGGCTCCTCAATGGTGTATTGACCGTCGGCGCCCACATGGATGATCTCACGAAAGTCCGAAAGGTAGCGCGGCTTGCCGAACGATGCCAGTGCCATCACCTTGTACTCATCCGAGGAATGCAGGAAGCCCAGGTAGCCCGTCACCTGCTCATAAAGCAGGCCGAGCGAGTGCGGAAAGTTGACCTGGCCCAGCCTGACCAGCGAGGTGCCATCGCCGACGCTGTAGCTGGTGGTCGCCCTCTCGCCGCGGCCATCGAGCGTCAGAATTGCCGCGCGTTCGAACGGTGAAGGCAGAAAGGCGCTGGCGGCATGCGCGGTATGATGCTCGACAAAATGCCAGTGATAGGGGCCGTTCGCGCGAAAGCCGCGAAAGCGCTCCTGTAAATGGTGCGGTACGCCGCCGGCCAGGTGACGCGGCGCATTAATCATTGATGACACAAAGAGCGGATCCCATACCGACTCCCAGCCGGGCGGCACCGGATGGGCGCTCGGCTCCAGCGGGAGCGTGAGAACGGTGCTGGAGCGATCATGGGCCAGGAGGATATAGGGATCGTAGCCATAAGCGATGTGCTCAACGTCTACAAGCGAGATGCCGCCCTCTTGAAGACAGTAGTTGATGGCATGAAACGGCAATTCGTAGGTGGAAAAGGGGATGGGACGCTTGCCATGCTTGATGCGCGTGAAACGTTCCTCCTCTGCCGCCGCGATTACCTGCCCATCTCTGACCAGGCAGGCAGCCGAGTCATGATACGCGGCGTTGATCCCGAGTGTATACATCTATGCTCCTCCAGGTACATACTATCGCTCTCGCAAGAGAAACATCTGATTCCCGACACCTTCGCCTGCTCGCGCCTGCGGCGCTCGCCTTTTGTAAGTGGTTGTGTGGGGAATGCGCTTCGCGCATTCCCCACACAACCACTTACATCCTTTACGCGGCGAAGCCGCGCCTGAGATGGGTTTGGTATGCGGGCCAAACCCATAAAGCGAGCGCCGCAGGCGCGAGCAGGCGATTGCACCTGAAGCCAACACGATAGAGCGACACAGAAGGTTTCACCTTCTAAGAAAAGGATTTTATGCATTGTCTTCCGGCATCTTACGCGATTGCGAGACCTGTCAATGCAAGGGACCGGGGGTTGCATGCTTGCCGGTAGCTGCCTCATGAGGAGAACAGCCAGAACCACACGCTTTGCGCGGCGGGGTCGCGCGCCAGCCAGGCGCGAGAGAGCAAGGATGCTGAATATCAGACTCCCTCTCAGGGGAGCTTGCTGAAGAGGTCGCTCAGATCGGGCGCCTGAGCAGCGGCGCCGAGCAGCGGCCTCACCCCAAAGATCTCCTCTATTGTGCGCAGCGTTGAACTATGCGTGTAGTGGATTGTGTTCGAGTAGCCATGTCCCTTCGCATATGGAGAGAGCACGATCAGGCCAATGGGACCATCCCCACCCTCGCCCTCATCCCAGGTAATGAAGATGATGCCGCCCTTTTTGTATGCCTGGGAGGCAAGCAGGAGCGGGATCTGGGAGGCCAGCCATGTATCGCCTTGCTTCACGGCATTGTAGGATGGGGAACAGGCTGTATGCATATCATCGCATAGATCGGGCGCAATAAAGTTGTAGTGCGCGACGCTATTGTGCTGGAGATCCCCCGGCAACTCCGAATAAGGACGCACATGGGCGATGCAGTAGGCCGACTGTGGATTGTTGTCATTCGTAACATCGTCGAAAAAGACCATTGGATTGTGTTTGGGCGCATACATCCCGCTGTCGGAGAGGGGACAGGTCGTGCCATCGATGCCCTCCTGGTAGGACTTCCAGGAGATATGCGCCTGGTTGAGCAGCGTCGTAAGATGCCGTGTGCTGGACTGATGGTTGAGGCCGGGCGGGCCATCGTCGGTGACGCCAAAATTGGTGCCGGCCTCCAGCCAGAGATAGTTCGGCTCGCTGGGATGCAGGCCCGGAGGGTTGTAGTACTGCTGCGCATAAGAGGCCATCGGCAGCAGCGTATCGTTGATATATGGTGCATCGGGATTACCTTTGATCCCCGACCAGTCGTGGTTCTCCATCACTATCAGGAACACCGTTGGCAGGGTTGTCGTGCCCGAAGGCTGTTGCGTTGGCCCCGGGACGGCTGTATTTCCTGGAGTGAGACTGTTCGCCGGTGGTGGTGGATTTTGAGCGGATCCGCAGGCGGAACATACCAGTATTAAAACGAGCATCAGCCATCTCAATCTACAGAATGGCAACCACTTCAACATCCTCACGTTTGCAATACCTCAACAATCCAGGGATCTGTGCATCAAATCCACTTAAAGTGGATCTGATTGCTGACACCAGCGCTAGTTCGCGCCTGCGGCGCTCGCTTTACGGGGTTTGTGACGCGAGACATGCGCGAAGCGCATGTCCCGCGTCACAAACCCCATCCCAGGCGCGGCGGAGACGCGCGAACCACTCACCAGTGAGTGCGTGCAAGGCCGCCGGGAAGCAGACGCCTTTTGCAACTATAGCAGGCGTATATGAGACACAAATGAATAGATTTGTATGGATTCGGTAAAGTTTCTTTAAAGTGTCAGCAGGGACAGAAAACGATATCATCTTCGGGTTGCCAGCCGCGCGCGTTCAGATTATACTGAGCAAAGGGAAGAGAGAGGAGTACCCCTAGAAAAGAGGAGTTCAGCATCGTATGTCCGCAGCAAAAAATCCGCACCCGAACCACCGGAGCCGCTTCTCAATGTTGTCCGTCATGACGCTGGCCCTCTGGCGCCTGCGCCAGACATGGTTCCTGCTCTGTATCATCACTATCGGCATGATCGCCGCCGTTATGATCGTCTGCGCGATCCCGCTCTTCTCAAACGTCACCATGACGGCCGGACTGCGTAACACGCTGCGCGAGTCCCCCGACAGCGCCCAGTTTGAAGTCGATAGCGAAACGCTCGGCCTCTCCACACCTATCTTTCAGAATGCGCGCAGCCAGTTCAATGCTCTCCTTCAACAAGGTCTTGGCAAACAGGTTTATCCGTCGCAATTCCTGCTCGAAAGCCTGGACCTCTCGCTCTACCCGCAGCCGAGGTCGCCAACCTCACTGATTATTTACGGAGCGCAGATGCAGCAGGCCGCGCCTTATCTTGGCCCCATTCAGGGCCGCATAGCGCACATAACGGAGCAACCGGCAACGGACATCGAAATCATGCTCACGCCGCAGACGGCGAAGCTGATGCACGTAAAGCTGGGATCAACCTTCAAGCTGGCGTTGAGCTTCTTTCCTAAATTGCAGGATGTCAATAACAATACCGGAGCCATTCCCTCTACAATGACGCTCACGGCGCATGTAGTCGGCATATTTAACGTGGAACCGAAAAACGCCGCTTACTGGCATGGGCAGGACTTCAGGCCAACCACGCTCATTCAGAATAAGATTACGTCATACACTTTCGTGATGCTCGCGCCATACGATGCTCTGCTCGCCATCTCTGATCACGCCAGCGCGCTTCATCACAGTGATGCGACCTACACTACCGGATTCGGCTACCTGACGCGCTGGTATTATCGCCTCGACGTGCCGCACACCAATATGGACAACCTGGACACGCTCATTAACCAGATCGCGGCGCTGCAAACCACGTTCAACACCAGCTATGGCGACCTGACCGGGGACAGCAATGATTTTTCTTCTCCGCCTGATTTCCCCTATTTCAACAAGGTTAGCTTCAGCAGCCCGCTGCTCAGCGCGCCCGATAGCGATAGCAACCTGGAGGAGTTTCGCAGCCGCGCCGACGTTGCCCTCATTCCCATCACGGTTCTGACGATCCTGATTATCGCGCTCTCGCTCTTTTTCGTGAGTCTGATGACGAACCTGCTGGTTGATCGCCAGGCGGCAACGATTGCTCTGCTGCGCAGTCGCGGGGCCAGCAGCGGGCAGATCTTCGGCGCACTGCTCACCCAGAGCCTGGGGATTGGCATCACCTCCATTGTGATCGGCCTGCCCCTGGCCGTTATTGTCGTCATAGCGCTGGCACAGCGTATGCTGCCCGCCGGCGAGCGGGACGCGCTGAACATCATCACGACCAATCCGCTGCGGAGCATCGAAGGGGTGGCCTGGTATGCCGGCGCCGTCGTGCTGGTCGCGCTGCTGACGATGAGCGTCTCGCTCTTCTTCGCCTCTCGTTCGGACGTACTCGCTATGCGCCGCGAAGCTACACGCACGAACCGGCGCCCCCTCTGGCAGCGTATGCAACTCGATGTGATAGCCGGAGTGGTCGCCCTCGTTGGCTACGGCATCTCGCTCTACCTGACCAGGCTCGGCCCGGTGCTGCAAGGCGATGCACAGGTCCTCATCGTCACACCATTATCGATCATCGCCCCCTTTTTCCTCATCATCGGCTGCATGCTGCTCTTCCTGCGTATTTTCCCGTTGATCCTGCGCCTGGGCGCGCACTTCGCCTCGCGCGGGCGTGGCGCGGTCTCTATGCTGGCGCTGGCGCAGGTGGCACGCTCGCCGCGCCAGTCTATCCGCATGACCATGCTGCTCGCGCTCTCAACAGCCTTCATTCTGTTCACCCTGGTCTACACTGCCAGCCAGGCACAGCACATCCAGCAGATTGCAACCTACCTGGTCGGGGCTGACTTCGGCGGCGATCTGAACAATACCGGAACCGGCTCCCTGGTTCTCCCCGCCAGGATCAGCGAGCGCTACCTGGCAATCCCCGGCGTGCTCTCGGCCAGCGCCGGCTACGTCGGACAGGGTGAGGGCGGAACAGCCAACCTCCAGATGCAGATCCGCGCCGTCGATGCTGCTACCTTCGCCCAGACTACGATCTGGTCCTCCCCGCAGGATTACCAGACCGGGCGGGCGCTGCTGGCGAAGCTGGCCGCCCTGCGTCCAGGCGCCATCAAGATAGCACAGCAGAAAGACGTTCAGAACGGCATCGTTCCTGCCATTATCGATACGATCACATTGCAGACGCTGCGCCTCCATGCCGGCTCGTTCTTCACCGTGCGCGTGGACGAGCAATCCATTCGCGAAATGAATTGCTACGTTATCGGCGTGGTGCAGCACATCCCGACGATCAATAACCGCACGGTTCCCCAGGGCAGCCAGAGCTTTGCGACGGTTGGCGGCGTCCTGGTCGACTACCAGACCTACGCCACCATCTACGCCACGGCATTCAAGAGGAGCAAAGCGGTCTTCGGCCCCCTGGATACGCCGCCGATCAACCATATCTGGCTGCACACGCGCAGCGACGCAGCCTCGCTGACCAGCGTGCGCACAGCACTCACGAAACCCGCGCTGCTGGTCACTAATCTCTCTGACCGGCGCGTCCTGCTCGGCGAACTGAACAACGATCCGCTCTATCTCGTGCTGGGAGGCGTACTGGGCATTGGCACAGTTACGGCGCTGCTGCTGGCACTGCTCGGCGACCTGCTGGCCTCCTGGCTGAGCGCACGCACGCGCCTGACCAATTTCGCCATCCTGCGTGCCATTGGCACAACGCCGCAACAGGTTGCCAGCGTGCTGATCTGGGAGCAGGGGATCATCTACGCCACCGGCCTGCTGCTGGGCGTTGCTTTCGGCGCCCTGCTTTCGGTCACGGTCATACCGGCCCTCACCTTCACGCACCTCACCACCAACCTGAGCACGAATCAGTTCTACGCCCTGCAATCGGCGTTTCCCGCGCAGGTCGTCTTGCCCCCATCGCTGCCCCTGGCATTGATTGCGCTGATCGCGGTCTACATCCTGGCGCTTATGATGATGGTCCGCGTCATCGCACAGCCGTCGACCAGCCAGGTGTTACGTCTCAACGAAGATTGACACTCCCGCCAGCCTTGAGGCTGACAGGTTCCTGAGCAACATCCTACGGGTGGCCTGTCTCCAAAGAGACCGTAGCGGTGCTACGTGGTTGAGCCGCTGATTCACTCAGACAACATGGGGGCGTGCCTGCCCTACTACAACGCCTGATCGAGCCAGGGCGTAGATACGTGACTATGCGAGGGAATGTGACCTTTTCTCCATAGGCAAGCGGGTGCATATTGACCGAGCCAACCAGATCCCGATGCCCACAGAAACCGCAGCGTTTGCAGTTCCATTGTCTTCCTCTGGGCTTGTGGCAATGCCCACATACCGGACACTGGCTGCTGGTCCCTCGCTCGCTGCCAGTGAAGCTCTTGATGTGAGCCTGTTTCGCTTTATGGGTGAGATAGTCGATATCTTTGCCGTACTCCCACTGCGCCATGCGCTGATTATGATGCCTGCCGGTATTCTGCTGGCGTACCCCATGCGGATTACCGATAAAGAGCGTGCCCACCTCTTGCGCTTTGCAAAAGTCGATCACCTTGCGCGTCGCCTTATGCCGCAGATCACGGATACGCCGCTCCAGGCGACCACGCATCCGGTTCCTGGCCCGTTGCAATTTCCGCCAGCGGCGCGAGTATTTCTTACAGCGTGCCTGCTTTCGTGTGAGCTTGCCATGCCGGATGTTGCGCTGCCGTTTGAGGCTACGAATGCCACGCCCTGAAACCACGAGCGCGTGCCCGGTATTGGTCGTCACGGCAGCCAGGTGGATTTCACCAAGATCCACGGTCGCACGGTTTTCCCCGGGAGCCTCCTCGGCCTGTGGCACCTTGATACACACATGCAGTTCAAAGCCGTTATGCCAGACGAGGGTACAGGCTCCGCTCTCTTCTGGCAAATCAAGCGGGAGAATCAGCGATGGCCGTCCCCGTCCCATTGGCAAGACCACGCGCCCACGTTCCCGACACACCGCCTGCGCAGGCCACAACACCGGATAAAAGCGTTTGGTGCGCCAGGGATATTTCATTTTCATCTGCTGGTACTTCTGCCGAAGCTGGCGCGTGGTCTCGACGTTGGCAAGAAAGGCATGCACAATCATCTGCACCGATTGACTGTGCAGCGCAAATTGTCTCTTAGTTGCCTGTCGTAATTCACGTTCGTCCGGCCATCTCATATGCGCTTTACGTGCTGCGCGATGAAGCTCACAACACGTATTCCACACCTGCGCGGCTTCCATCTGAGCCTCTTTCAAGCGACGAAAACGCGTGGGCGTGAGATGAGTGAGTCGATAGATTCTGACCGTGTTCATGGGTTGCTCCATGTGCTCTCAGGCGACGCAAGAAACAGCTTTGTTCTTGCGTCGCCTATAAACCCCGTTACGAAATCGGGATCACCTCGGCACGTGCCAGCATCGCTGCCTCTTCCTTGAGACGCGCCTGCCGCTCCTCGGCGGTTTCGGGAATGAGCGCCCCGCTCATGTAGCCGAGAAAGACGCCCACCGTCTCTATCGGATGGGCAAGCTCTTCGGCATCAAAGTGAGGCTGGTCAGAGTCAGTCCCAACGACGATCACTTGCGCCGCCTCAAGAGCGGTCATTGTGCGCGCGCGTTCAGGATACTCGTGATTGATATCCTCAAAGTAGTAGCGCCGGCCCCAGCTATAGCCCTTGCGAAACTCCTCGTGATCCAGCAGGAGCGTCAGCTTGCCCCATTGGACCTGTTGCGAGAGGGTTTTATTCGTCATGGTCATTGCTCCTTCCTATCTAGTTGCTTTGCGCTTGAAAGGCAGTACCGGTATTGTAAAGGGGACAGGCTCCGGCGATGCCTTCGATTTCGACTAAGAGATCCGGCTTGCCGGGCTGATCGTTAGGACGCAGATCCTTGACCACCAGCGTCACAATGCGCGGGGTCGGATCATTCGTGTCGGTGACAGGGATCACATAGGTTCGGGCTTGCATGGCATCGCCGCCGGGGAACTCGATCACCACCGCTTCCCCATGCAAGTAGGCGGTGGAAAAGTCGCTCGCGCCGTGATGACCCACGTCGAGGCGATAGTGTGCGAGGCGGGCGCTGCCGGTATTCCAGTGATCGATCTGGGCCGTGATCCAGGGTAGAATGATCGCTGTCCCGATCCAGTAGAGCGCAAGCATGATGAGCATGCCTGCCAGAACTGGGCCGCGCCAGCGATGAGGAGATTGCGCAGAGGATACAGACTCATCGGTGTCATACCCATAGGGCGGCTCCGCATCGGGAGCATAGCGCTGATGTGCGGTAGTTACATCGGCGGCAGCACTCACGCGTGAAGCCCGTCGAGGAATAGTCGATGGTACAGGACCTTGTACGCTCATGAAATGTTGCCTTTCTGTCATTGCAATTGACAAGCGAGGGCTAAACGTGGCATACTACCACTAAGCCTAGCCAATCACGGCAACAAAAGACACTCAACAGCGTGCCTTCGTTGCCGCTGTATTAGACAGTAAAATCGGTTGGTCGCTCTGTTTACACTGCGTCAGCTTTCTCAGGGCATGCAGTGCATAGCAGGTAGTTCAGGCTACATAAGACGCTTAGATCGGAGAGTCTAGGCGTTTTGTGTTTATACCCCCTTTCGTGTAAAAGACGGAAAATTTACGGCGAATAAATGACAATCTCTAAATCGTCAATGGTAAGCGTCATTTGTAGCGCTTCTGACAGCGCATCGGCGATAGCTGCGGCTTTCACATCCTGGATTGGCTGGTCTTCCTCGGCCCGCCGTACCGTCCTATCGTCAACCTTTGCTTTCGTTGCCAGTTGGCTTTGTGATAACCTCGCTTTCAGACGATACTCTCTAACTTTTGACATACCTAACACTCTCCGATATCCCTGCCAGGAAAAGTATGCGCTGATATGCTCCATTCTCCCCCTTTGTGCAGGGCTTTGTACTATTATGTGCTGAATAGTGTAGTTTGTCAAGTCTAATCGAAGTTATCTCAAGATTTTTTGTTTCCTTGCAACGAAGATTAATGTAGGGACGCTGCTGCTGACGCGCAGCGGATCCTTCGCTTACGCTCAGGATGACATTTGCGGCGCGAGAGGATGACATGCTCGTTTGCCCTAGTTTGTAGGTACAGAAGGATAGGCGTTTTGCGACCTGTCAATAGCCCGTGTTACACTCTTGAAAGAAACAGATGTGCGAAGAAGGAGTTACGAATAATGCTTGCGTTCCAACAAAAGGCCCGTATACTTCACTGGACCAGTATTCCTAGCCAGCGCGGGGACTGCATTGTCATGGCAACGGAGGCCGGTGTCTGCTGGGCGGGCACCCCCGGCACGGCAATCGACGACGGGCTTTTCTGGACGCATCGCTGGTTGCAAATCAGGCGCGTCGTCAAAGGCGAAGAGATAGAGCCTTTGCAAAGGGCCGCCGACGAGTTGAGACGCTATTTCGCGGGAGAGCGCATCCAGTTTTCATGCCCGCTGGACATGCATGGCACACCGTTTCAACTCCAGGTCTGGCAGGAATTATGTCGCATTCCCTACGGGGAGACGCGTACCTACGGGGAGATAGCACGCGCCATCGGGCATCCAGGCGCGGCGCGTGCGGTTGGCGCCGCCAACGGAGCCAATCCGATTGCGATAATCGTGCCGTGTCACCGCGTTATCGGCAGCGATGGCGCGCTTACCGGCTACGGCGGCGGGCTGCCGACGAAAGCGTGGCTGCTCTCATTAGAGGGCGCCATCACGCCTGCATGTAAGGCCGATTCACGTATCTTTGGGACGGGAAAAGGAAATTAACAACCAGGATCAGACATCGACTTTGTGGACATCGACATATCTGATGCCCTGCCACTCCCTGGCCTCGCCGATCATGGCGAAATTGAAGCGGTCCGCGTCGAGGACGGCGGCGATATCGCCATAGGGGAAATCGGGAGAGCCGGTTTTCCACAGCGCCAGGCGGTCGGTTGCGCGCAGGTCGGCGATGCCCCTGGCGAGTACGTCGGGGGCATCTTCGCGCTCGCGCAGCAGCGCCTCTACATAATCGGCGCACATCTCATCCTCGTTGCCATAGGCAAAATCTTCCTGCGTGCCCGTCGGCATGAGCGTGATGCATGCGCTGGCCGCGGCCAGCAGGCTGCGCGCGTAACATGCTGTCGCCCTGGCGTTGGTCAGCGCACAGAGCAGGATAGTATCGGCGTTGACAGCGTTTACCGCACCCTGCGTCCCCGCGCCCGTGCGCTGAATGAGCAGCCGTCCACGCACATTCGCGCCAGCCATAAGTGAGGGCGAATTATTGAAATCGAAGCCGGGGATGAGCCGCCCGCCAACCTCACCGGCCAGCAGTGCCTCCGGCTCCCTGGTTCGCAGCGCCCGCGCATCTTCCACGCTGCGCACAAGCCAGAGGCCGCGCATCCCCCGCTCAAAAGCGTAGCCGGCGACGGTGAAGGCGCGGAGAACATCGATGACGATCACAATGCCACGCGCTTTCTCCGCGTCGTCGCGTCTGACTCTACATATTTCCATGAATACCCCGGCGCTAATAGTTGATCGCCTGTGTCATGAACGCCTTCACCAGTCCCCGGATGATAACGGCCACGATAGCCAGGATAATCACGATCATTACGATCCATACCCAGAGGAGCGAAGACGTAGGGCTTTGCGGGAGCAGAGCCGTGACCAGGAGCCAGACCAGAATGATGAGCGGTATCGCCAGCAGGGCCAGGCAGGCGAGCACAATAAATCCGGGAAGAAGCACGCGCCAGACGCCGGAATCGCGCAGGTTCTCGGTTTTGGCCGTGCCATAAGCCTGCCGGTGTTCGGCTGCCGCTGTGGCTGCCGCGCTGCTCTGCACCGCGACAGCTTCTTGCCGAGTCGTGGCATTGCTGGCGCTTTGTTCAGAAACCTCCGCCGATGAGCCGGTGCTTGAGGTTTGATCCTCCATTACGAAATCTCCTGAAAACGTGTAATATAATGACCATTCCTCAGTATATCATAATCCACGGGGCGCGGCGCCTTCAACTCTCTGTACCCATGCAACGAGGAA
This sequence comes from Ktedonobacteraceae bacterium, assembly GCA_035294325.1. Taxonomy (GTDB): domain Bacteria; phylum Chloroflexota; class Ktedonobacteria; order Ktedonobacterales; family Ktedonobacteraceae; genus DATGLE01. Next base: position 14,797 of record DATGLE010000136.1, on the reverse strand, counting down.
AGAAATGCTTGACATTCCGGGCCGCTCATGCTATAGTGCTCATGTTACCTCACCAGCTAATCCAGGGCGTTTAGCTCAGTGGGAGAGCGCTTCCTTCACACGGAAGAGGTCACTGGTTCGACCCCAGTAACGCCCATATTTTCCCTTTCTCTATAAACAAACGGCCTTCCCAGATTTTACCGGGAAGACCGCATCTCTATGTCCTTCGATAGCGGACTCGCTTGCGCCTGAGCTGCACGCCCCGTCCGAGAGAGCAAGTTCGCTGAACATCAGACATATTTTTAAGGCAATGAAATCGACGAGCTGGCTGAACTGGACGCACTCGACGAACTCGACGAGCTGGACGCACTGGATGAGCCATTCGCAGCGGACGCCCGCGCGACAGCCGCGCTCTGCCCGTTCAGATGGGCAGTAACCGCAACGCTCCACGCCGAGAGACAACTGGTCTGTGGTGTCCAGTCCCATGCATAGAAGCCGCTGGCGCTGGCAACGAAAGTTCCTTGCAGCGCACTGCTAGGATCGGGCTTGCCATTGCAGAAACTTACTTTGATTGTCAGGCTCGCCCCCGGAGCCGTGTAGACACAGGCTTTCGCATGGGAGCCATTGACGCTGAAGCCATCCTGCGCCTTTGGCCCGCTGCAAGCCAGGGTAAGTGTGAGCGGCCCCTTATACGCGCCGGAACTGGATGATGAAGTCCCCGCCGATGCCGACGCCTTCGCCGCCGTCGTCGTGGCATGCGCTTTTGCCGAACCAGTGGTCAGCGACGAATTCGAGTGCGCGCCACTGGAGGCCGTAGATGAGGCCGAGACCGTGGCTACACGCATGCTTGCGCTCTGCTGGCTGGTTATGTTGGGATTACCGCCCGACACATTGGTGCAGCCGGCGAGCAAAATAAGGCTTACGATGCTCAGGCTGATCAGGGCAAGACGACGCATATGTGTATACATATATTTCCCTCCTTAATTAATTATCTGGCGACGTAATTTCTCAGTGCTTGCGGCAATGGCCTGAGAAGCTACCTGGCAACGATTTCACCGCTGGCTAACTGGCTTTGAATCAGTTTCGCGTAATATCCCTCTCGCCTGAGCAGTTCCTCGTGGCGCCCACGCTCGACAATCTGTCCCTCATGCAGCACAAGGATCACATCAGCATTGCGAATTGTGCTCAGGCGATGCGCGATGACGATCTGCGTACAGGCTAAACGGTTAAGGTTCTGCTCTACCACCTTCTCCGTAACCACATCCAGGCTGCTCGTAGCCTCATCGAGCAGCAGGATCGCGGGCGACTTCGCCACAGCGCGCGCGATGGCGAGCCGCTGCCGCTGACCGCCGGATAATGCGCTGCCTCCTTCGGAAACCATGCTCTCATACTCCATTGGCATCTGCATAATTTCGTCATGGATAGCGGCGAACTGAGCGGCGCGAATGACCTGCTCCATGTCCATCCCCGGATCGTTCAGCGTAATATTTTCACGGATCGAGCCGCTGAAGACATTGGCTTCCTGCATCACCACCCCGAACTGCGAACGCACCGCCTGGTAATTGAGCTGCCGCAGCGGTATACCGTCATAGTAAATCTCGCCCGCCGTCGGCGTGTAGAGGCCGAGCAATAAGGCACCCAGCGTGCTTTTGCCTGAACCTGTCTTGCCGACGATGGCTACCTTCTGCCCCGGCCTGATATCCACGTTGATATTGCGCAGCACCGGGGACGAGTGCGGATCGTACTGGAAGGAGACGTTCTCCAGTCGCACGCTGCCCGTAAGCTGCGGCGGCTGCAAGACCGATTGCACATCCTGCTCTGGCTCCGCCTCGATAACGTCACCCAGGCGCTCCATGTGCGAGCGCACGAGCTGGATCTGCCTGGCGCTGGCAACCAGCGAAGTGATCGGGCCGAGCAGAGAGGTCCCCAGCGTGTTGAGCGCCAGCATGGTCCCCACCTCCATCGTACCGGCGATCACCTGCTGCGTCCCGATCCAGAGCAGGATCAGCGGCGCGAAGGTACTGAGCGTAGAGAGCACGGTATCAATGAGCGATGAGACGTAAACATAACGCACCGAGACGTTCATCTGCTCAAAAAAGTAGTTGGACCAGCGCTCCAGCACACGGTGCTCGGCGCCCGCCGCCTTGAGCGACTTGATGCCGGCGACCACTTCGGTCAAATATCCCTGCGACTTGCCGACAGCCGTCAATTCCTGGCGGCTCAGTTCGGTCAGAGGCTTCCCCGTCCCCAGCAGCAAAATCGCCTGGAGCGTAGCTATCACGATCACAATGAGCGTGAAAATGGGCGATTGCGTGATCAGGATCACGAAGTAGACGGCTACGAATGTACCGTCGAGCACAGTCGAAAAAAGCTGGTTGCTAATCGTGTCGCGTATAGCCGTATTGCTGCTTATGCGCGCAAGGATGTCACCGGTTGAGCGCTGCAAGAAGAAGCGCTGCGGGAGGCTGAAGAGGTGCTCCAGAAAGTTGAACATGAGACTGGTATCAACCCGCGCCTGCAAATAGATCAGGATCAGAGAGCGCAGCAGCCTGGTGATCGTCTGCGCCAGCACCAGCATAATCACGCCGATGCCGAGAATTTGCAGGGCGCTGCTCCCCTTCATCGGGATCAGGTTATTGATGATAATCATTGTCAGCGCCGGGAAGACCAGACCGAGCACCTGCAAGAGCAGCGAGGCGCCAAGCACCTGAAATACCGCCGCCGGGGCCTGCTTGATATAGTGCTTCGCGTATGATTTCAGGCTCAACTGGGCAACTTTGCCGGCGCGCGAGAACTGCACGCCCGGCTCCATCATAATCACCACCCCGGTGAAGCCCTCATCGAACTCTTTAGCGCTCATGCGCCTGCGACCCGAAGCTGGATCGACCACATCGACGTAGCGAGGAGTCCAGCGCTCGACCACCATAAAGTGGTTAAATTCCCAGTGGACGATGGCCGGCAGGGTGACGAAGCGAAAATCGTTCTCCTCCAGCGAGACGGCTCTTACGCGCATACCATACTTGCGAGCGGATTTGACGATGCTCAGCGCCGTCAGGCCATCGCGCCCGACGCCGCACTGTTCGCGGATCTGCGCCACTGTCGTCCAGTGCCCATAGTAGCTCAGTATCATCGCCAGGCAGGCCGCGCCGCACTCGACGATGCTGATCTGCTGCATGACGGGCACACGGCGCCTCCTGCGTAACAGGTCGAGCACCGAACGTTTGCGTTTCTCCGGTTCGGCCTGCTTCGCCGGGGCGGCCGGGGCAGCAGGAGCGGCGGGTGTTGGCGGCGGCGTGTCGGGAAGCCTGCTGATGGCCTGTAGCTGCCTGGTCTCCTCGCGCGCCAGTTCTTCTCTGAATTCGAGAAGTTCGGCGACTTCCGGCGCGATACTCTCGCGTACCTGCTCTGAATGTGAGGGATCGAACTCTGAAAGGCCGAGCGCATCGCCGCGCGGCAAACCCAGCGTGTGGCTGCGCAGCGAGACACGGCGCCGCTTTGCCAGATCCGTCGTCGAAAAGACCGGCACGACGGAGGTTGCTAAATCTTCAAAGGCGGGGATAACCGCCGTCTCCATATCCTCTGTGTCTATATCGGTATCTATATCATTATCATTAATATCATTTATATCCATCTGCTTATCTTTCAGAAATGCCATTGCAAATTTAGCTCATTCAGGACAGGGAACAGCGAGAGCAGGCTTTGTGAGCCAATCTGAACGCGACCCTGGATAAAACTTCCCGCGTAGAGGCTGCCGGAGATGTTCGGCCCCAGCGCGACGACCACGACACAGGAGGGCTGCGCAACCGCGAGGCGATACTGCTGGAGGATCTGATCTGGACTGAGCAGATGGCTGCCGACACCATTGATAGTGCGATTGAGCAGCGGCCCGCTCTGGCCGATCTGCACCTGAACCGGAAGCCCGCTATGTATGTGGGAAGCTTCGCTGGCCGGCAAAAAGATGATCGCGGTAGCCTGGCCGCTCTGGTTGGTCGCCAGGCTTACATCGAGCACAACCCCTGGCCCGGTAATGTAGAAGGGTACGCGCCCGGACCAGATGACGACGCCGGCAACGACCAGCAGCGCCAGCACGAGCCAGCAGAAAGCAAAAACAGGCGGGGCAACAACACGAGGAAGAACGCTTTTTTCTCTATTCTGGATATATCTTTGTATACTTTTATCGCGGAATATAGATTTTTTAGGGGAGGCTTCTGGCATACTATTCCTCCTTCATGCCTGGCGAAGCCGGGCCTGGCGCGACAGCGCCGCCCCGCCACCGCTACAAACCCTTATTATATAGCTTCAATATGCTCTACATTAAAAGTTTAGCGTAATACATGATAATGCTCTGGAGGGAGCGAAACTATGGTGTTAAAAATGAATATTCCCCGGTAGGGGCAAGATTTATCTGCCCGCATCCGGGGCCAATTCATACTACCGGCGGGCGGATCGATCCTGCCCCTACCATACTTCCTCAGTTAACCGATCAGGGTCAGGGCGCTTAGAGAGCGACGCCAACAGCGAACCCGATAGCAATCGAGATGCTCTCACCATTGCTGAGTTCTATCGTGTAACTTTGCCCGTTGGTAAGCACTTCATCAATACCCAGCGGCCCGCCCGAAGCGGTGGCAGTCACGCCGACACCCGCACTGGTCGAGCCATTACCCGCGCCTGCACCCGCGCCTACCCCGGCGCTGGTCGAGCCAGGATGAGAAGTATGAGGTTTGCCGTGAAACTGGCGATGGTGATGCTTATGGTGATGGTGATGATGACCGGCGCCGCCGACCACGGCCTCCAGTTCCTGATCGCTCAGTTCTCTCATTCCTTGAAGATCTTGCATATACTTTCCCCTGTTATGACTGCCATGAGCAGCGCCTTCGTTACCCAATAAAGGAGGCCGGTGCTCCCCGATGGGTAGGGCCACCAGCCCCGCATACCCGCTCGTCACAGCGGGAAAAAGATGCTAGTCAGCAGAGATGGTCAGGCCGCTGCTGCTCTGAGCCTCGCTAACGGCGGAAACCTTGTAGCCGGAAGCCCAGCTGCTGTTAGCCGCGAAAGAGCTGGAACCATGATGGCCCAGTTTCGAGCCTGTGACCGAGCTGGAACCGGCATGGCCCCACTTCGCCGAGGCATCCCCGCCAGCCGCCGCCGTAGTGCCATAGTTGAAGAAAATGCTGCCGCCTGCTACCTGTTCGAGTTCCTGTTCGTTGAGTTCGCGCATGTTCTTAAGATTTCCTTTCATGTACTTAATACATTGTTATTGTGGCCTCTCAGGCCCAATCAATTGTCCTGGTCTTACAGCCAGATAAAGAATAGGTGATGGACCGCTGCTCATTTCACTGCGCCCATCGCGGACGAAGGGTGTTAGCTGGCAGCAATGGTCAGGCCGCTGCTGCTCTGAGCCTCGCTAACGGCGGAAACCTTGTAGCCACATGCCTGGCTGCTGTTAGCCGCGAAAGAGCTGGAACCATGATGGCTGAGAGTTGAGCCTGTGACCGAGCTGGAACTGGCATGACCAAACTTCGCCGAAGCACCGCCATCCGCCGCCGCCGTAGTGCCATAGTTGAGGAAAATGCTATGGCCGCCTGCTACCTGTTCGAGTTCCTGTTCATTGAGTTCGCGCATGTTTTAGATTCCTTTCGTTGTACCTGATATCGACTAAACTTAATATTATGAGTATACTTCCCCCCCAGTACCTTATACTCGATACTCGCATACTTTTTCCAACAAGCAGGAGTCTCAGCGCGTATCGCCCCCGGATAGGGATTTACTACTCGTTGGTATTATGCATTGCCACCAGACGTTTTAGAAGAGGAAAGAGGTGGAGAGACGGTTGAGCTACGGTTACGATTTCGACAAATACATTTAGATTCATTAACTACCATTGTGATCCCTTCTACAATGAACACCAGAAGAAGGAAAGCAAACCGGAAAACCCTATCATTTTCAATCTTTGATTGCTACATTTTCCGATACTCACTATAATAGACATTCGAATAAGGGAAACCAGAACGGCGGAGATGGAAGCTCAATAAATACACGTAATATTAATTTACAATGTTCACTTTGCTCTGCTATAATGCCCTCCGTTGAATTAAAATGGGATGAAAGGCAGCTAAATATGACAGGGAATCAACGCAAGCAGTATACTCCAGAATTTAAGCTCAATGTGGTGCTGGAGAGCCTGCAAAGAGACTCCACCCTCGAAGATGTACGTAAGAAATTTGGCGTCTCCAATTCTATGATCCACCGCTGGCGCCAGGAATTTCAGGCGAAGGCCGCCAGCATTTTCGTCGATAAACGCGATCCTAAACAGAAGGCGCTGGCCGAGGGTTATGCTCCTGGTGCGTCCCCCGATGATTTGCAGAAGATTATCAGCGAATTAACCATACAGAACGAAATCCTAAAAAAAGTCCGGGGGCTATTGGAGCGCTAAAAGCGGCGGAGAAGGTGGAACTGGCCCGCCTCCTGGTCGCCCCCAATGGCCCCTATAGCAAGAGCCAGGTAGCTCGCGCCCTCGATATAGCTCGTGGCAGCCTGTATCTACAGCCCCGGCGGGCCCTCAAGGATGAGCAGCTTGCCGCGCTCATTATGGAATGGCATCAGCAGGATAATACGCTGGGGCAGCGCAGGTTGGCTGCCCTGCTCGGCATCGGCCACAATCGCGTGGCGCGCATCATGCGGAAGTATGGCATCAGAGCGCAGCGCAAACGGCGGCGCTCCCCTCCTCAAGATGCAGCCGCGCCAGAATCGTGACGCGGTTCACCCCTGTCATCCTGAGCGGCAGCGAAGGATCTCGTTGGCCGGGCACGTGGATCCTTCGCGGCCGCTCAGGATGATATGATGGCGCTTTGATATTGCACAGGGATGGCTCCGCGTTTTACAATACGCATATAACTACTTTATCGTTTGCCAGGGGAGCCTGGGGCAGCCAGGCTGAGAGCACCACCGCAGTGTGTGGTATACCCTTGTTAACCTGATCTGGGTAATACCAGCGAAGGGAGAGCATCGATGACTATTGAGAAACATCCTGCCATACCGCGCCTTCACGCCTCTGCTCTTTTACCTGCACTCCCCCGGCCTATCTATCGCGGTAGGGGTTGGATTTATCCGTCCGCATCCAGGGCCAGTTCACACGATTCTCACGGGCGGATAAATTCGACCCTGCCTTTCCAGAGCACGAGCCAGGAGGTAGATTATGGCATCTGAAACCACGCATGATGCGGAGAGCGCGGGGCCGCCACTGAGCGAGCGCCTGCGTCTGCATGTGCTGCCGCTCTGGCAGCGGCAGCTGGAACACCCTTTTGTCGTCGCGCTCGGCAACGGCTCTCTGCCGCGCGCCAACTTCGAGTTCTATATTCGCCAGGACGCGCTCTTCCTTGACGAGCTGACCAGAACCTTTGCCTATGCCGTCACCAGGGCCACCCGGCACGACGAGATGGAGCAACTGGGCAAGTACGTGCTGGATACCCTGCTGGTTGAGGCAGCGCTGCACCGGCGTTATGGCGAACGCTTCGGGTTGACGCCAGAGGAGATGGCGGCGACGCGCATGACCCCGACGAACTACGCCTACACGCGCCACCTCCTCTCCATTGCGGCAACCGGCACTCTGCCCGAAATCCTCACCGCCACGCTGCCCTGCGCCTGGATCTACGCCGAGGTAGGTCGCCATCTCGTTGGCGACTCCCCGCCCGCGCCCGACCATCCCTACGCCGACTGGCTGGCGACCTACGCCTCGCCCGACTTCGATGCCGTTGAATTGTGGATACGCGCGCGGCTCGATGCTTATGCACCCTCGCTCAGTTCCGAGCAGGAGCGGCGCCTGCACGAAATTTTCCTGACCAGCACCCGCTATGAGTGGCTTTTCTGGGAAATGGCCTGGCGCCTGGAGGAGTGGCCGTCATGACAGGCACATCCGATGACATGCAGCAGCCCCCGGTCCGCCCGCACCGAGCATTAACGATTGCCGGCTCCGACTCCGGCGGGGGCGCCGGCATTCAGGCCGACCTGAAAACCTTCACCATGTTTGGCGTCTACGGCATGTCGGCCCTGACGGCGATCACGGCCCAGAATACCAGGGAGGTGCGCGCCGTTCTGGCTCTGCCGCCGGAACTGGTCGAGGCGCAGATCGACGCCGTGCTCGAAGATATCGGCGCCGACGCCGCCAAAACGGGTATGCTCGCCAACGCACCGATTATCGAGACAGTTGCGCGATGTGTAGAACGCTGGCGCCTGCGCCTCGTTGTAGACCCGGTGATGGTCGCCAAAAGCGGGGACACGCTGCTTGAACCAGCAGCGATTAGCGCGCTCAAGGACGTGCTCCTGCCGCTGGCCGAGGTAGTCACGCCCAATCTCTACGAGGCCGAGATGCTGACCGGAAAGCACATTGAGACGCTGGACGATATGCGCGAGGCGGCGCGATCTATCTACGCTCTGGGACCACGCCATGTCGTCGTCAAGGGCGGCCATCGCAGCGGCGATCCCGTCGATATGTATTTCGATGGGCAACAATTTCGCGCACTGCGCGCGGAACGCATCCAGACACCACATACGCACGGCACCGGCTGCACTTTCTCCGCCGCTATCACGGCCTCCATCGCGAACGGTCTGGATGTGCAGACCGCCATCGCTGACGCCAAACGCTACATTACCGCAGCCATCCGCCATGCGCCCGGCCTGGGCAGCGGGCACGGTCCCGTCGCCCATTTCTGGGATACGGAGACTGGCAGAAAGAGGAGTCCAGATGACAGAGATTGAGAAAAGCCAGGTAGTATCATCCCTGGCACCGCTGATTACACGCCTCCGCCAGCGGCGCCCGTTGATCCACCATATCACAAACATGGTCGTTATGAACGACACAGCGAATATCACGCTTGCCATTGGCGCCTCGCCGGTGATGGCACACGCAGCCGAAGAAGTGGAGGAGATGGTCAGGCTGGCCGGGACGCTGCTGCTCAACATCGGCACGCTAACACCGGAACAGATCGAAGCCATGCTGCGCGCCGGGAAGCGCGCCAATGAACTTGGTATCCCGATTGTGCTGGACCCGGTGGGTGCAGGCGCTACCAGCCTGCGGACGCAGAGCGCCCTGCACCTGCTACACGAACTCCGTATCGCCGTTATTCGCGGCAACGCCTCAGAGATCGGGACGCTGATTGGAGCCGAGGCGGAGACGCGCGGCGTGGATTCCGTCTCGCTGGCGGAGGATCACGAGGAGGTCGCGCGGCGAGCGGCGAGCGAATTTGGCTGCACTGTGGCCCTCACCGGCGCGCGCGACCTCATCTCCGATGGCGCACGGCTGGCCCGCGTCGATAACGGCCATCCGCTGCTCGCCGCCATCACCGGCAGTGGCTGTATGGCGACGACGCTGGTGGCCGCGTTCCTTGCCGTCGAGCCGGATGCGTGGCTGGCAACTACCGCCGGGCTGGTGGCGATGGGGCGAGCGGGCGAAATCGCCGCTGCGAAGGCGGCAGGACCCGGCACCTTCCGCTCCCATCTGCTCGACGCCGTTGCGGCGCTGGATGAGCAAACGTTTGCCGAGGGCCAGAAAGTGAGTATGGCATAAATGGCAACATCGCAACCACTGGCATCACGCCTGGCATTACATGTATTGACCGACCGCGACTGGTCCCGTGGACGCGCTATGCTCAGCGTTGCCTCGGCTGCGCTCGATGGGGGAGCCACCGTTATCCAGTTGCGCGACAAAACGGCCACTACGCGGACGCTGGTCGAGGAAGGGCAGGCGCTGCGGGCGCTCACACGAGAACGGGGCGCGCTCCTGATCGTCAATGATCGTGTGGACGTGGCGCTGGCAGTCGAGGCCGATGGCGCGCACGTCGGGCAGGATGACCTGCCCGTAACCGTCGCCCGGCGCCTGCTCGGCCCCGAGCGCATTCTGGGCGTTTCTGCGGCCAGCATCGGGGAAGCGGAGGAGGCCGTGGCCGGCGGCGCCGACTACCTGGGCGTCGGCCCTATCTTTCCTACACTGGGCAAGGCCGACGCCGGCCCGGCTACCGGCGTCGCGCTTCTCACCGAACTGGCACAGCGCTACACGCTGCCGCTCGTCGCCATCGGTGGCATCACCGCCGAGAACGCCGCCGCGACTCTGCATGCGGGCGCCTGCGGGGTTGCTGTCATCACAGCCGTCGTCGCCGCCGACGATATTGCCGCCGCCACACGCCGCCTGCGCGCCGCCATTGACGCAGCCCGCTCCAGTAACGAAAGGTAACAACAACAATTGGCAGGACAAGCGGTGCATGCTGCTTGTCCTGCCAATCGTTGTTGTTAGTGCCATGTTTCATCAGCCAGTGGAAGCGTGAACCAGAACGTTGCTCCCTGTCCTTTCCGGCTTTCAATACCTACCTGACCATGATGCTGATTGATAATAGCCCTGGTAATATATAACCCCAGTCCCAACCCGCTTCTCGATCTGGCCGATTGCTTCTGACGCCGCCAGAACCGCTCCCATATCCTGCTCTGGTCGGCATCGGGGACGCCAGGCCCCTTATCCTGGACAGATACCTGCGCCTGTATATCACGTACCTCCAACACTATTTTAATCGGCTGCTCGGCAGGAGAAAACTTGAGCGCATTGGTGAGATAGTTAGTCAATGCCTGCTTGATCCGATCCGCATCGGCAATCACCCCAACCGGCTCATCGCCTGGCAATTCCAGTTCGAAAACCCTATGGGCCGCGAATTCTTGCTGGCTAATCACAGTTTCCCGCACAATTTCGACCAGATTACACCAGATGAGAGAGAGTTCGAAGGTATTGGCTTCGATGCGAGCAGCATCAAGAAGGTTCCCTACCAGTTGCATCTCGACACCGATCTGCCGCTCAGCCCGCATCAATGAGTCCTGTAGTTTCGCCAGCAGTTCAGGGGTGGCATCAGATGCAGGCATCTCCAGCGCACGCTGGAGAAGATGACGAGCCTGCTGCAATACCCCTCGCGTTGTCGTTAGCGGCCTGTGCAATTGCTGCCCGACTGCATTCATCAGTTCCTCCAGGGTGACTTGTGCAAGGAGAGCGTTTTCTTCCGAAGCACCATCAAACTTCTGTAGAGGGCGCTGGCGCTGGCGAAGAAATGCCTGAAAATCCGTGTCTTCGATGCGATAGCCAGCACGGCCAAATGGCGTTCCTTTCAGTTCGCCGCTGCGTAACCAGCGACGAACGGTATCCAGACTGACACCAAGCCGTGTAGCCACATCTGATGTTGTGAGATAGGTTGGCATACAAGCCTCACCCTTTCACCACTAGCATGTTATCATAAGACATGATAAGCGGTTATAAGATATAGGCAGAGCAGTCCTTTGTTTGCCTCTGTCTCGATCATCCCCAAATCTGGAAGAAGGGGGTATAAATAGTTATGCCTCGAAAGAAGACGGCAAGAGCAGGGAGATACCAGACTCATTTTCATCGCTCCCGTCGACCACCGGAGGTGGATGCCTTCATGGATCAATTCCTTTGTACCGTTTGCGATCCAAGTCGACGCTATATCGTGGAACTCCTTGCGGAGCCGAACGACGAAGATCCGTCCGTTCCCACCGAGCGCCGCTCGGGAGAGATTGCGGAAGAGCTGGGGCTGAGCACTGCTACAACCTCGGAGCACCTTCGCCAGCTTGCTGAACTCCATTTAGTGACGACGCGTAAACAGGGAACTGCCGTCTACTATCGTTTAGCGAACCATACCCTGGTCCACGCTTTTCTTGATCTGCTCCACGCGCTGGATCGGCATTATCGGGAACAATCTTTCTAAAAGAGGATCTGAACTACTTTTCAGACATTCCTCTCTCCTTCCCCCTATCCTCATACCCATTTCGTTGTTCGGTGATGGGCGAACTAGAATATATCAACAACGATACGACCAACCCCCTGCTGTAGCTACTCATTCCCCCTCTCCACCCGGTATATATGCTTCAGTTATTCGGTTTCAACCGAAATTATATTCTACAGCGTGAAACGGATGAAAGAGACATTCTGGATCTTGAGGGAGGAAAAATGGCCTAAGAGTGTGTCTTATTTCCGACACCAGAGCCAGCAAGCGCCGACTCTGATGCCGGGTTAGTTCTGGCAGAGCTGCGTTCAAGCTTCTGGATGTTCCGCAAGCGCGCCAGTGTTGCGATAATGGGTTTCTATAGCCTTGAGCATCTCGTGAAAGGCGAGAACCAGGTGATAGTTGCGTAATCGATAATAGATGTTGTTGCCTTCTCTGCGAGCGCTGACCAGGCGCAGCTTCTGTAATTGCTTGAGATGCTCTGAGGTCGTGGATTTGGCTAGCCCTAACTTCTTCGCAATATCCCCGGAACGCAGTTCATACTCCTGGGGGGAGCCTTTCCCTCCTGGCGGGATCAGCAGTTCGAGAATGGCGCGTCGACTATCATCACAGGCTGCATCTAAAAACTGGTTGATATAGCGCTTTCCCTCGGCAGATCGAAGGGAAGCCGGTGAAAAGTTTAACGGATCTTCATCAATAGTAGCCATAAACTTCTATACTTCTCCCTTTCTCTAATATTGCCTGTAATATCTTGCGGCAGATTTATGAAAATCTTTCTTGTTAAGAGAGGGTCTGATTTTCGACACCCTCGCTTGCTCGCGCCTGCGGCGCTCGCCTTTTAGCATATTGTTTTGCGCATAATGCTCGAATCGCATTATGCGCAAAACAATATCCATTTTCAGCGCGGCGCAGTCGCGCGACCATTCCACAGAGAGAGCGAGGATGCTGAACGTCAGACATTCTCTAAAGAAACACGTTTTCGCGCTCGGGAACGGAGACACAGCCATAGAACTATGAGGGACCTCTCTGGCCGGCGCCTGCCACGAATTGCAAGGGCAAAGCCTCCCGGTTTTCATAACTCCGCTCAAGCTGGTAAGATAATAGGGTGTATCTGATACCCGGCGGCCTCATATGCCCTGGCCGGGGTTGGAGTGTGTGATGTAGGGAAAAATGCGCTTCGCGCATTTTTCCCTACATCACACACTCCAACGGGCAAGCGCCGCAGGCGCGAGCAGGCATACGCATAGGGAGTTCAATTCGTAACGATGCGCCAGTGCAGTCAGCATAATTGGGAGAGCAACAATGAGCAATCAGCAATGCAAGACGATGACTATGGCCCAGGCAGTGATTGCATTCCTTAAGAGCCAGTACGTGGAGCGCGACGGCGTAGAGCAGCCGTTTTTCGCCGGCTGCTTCGGTATCTTCGGGCATGGCAACGTTGGCGGCATCGGCCAGGCGCTGCAACAGATGCCCGAATTCCGCTATTACCAGGCGCGCAACGAGCAGGCGATGGTCCACATCGCGGCGGCCTTCGCCAAGACGCGCAACCGCCTGCAAACCTTCGCCTGCACCTCCTCTATCGGACCGGGCGCGACGAATATGGTCACGGGCGCGGCGGCGGCCACGATCAACCGCATACCGGTGCTGCTGCTGCCCGGGGATATCTTCGCCCGCCGCAACGTCGCGCCCGTCCTGCAACAGCTTGAGTCCGAACACACGCAGGATATTTCGGTCAACGACTGCTTCAAGCCTGTGAGCCGCTACTGGGACCGCATCACGCGCCCGGAGCAGATCCTGACCGCGCTGCCCGAAGCGATGCGCGTGCTGACCAGCCCCGCTGAGACCGGTGCGGTCACGCTGGCGCTGCCCCAGGATATACAGGCGATGGCATACGACTACCCGGAGGCATTTTTCCGCAGGCGCGTCTGGCATGTTGCGCGCAACCGCCCGGATCGACGGGCGCTGGAGCAGGCGGCGGCGTGGATACGCGCGAGCAGGCGCCCGCTGATCGTCGCCGGGGGCGGCGTGATCTACTCCGAGGCCACCGACCTCCTGCGGCGCTTCATCGACCAGAGCGGCATTCCCGCCGGTGAGACGATGGCCGGCAAGGGCAGCCTGACCTACGACCATCCGCTCAATCTCGGCGCCATCGGCGCAACCGGCACCCTCGCCGCCAATCGCATCGCCAGGGAGGCCGACCTGGTAATCGGCCTCGGCACGCGCTACAGCGACTTTACCACCGCATCGAAGACCGCGTTTCAACACCCGGACGTGCGCTTCATCAACATCAACGTGGCCGAGTTCGACGCCGCGAAGCACCTGGCTCTGCCGCTGGTCGGCGACGCGCGGGCGACGCTGGAAGAACTGCTTCCCCTGCTCGATGGCTATCACGTCGCGGCAGACTATCGCACGCAGGCCGAGCAGCTTCATAACGAGTGGGAAGCAGAGGTTGAGCGGATCTACTCCATGCGCCACCAGCCGCTGCCGAGCCAGGGCGAACTGATCGGCGCCGTCAACGAACTCAGCGCCGCCGGTGCGATCATGGTCTGCGCGGCTGGCAGCCTCCCCGGCGACCTGCACAAGCTCTGGCGCGCACGCCATCCCAAAAACTACCATATGGAGTACGGCTATAGCTGTATGGGCTACGAGATTGCCGGCGGCCTGGGGGCGAAGATGGCCGCGCCTGACCGCGATGTCTACGTGATGGTCGGCGATGGCTCCTATCTGATGATGAGCAGTGAGATTGTCACCTCGATCCAGGAGAACTACAAACTCATCATCGTGCTGCTGGACAACCACGGCTTCAAGAGCATTGGCAGCCTCAGCCGCTCGATGGGGCAGGAAGGCTTCGGGACGCGCTATGTCTACCCGCGCGAGGGCGCGCTGCCAGGAGATACGCCGGGAGCGAGCGTAGAGACGCTGCCCGTCGACCTGGCCGCGAACGCGCGCAGCCTGGGAGCGCACGTCATCGAATGTAAAAGCTACGACGATTTTACAGGGGCGCTGGCCGAGGCAGAAACGAGTACGCGCACGACAGTAATCTACAT
>DATGLE010000135.1:0-30295 GCA_035294325.1 Ktedonobacteraceae bacterium | reverse complement strand
AACACTTTGTGAAACTGCTCGTCGGCAAAGGGGAGGTCTGACACCTCACCCTGGCGCAGCACAACCCGTCCCGCAGTGATCGCCCCGGCATTGCGACGGCGGGCGGCGCGCACCATCTCCTGTGAGAGATCGATACCGTAGACCTGTCCGCTGGTGAGCTGAGCGGCGACAAGAGCAATGGCCTGGCCCGCGCCAAAACCCAGCTCTAATACTTGATCCTGCGGTTGCAGATTGAGCAGGGAGAGCGTCCAGAGGGTTTCTGGCAGGTGCTGGCGGGCCATGCGCTGGCCGAGCCAGCGCCCCACCAGGCCCGTTGGATGGGCATATTGATCGTCAAGAACGGCATCCCGCAGCCGGTTAAGAAGGTTCGTCATATCGCGAGGCTCCTCTCCTGCAAGGATTAAGAATATATGTTCTATCCTACTCTCTTTCTTGCTGCTGTGCAACAGGATCGATAGCCTCATGCGGCGCCGTAACGGCGCCTTCGATGGGCGCATGGTCACGCGGCCAGCGCCAGCGCACGAGCAGGCCCAGCACGGCGCAGCCAGGCGCGGTCCCGCCGGCCACCTTGTCGAACACCTCTTTCTCTACAAACAGGCGCGAACCAGCGCTACAGCACTGGCCGTGATCAAAGATGATGGCCGAGGAGGCGCCAGCAATGGCCGTCTCCAGATCTACATCCTTGAGGACGATGTTGGGCGATTTGCCGCCCAGATGGAGCGAGACCTTCTTGAGATTGCCAGCAGCGCCTGAACGATGAGCTTGCCGGCCTCAGTCGACCCGGTAAAGGCCACCCTGTCTACCTCGTTGTGGGCAGCGAGCGCCGCGCCCGCCGTCTCACCGTAGCCCGGCACGCTGTTGACCACGCCGTTCGGGAACCCGGCCTCACCGATCAGTTCGCCCAGGCGCAGGGCGGAGAGTGGCGTCTGCTCCGCCGGTTTGCAGGTGAAACGCAGAGGCATGATAGACGGCAAAAGAGAAGAGTACTTACCATGAAAGTTTCATGCAAAGATGGTTGCTGGAATCATCTCAACCAGGACGATGAAGCGCGCAACGATGGCTGGTCGAGATCATTACTCCCGGACCCTCTGGCCGCTTGCTGGCGGCTTCTGCCACACAGGCAGGCTGTACAGCCTGCCTGTGGCAGAAGCCGCCAATAGTTCGCGAAAAACTGGCTAATCGTCGCAGGCAGCGCTCCTGGCCGAAGCCAGCACAAATTGCAGCGCCGGGCGACCTCCAAACAGGCCCACAGCGAAGACGCTATTGACGGTACATTCTTTGAGAGTAGCGCTCACCGGGACAGTGGCATTGGCCTGGATCGCCGTCACTTTGAAGGTGTAAGAGCCAGGAGCCACGCTCAGGTAATCGCTGGCATTGCGGTAGGTCAGGCCCTTGATCACCGTCTCACCACCGACTGCGACATTGACCGGGCCTGCATTGGGCGAGAGATGGTAGACGCGTACCTTTGCCTTACCATCGGCGGTGCGGTTATTATCAACGAAGGCTTGCAGCGAGAACCCCGATGCCTTCGTGCCAATAGCCGCCACGGTGTAAGCGACGCCTGCCTCAACGGCCACGGTCTCGTCGATCACCGATGCTGCTCTTCCTTTCCCATCGGGAGCCACCTGAATTCTGTGTTTCCCGGCGGAGAGCGCGACATAGCCGGTCACGGTGCCAAAGCGAAAATCGTTCAACAGCTTGCTGCCATCAACGAAGACATCCACCGTTCCCGCTGCCGGGGAGGCATGCACGACACGGACAAAGGCATCGCTATGCCAGGAGGGAGTAGCATGATAGTGAGAAGCCGCGGAGACGGGCGTTCCCTGCATCACAATAAAGGTCAGAAATGCCAGTATTCCTGCCAGCATCGACAGGCGGCCCGGCAACACGAAGAAGGATCGTTTCGCTTGCATCTTTGTTTCTCCTTAGCAAATAGATACTCTGGCAGTTCTTTGCTCCCCGGCGCCGGTTTCTCCTGGGAGGGGATCGGCAGCCGGGGAGCCAGAACCGGGCAACATCAGGCGTTGCCTGACCAGTTGTATCCCTAAGACGCCATGAGCGAAGCAAACTGGTAAGAGATCTTTTGCCACCAGAGAACAGGCAACTCCTCCCATTAGCTTCTCGTGCGCACTCTTTGTCTTGAACCTCATCGGGAACTGCTCGAAGCCAAAGGTGAAAAACGTCTGAATGGCTCTTACGAGCTCCTGATAGTGGGCCATGATAGCGAATACATCACCTTCCTCAGTTCCTGCCACGCTCCTGCCCTGCTGGCAGGTAGATCAGTGCGGCTCTGTTTCGGATGGCGTCTCCAGCCAGGTAGAGGTAAAACCACCATCTACTACCAGAGCAGTCCCGGTGACGAAGCTTGCATCATCGGAGCACAGGAAGGCAGCGGCGGCGGCGATGTCGGCTGGAAGACCCAGGCGGCCAAGTGGCTGATAGCTTGCAGCCAGCGCCTTCGCCGCCGGATTGTGCAGGAAAAAAGGGTCGTTGATCGGCGTATCGATCCAGCCGGGGCAGAGGCTATTGACACGAATGCCGTAGCGTGCATAATCGGCGGCCATCGCGCGAGCCATCGCCATGAGCGCGCCTTTGCTTGCCGCGTAGACGGCGTTATCACGCTCTCCAATCAATCCATCTACCGAACTCGTACACAGGATCACACCGCTGCGCTGTTCAATCATATGCGGTACGACCACTCGTACACAGTGGAAAAATCCCCTGACATTGACATCCATCACGCGAGCATACTCTTCGTCACTCGTCGTCTCTACGGGCTTGTTTACCTGAACGCCGGCATTCGACCAGAGAATATCAATGCGCCCATACCGCTCAAGGGCGGCATCAAGCATGGCTGCCACCGGCTTTGCCTGGCTGACATCCACCTGCACCGCAATTGCCTCGCCACCGCCCTGGCGTATCTCCTCTACAACGGTTTGCGCCGGCCGGATATCCGCGACTACTACCTTCGCACCCTCCGCCGCGAAGCGCAATGCGCCCCCGCGACCAATGCCGGAGCCGGCTCCGGTAATGATCGCGACCTTCCCTTGAAGTCTCCCCATTTAGCTTGCTCCTTCCCTGTCGCTGGATGAGGCCAGCGCTTCCAGCATTCTGAGCGCGCTGGCGTCAAAGAGACTGAAATCGCGTGTGACCTTGCCATCTTCTACAGCGAAATGGGCAGCCGTGAGCACCTTGAAACGCTTGCCACTGGGCGCCGCCCCCAGATATTCGCCCAGGTGCGTCGCTTCAAATACCCATTCGAGCGCTACTTTCGGACCATCGATGATGCGATCAACTACGGTCACATGAACATCAGGGAAGGCGTCAAACCAGTACTTGAAACCCTCACGCACATACTGGCTCCCCTGTACCGGGTGCGGGAAACGAGGATCTTGCAGCCGCGCGTCCTCGCTATAACAGGCGACGCAGGCGTCAAGATCATGTTCGTTCATCACCGCGATCATATGCTCGATCACTGCGTTAACTTCGTCGCGTCCATCCATTATCTCTTCTCCTTCTAACTGACGCCATATGCATGTTTTCTCCTGAAGACTCACCGCTGTGCGGTTCGCCAGGGAGGGAAGTCTGTGGGCAGAGTGCCTGCGGCACTCTGCCCACAGACTTCCCTCCCCCGAATGCGTCGCGGCGCACAACAACATGTACATGGCGTTACTAACATTGCACGTTACTGATAGTGCTGTCGCAGAGCTTCATGAGAGGGCAAAGCCAGGATGTCATCCAGCAAATCACGCGCCTGCTGCTCAGAGCGCGTCCACGGATCCATTTGAATAAGCTGGAGCAGAGCTTCACGGCTTCCCGATGCATAGGCTTCCAGCTCAAGGTTCACCGTTGCCACACGGTCACGCAGGATATGCGAGAGGACCGGGGCAGGAAGCCCCTGCGTGCGGATGCCTTCAATGCCGCGCTTACTGACCAGCGTGGGGATCTCCACCGCGAAATCTCGCGGCAGGCCCGGCACAAATTCGCCGCTATTTTGAATATTGCCTATAATTACCCTGGGGATATCGCAGGCGATGGATTCGATGATCGGCACCATGACCTCGCCCGACATCGTGGGCGGGAAATGCTCTACCACGCTGGTCTTATCATCTCCGGCGACGCGCGCGATCTCGGCTACCTTGCGCTCTCCTGAAACAAAGTGGCGCTGCCACCATGTCGCGGGATCTTCATGCCAGTGTCGTTCCGTTTCCGCGTCGGTATGATACCACCACGGCCAGGAACCGCCGCCCACCGTGCAGGTATCGCCGATAGGAAAGGCGCCGAAGCGGCGATAGAGGTCAACCGCCTTCGGTCCCAGTTCATCGCTGAGCGGGCAGGTTTTCCAGTACGCGGGAGCCTCGCGTTCTATCCAGGCGTCGAGCAAAGGAAAGATATCTTCTCCCCGGTGATAGGCGTGCGTCAGCCAGACGCTATGGTTGACGCCGGGGACTTCAAACGTGAAATGCTCTCTCTCCAGACCCAGCGCATCGGCTAGCCGGTAGACGCCGGAGAAACCGTGGCACAGGCCGATGATCTTTGCCTGTGGGTACTTGCGCGCCAGGCAGGTGATGCCGGCCAGGACCGGGTTCGCAACCTGGAGATACCACGCATCGGGACAGATTGCCAGGATATCATTGAGCACGGACTCGAAAAACTGCAACTGGTAGAAATTAATCCAGAACGCCTCATCGTGCATCAGATGCAGGCTGCCGCCGAAGCGATAGCCGTGCTGCTGCCCGACTTTCCAGCCAGCGCGCAGCCGGCTATGCCCGGCCACCAGCGCAGTGTTAATGACAAAATCCGCTCCGTGAAGCGCTGCATGCCGGTCTGTCGTCTTCTCCAGGTGTAACTCTATGCCGACTTCCACCGCATAGCGCTTGCACAGGGAATAGACGGCTTCCACGCGCGCCTGGTCAATGTCCATCAGGCTGACTGTGCTGCCGCGCAGATTCGGCGTGAGGCAGAGATCGCGAATCAGGCTGAGCGAAAATACCGCGCTGCCCGCGCCAATAATGCAGATCTTTGGCTGCATAGAAAAACTCCTTCCAGAACAGGGCGGAGGCAGGTCCCGCCCCTACGCTAATCGCCAGAGGCATACCGGATAGTAGGAAAGACCGCAAGGGTCGCCCCGGCTTTTATGAACGTCCGACGATGGGAGGCACAAAGGCAAGTTCGGCCTCCGATTTGGGACGAAGGAAATCGAAGTCGCAGCCCTCCTCGGGCTGAAGCACATGCTCGGCATAGAGACGCGGGTAGCCACGCAGATGCGCCCGCTCCGGCGGCCTCCATTGTGCCCTGCGCCGCGCTAACTCATCCTCAGCGACCAGCAGCGAGAGCCGGCGCGCCTCGACATCCAGTTCGATCAGGTCGCCATCTTCGACAAGGGCCAGCGGGCCGCCTACAGCCGCCTCCGGGGAGACATGCAGTACTGTTGTACCGGAACTGGTGCCGCTCATGCGCGCATCGCTGATGCACACCATGTCCTTTACGCCTTGCAGCAATAATTTTTTCGGAATAGGAATCGATCCCCATTCGGGCAGGCCCGGTACGCCCACAGCGCCCGCATTCCTGAGCACAAGTACCGAGTCTGCGGTCACGGATAGCTCAGGATCGTCGATACGCGCCAGCATATCTTCGTAATACTCGAAGACGATGGCCGGCCCGCGATGCTTTTGCAGGTGTTCAGATGCCGTGGTTGTGCGCAGAATGGCTCCGCCAGGCGCGAGGTTGCCGCGCAGCACAGCGAGCGCCCCTGATGGATAGAGCGGATCGCGCAGCGGGCGAATCACCTCTCTATCGACAAAGGAGGCCGCTTTCAGGCTCTCGCCCAGTGTCTTCCCCGTGACCGTCAGACAATCCAGGTGCAGCAGATCACGCAACTCGCGCATCAGCGCCGGCGTACTCCCTGCGTTATCAAAATCCAGCATAAGCTTTGTGCCCGTAGGCTGGAGGTTCAGGAGTGTCGGTGTCGTGCGCGCGAAAGCGTCAAAGTCGTCGAGTGTCAGTGGGACGCGCAACCGCCCGGCAATGGCGATCAGGTGGATTACGGCATTGGTTGAGCCGCCGATTGCCATAAATACGCGCAGCGCATTCTCGAAAGCCCGGCGTGTCATCAGTTGAGACGGCCTCACATCTTCGCGCACCAGTGCGACGGCGCGCCGCCCGCTCAGTTCGGCGGCAGCCAGGCGGCGCGTATCGCTGGCAGGGATAGTAGCCGTTCCCGGCAGCATCATACCGAGCGCCTCCGCGAGCACCGTCATGGTCGAGGCGGTGCCCATCGTATTACATGTGCCAATGCTACAGGAGTAGTTCTCTTCAATCGCCTGCCAGTCACAGCCATTGATGGCCCCGGTGCGATACTCGTCCAGGTAGCGCCACAGATCCGTGCCAGAACCCAGCTCGCGCCCCCTCCAGCGGCCTGCGCGTTTTGGCCCGGCGCATACCTGGATCGCGGGAAGGTTGGCGCTGGCCGCACCCATCAACTGGGCAGGCGTCGTCTTGTCACAACCGGTCAGCAGTACCACGCCATCAATTGGATAAGCACGCAGCGTCTCCTCAAGCTCCATCGCCAGCAAGTTGCGATAGAGCATGGCGCTCGGCTTCATCAGTTCCTCACCAAGTGAGATCGTGTTAAACTCCAGGGGAACGCCACCTGCCGCGATGACGCCGCGCTTTACGGCCTCCGCAACCGCCTTGAGGCCCAGATTGCAATTGTTCAACTCACTCCAGGAATTGGCAATACCAATGATGGGTTTTCCGGCAAAGAACTCCTCTGTCCAACCGAGAGTGCGCAGCACGGAGCGGCTCTGTGGTCCCAATTCGTCTCGGCCTTCAAACCATTCGGCGCTACGCAGCCTCATATCTGTCTGCCTTCCTTTGTTTTATGGATAGATACATGCCTGAATAACCTCAAAATGAGTAATGTTCCGGTTCAAACGTCGTCAATGTAAAGATGCTCTCACCAGGAATAGTCAGCCGGAAGCGCTCTCCCAGCGGGAACTCGCCCACAAGGTTACAATCCTCGCTGCGGCTGGTGAGAAGGAAACGCAGCATCTTCCCGGCGCTGCTCCCCTCGATAGTCACGTCGAGGCGCAGCGGTCCCCGCTCATTCAGTCCGACGAGCGTCAGATCGCCTTGCAGTGTTTGAAATGCTGTGGCGAGCAGGTCAGGATCATCGCTGCTGGTATCGATGCGTACAGCGCCCGGCGGCACGAAGCGATAGATCTGCTTCGCCGCATAGTAGCGCTTTTTGGGCGTGTATCTTCTCTTGCTCCCCGTGCGCAGCAGACCATAGAGGCTCCAGGAATCGTCATGCCCATGCCAGTTGTCATAGGCATCCCATACCATCGCCGCCTGCACACCGTCGAGCAAGCCGCGCAGCAGGCGCCGCGTCGAAAGCAGCGCAACCTCCCACTCCCTTTCGCCGCTCTGATCGAGGTCGCCGTACTCTGTGAGCCAGTAGCTCCAGTTGAGTTTGTTTTGAATGATGAAATCGCGCACGGCAGTCAGAGAGAAATCGCTGTAGCAGTGCATGCCAGCAGCCGCAACTTTTTCGCGCAGCTTCTCCGAAGCCGCGATGGGTTGCAGGTAGTCCAGATTGTAATGGCCCTGATCTACAGCTACGAAGCCGATATCCCCCAGCCCCACGCGCTCGAAACGCGCAGCAAGAAGTTCCAGCACTCTAGCGGCGTCCGCCGGGGCAACGACTGGACCTTCGGGCGGGCCAAGATCGGTTTCATTGAACGGGCCAAATAAATCGAACCTGAGGTCCTCTTCTTTACGCGCCCACCATGCAAGCGAAGTCAGGAGATCGGCATACGCCTCCAGGTCCGAGAGCGTCTTTCCATCCGGGCCACACATCCAGCGCGGGACGATACCACTGACGTTGAGGATGAAGCGCACTCCTTTGCGATTGAAATACCGTGCCATCGCCCATGCATCCTGAAAAGGCTGGCTCCGGTAGATTCTGGTATATGTCTCGCTATGTAGAATGGTGCGATCAGCCCTGCCATCTGGATCGATCCAGTTGGTGAAACCATAGGGATCGAGCCGGAAGAGACTGGCGCCGAGATCGTCGATCAGCTTGTCCAGTGCAGGGATAAGCTGGCCGTCATACCAGTGCCCAACCGGGTTGATATTGGCCCCAAAGCCCTCCATTGTCTGATGGGTGCGCTGACAATTGAGCGTGAGCGTTGTTGAATGCAAAGGACATCTTCCCTTTCTCGCTATGACAGGTGTATGTATTACTTGATCGCGCCGATAACCAGGCCGCGCCGGATATATCTTTGCAGGAAGACGTAGATCAGGATGGGTGGCAGCGAGGCCATCAGCAGGCCGGTCAGCAACAGCGGATAGTCGGTATTAAAGCGCCCGACAATCGTCGCTACCGCCACCGTCAGCGTCTTATTGGCGTCCGACTGCAAGAAAACCAGCGGGATCAGCAGGTCATTCCACCATGCGGTGACGTTGAAAATCGTGATGGTGATGATGCCGGGCGTGCTGATCGGAATGATAATCCTCAGCATCAGTTGCAGATAGTTCGCGCCATCCACCCTGGTCGCCTCCAGAATTTCGTCTGGCAGCCCGCGCATCAACGATGTGAGCAGAAAGACGGAGCCGGGCACGCTGGTCGCGGCCCACAGCAGGACCACCGACCACAACGTATCAACCAGGTTGAGGTTCGACATCAAGACATAATCAGGGATAATAAAGGTAATCGCCGGAATGACCATGCTCGCAATAATGAACAGAAAGAAGAGGTTGCGCAGCGGGAAGCGCAGTTTGGCTAACGCGTAGGAGGCCGGAATGGAGACGGCCAGCGAGACGAAAGCGGCCAGCGCGATATATGTAACGGTGTTGAGCAGCAGGCCCGGCAGATTGAAGTCGTTGTACATCGCTACGAAATTCTGAATGTACGAGAAGCCCGGCGGCAGGGACAGTGGATCGTTGGTATACTGCACCGAGGTTTTGAAGCTGCTCAATAGCATGAACAGAACAGGATAGATGGCAGCAGCGGCGAAGATCGCCAGGATGCCAATAATGACGCCGCGCGTTAGCAGCGCTATGCTTTTTCTCATCATATGCTCCCTTTCATCTCAGGCTAGTCAGCCGCCATCGTATCAAGCGCTTTCACCTGGAGCCAGCAGACCGCCGAGACCAGGATCAGCAGAATGACGGACAGCGCGGAAGCATAACCCAGGTCGCCCGCTTCAAAAGCCTTGATGTAGATCATGTAATCAATAGGCGTCGTCTCATAGCCCGGGCCGCCACGTGTGATCGAGTACACCAGGGCAAAGAGGCCGATAAAGATATAGATGATATTCGTGACCATGAAATAGGAGATGGCAGGAGCCAGCAACGGGAAGATTACCCTGAACAGGCGCTGCCACCAGCTGGCGCCATCAATGCGTGCCGCTTCTATCAACTCTGTCGATATCGCCGAGAGGCCAGACAGGAAGATCAGCACGCCCTGCCCCAACGTCTGCCAGTAGAAGGCCAGGATCAGGACCAGGAAGGCGGTAGGCGCGGCATTAATCCACGGCTGCGCCAGCGCTCCCAGACCGATTGCTTTCAACGCCTCATTGACGGCGCCCTCCGAAGAAAAGAGCGCCTGCATCAGGAAACCGACCACGACTGCCGACAGGATGGTCGGCAGGTAGTAGACGGAACGGAAGAATTTCCAGCCGGGCACTTCTTCAAAGAGAAGAACAGAGACGATGAGCGAGATAATCAGGATGCCAGGGATAGAGAGCAGAAAGATGAAGTTGTTACGCAATAGCAGCCACAACTGTCCCGAGGTGAAGATGTCGATATAGTTTCGCAGGCCAATCCACGTCGTATTTAAGCCATCCCACTGCGTAAAGCTGTGATAGACGGCGGTAGCCAGCGGATACCACATCAACGCAGCGATCAGGAAGAAGGCCGGCAAGAGCGACAAAAATGCCGTCAGGATCTCTTTGCGGCGCAGTGTCATGCGTGAAGTGCGAGAGGTTACGACTTTGACGGAGGCGGTTCTCACTCCAACCTGCTCCGTTTCTTTGAGCGCATTCATCGATACTGCCTTTCTTGCTACTACCGGCGCACGCTTGCTACATGAATGTTAACGTTCAAGATCAGTAAGCCTGGCCTCATGTCATCCTGAGCGGCTGCGGATCCTTCGTAGCCGCTCAGGATGACATGCGTGATAGCTTTCTCGATTTCCCTACTGTCCAGGATTCTGTAGCAGCTCGTTTCGCTTCGCATCCAGCTTCTGCATGAATTGCGAAGGAGTGATCTTGCCGGTCCAGGCAAGCTGCGCCTGGGCAGCCAGCTCGTTCGTGAGTTCGGCGGGATAGACGTTATCGGGCCAGAACATCGTATTCGGTGCAAGCGCCCATTGTTGCTGTTCCAGCATCAGAGGATCCTTATAGATCTGCGACACGTCAACATCCACAGCATTAATCAGGCCCTCATTGGGATCAGCCGCGCGCCTGGCCTGCTCATCCTTACTCACCAGGAATTTGATGAATTTGACGGCCTCTGGCTTATGCCTGGAGTAGTTGGAGACGATCAGCGCGGTACCGGCGCCGCCTATGCCCGAGTTACGGATGGGAACGCTCGTACTGAAATCCGGCAGCCTGTGGACGCCCAGATTATTGCCAATCGCCTGACGCATATCCCCGGTGACAGCAGGAAGGTCAACGCTCATCGCCACCTTGCCTTGAAAGAAGAACTGGTGTGCCTGGCCGCTGTTCATGGTTGGCGCGCCGGGCAGCGTGTACTGCGCAAGCTGGCTCCATTTCTGTGCCACTTGCACGAGGTCAGGATCGCTGAAATTGCGCTTGCCCTGCACCAGTTCGAGAATCCCGTGGTCGCCATCGACGACCTGAGCGATCCAGTAATCGAGGCTGAAGAAGGTGTAGCCGTTATCGTACAGTACAAAGGGCATCGTGCCGGAGGCTTTGATCTTCGCTAACATGCTCAGGAAGTCGTCGAAGGTAGCCGGCCAGTTCGCCTCTGGATCGACGCCGGCCTTTGCCAGCAGTTGTTTGTTGTAGTAGATAGCCGTGATGCCATCGGAAGCATTGGGCACGCCATAGGTCTTGCCGGATCCGGCCTTGAAGCCCTCCGTCACCGCATCCCAGCCGCGCAGGCGCTCTTTCTCCTGTGGAGTAAAATATGGATCGAGCGGCTCCAGGAAATCTTTGAGATGAAACATATAGCTGCCCGACCAGAGCGTCATCACGTCTGGCCCGTTCTTCGCGATGCTCGCCACACGATATTGGGTGAACATATCGGGGGTGCCGGGGATGACCTGCATCTGAACCTTGATGCCGGGATTGGCAGCTTCAAAGCGTTTAACGGCCTGAGCAATATAGAACTGGCTCAACTTCTTGCCCTTATTGGCGGGATCGGTGGTCGGGTAGATCGAATTCCAGAACTTGAGCGTTACAGGCCCGGATGAACTATTAGAAGCTGTACAGGCGGACAACACAGCGGCTCCGCCTAATGCTGCTCCACTGAGGCGCAGAAAGTCGCGGCGAGATAGCGCATTTTCGACGATCATAGCCCTACTCCTTTGTGTGCTCTGCCCCCGTTACCTGCGAGGGCAGGCTGATGGTGTCACGAAGCTCAAACCTGAGCAACTCGCCACGCGCGAAGCGCCCGGCGTCGAGCGCCGAGAAGTTCAGGCGGGCAGGTTTGCCCAGCACATCGCTGAGGTCCAGTGAGGTACTGCCATGCAGCAGCAATGCAGTCGCGGCCCGCGCGGTGCCAGCATGCAAGGTAATGCCGTGACCATTGAGGCCAACCGCGTGATAGAAGTTCTGTAACCTGGTATCACGCGAGATGATGGGAAAACCATCCTCGGTAGTGCCGTATACACAGCACCAGCCATTGAGGAAAACACTCGCGGGAAGATGCCAGAAGCGGCGGCAGACCTGCTCTACCGCCTGCGGGTAGTCGGGATCGTTGACGCGATTAACATAATCGGGATCGACGGTATAGCCAGGTTTTGTCGTGTCGTGGTGCTGCCCGAAGAGCAGCGCTCCTCCCAGCTCACCCCGGCACCAGACGCCCTCACCGTTCACCGACTCGGGTAGACCGGTCAGCGGGGCAGCTTCCACGCCATCATCGAAGGCGGTAGCGACACAGACCTGAACGCGCTGTGGCACGAGGGCGAGATGAGAGCCAGCCAGCGCGGCAATTTTGGCTCCCCACGGCCCGCCGGCGTTGAGCACCTTGCCGACCTGCCATAGGCCGCGCCGCGTGACAAGCGCGGCAATGCGATCACCTTCCGTGCGAATTTGCAGCACGGGCGTGTTGCGATGAACCTCGACGCGTCCCGTATCCAGCGCCAGCTTCTCATAGAGCGCTACCAGTGCATAAGGATCGATAAAACCCTGGTTGGGATAGAACACGCCGCCCCTGACGCGCTCAGGTTTGATCCAGGGATAGCGGCGCAGCAGCTCTTGCGGCTCCAGATACTCGTGAAAATAAATGCTCTCTCCCCCGCCGCCGAAGCGCTGGTAGTAGGCATCGGACGCCGGAGGAAACTGGCCCGGCTCGTAGATCACCTTGAGCGAACCCCAGGAGTTAAACCTGAAGTTGTAATCGCGGCGCAATTGCTGGTAGCGAGCATAGCCAATCAGTGTAAAGCAGGCATATAATTCGTCAAAGTCGTGCAAACAGACCACGCCAGCCGATCCACCCGTCGTACCGCTGGCCGGATTCTGCCTGTCAAACAGCACAACACGCTCCGCGCCCTGACGCGCCAGTTCGTATGCACAGCTCATCCCAATTATCCCGCCGCCAATGATGGCAATGTCGGCTATGCGCTGCGATGTCACAATTTCTATGCCTCCTTCTCTGACTTGCCGCCATACCAGGTAGCGCCAGATCTCCCATGCAAGTTCCGCCTTGCATCCAGCTATTTTCTCTCGTTCCTGATTAGCGATTGTCAGATAAATTTTTGTATACAAAACAACTGGTTAAAAAAGTCCTGAGAAAATTGTATCGGGGTGGCTATGCAAATAATACCTGCTAAAATTGCTCCTGTCAAGCACTCTATCGCTCTGGCTCTGGAGGTTCGCGCCGTTTTCCAGGAGAAAATGGGCTTATAATGGGCCTCTAACGCTGGAGATATACCCTTGAAGGACCCCTCGCCATTTGACAGCAGCAAGAAAATAATGTATCCTTGTATACATAAACCAGTGTGACATACTATTGAGAAAGCGGTAAAACAAAGGTAAAAAGATATGCATCGTTCACTCAAGCCTCTGGTTGTACAACGAGCGCCAGGCTATCGAGAGGCTGCCTATCAGGCGATCAAGGAGGCCATCCTTTCTGGTGATCTGGAGTATGGTCAGCCGTTGATCGAGGAGGATATCGCCGCAACTCTCCAGGTGAGTCGCACGCCGGTGCGCGAGGCTTTTTCTATCTTGCAGCATGAGGGGTTGATTGCCCCACGCAGTGGCAGAGGATTTTACGTTCGCCCGCTGACGCACGAGGAATTCGTACAGATGTTCGTCGCAAACGAGGTCGTGGAGCCGTACCTGGTGCGGCGCGCAGCATTGATTGCAACGCATGCGCAACTGCGTGATATGGGAGAGGCGATCAGGCGGGGCGAGCAGGCGGCAGCCGCTGGCGACCTCCCCGGTATTCTGCGCTCCGGGCGCGATTTTCACCATGCCGTCGGTGTGGCCTCCGGGAATGAGCCGCTGACGCGCTTTGTCGTGGGTAACGAGGAGCGTACCGATCTGTATCTGCTCAGCTACAAAAAGGATCTTGACATGTCAAGGATGAGTCCATCCAACCAGGAACATACCATGATCTATCAGGCTATTGCCCGGCGTGATCCAGAATCCGCAGCGCGGCTCGTTGCTTATCATTCGCAGTCGGTACGGGATAGATTAGCCCCGGTCTTCAATGAAGCGTTGCAGCACGGATCAGAGACAGGCGTCAGTTCAGCGGATTAGCCGTCCCTATCTCACTCATTATCAGGAGAAGCACGATGTCCACAGTATTGAGCAATGTCGAACTTGTCAGCCGCGCCCAAAGGGTCATTCCGGGGGGAGTGAACTCGGCAAATCGGGTTCTTCCCTGGCCGATAGCTGTCACCCATGCCGCAGGAGCTTATTTCACCGATGCCGATGGCAAGCGGTATCTGGATTACCATGCGGCCTTCGGGCCATTGATCCTGGGACACAGCCATCCCGCTGTGAATGCCGCCGTGCAGGAGGCCATCAGGCGACTCGACCTTATGGGAGCGGGAGTCAGCGACCTCGAAGTCGAACTGGCGGAAACAATGGTGCGGCACATTCCCTCAGCCGAGCGCGTGTTGCTGTGCAATTCTGGCTCCGAGGCAACCTATGCCGCGCTGAGGCTGGCTCGCGCCGTCACCGGGCGAAGGTCGATTATCAAGTTCCAGGGCACCTATCATGGCTGGCATGATGCCGTATTGATGAACGTCATCAGCCCACCCGAGAAGATCGGGCACAAGGATCCCCTCTCGCTTGGCATGCTGCCAGAGGTTATCGATCATACCATCGTGCTCCCCTTCAACGATAGTGAAGCAGTGGCCGAGACGCTGCAACGCCAGGGCGAAGAGATCGCAGCGATACTCGTCGAGGTAATCCCGCACAATATCGGCTGTGTGATGCCACGCCCGGAGTTTCTCAGTGCGCTGCGCGAGTTAACGCGCACACATGGCGCATTGCTGATCTTCGATGAGGTCATCACCGGCTTTCGCCACTCATTGGGCGGATATCAGCAGATCTGCGGCATCACCCCGGACCTGAGTACGTTCGCAAAGGCGATGGCGAATGGCTACCCTATCGCCGCGCTCGTCGGCAAGGCCGAGTTCATGGATCGCTGCGCACCCGGGGGCGGCGTCTTCTTCGCGGGCACCTACAACGGGCATCCCGTCGGCGTCGCCGCCGCGCTGGCGACTATCGCGCAGCTTGAGAATGGCACGGTACACCAGCACTGCTTCGCGCTCGCCAGGCAGGCAGCCGATGGACTCCAGCAAATCGCGAGTGAGCTGGGTATTCCGATGACGGTGGCGCTCTTTGGTTCGGTGTTCGTGCCATACTTCATGGAAGGGCCGATCACCAGCTACAGCGATCTCCTGCGCAACAACACCGCCCGCGACGTGTGGTTCCGCAAAACGATGTGCGAGCATGGCATTTTCATGCTCCCAACGGCCCTCAAACGCAACCACGTCAGTGCGGCCCATACACGGGAAGACATCGAGTTCACGCTGGAGATGGCACGGCGCGTGCTTCAAGCTATGCCGGCCAGCATGTAGAAGAGCGATGACAGAGCCAGGCCGCCCCGGAGTGGTCCCTTTCAGCCCGGGCGACCACACGCGTCCGCTCTTCAATCCCCGCCGCTTCCATGACCGCTGAGGCGTTCGGGCGGCAGGAGCAGCTAGCCCACCCCGCGCCCGTCTGTCCGGCGCTGTTCAAAACATAGAGCGGATGAAGCGTATCAGCAGGTATCACGGCTGCCCCCTGCGCTGCGTGCTCGCATGCAGGACCAGGATGCCACGAGGAGTTATGCTCCTCGTGGCGTGTTCTTCGCGGTACCTCAAGCCACCGCAGCGACCTGAGCCTCTTCCTTTTCAGCCTCTTCCTCCGTGGCAACGGGACGTTTGAGGATAAACAGCGCCCCTGCCGTTACCACGGTGCCGATAAGGATCGCGAGCACATACATCGGCAGATTCGTGACCACGTTCGGAATAAGCAGGACGAACGCACCGCCATGTGGAACGCGCAGCTGGCACTGGAAGAGCATTGACAGCGCGCCGGTTACGGCTGAACCGATCATGATAGAAGGGATCACGCGGAATGGATCCTCGGCAGCGAAGGGGATGGCGCCTTCTGTGATAAAGGACAGTCCGAGCACCCAGGCGGCCTTACCCGCTTCCCGCTCGTCCTTCGTAAAGCGATCCTTGAACAGTATGGTCGCCAGGGCCAGGCCCAACGGCGGCGTCATACCAGCCGCCATTACAGCCGCCATCGGTGTATAAATCTGACTGCTGAGCAGTCCAACTGAGAAGGCATAGGCCGCCTTATTGACCGGGCCACCCATGTCAAAAGCCATCATCAAGCCCATAATCAGACCCAGGACCACCGCATTAGCTGCCTGCATACCCTTCAACCAGGCGGTCAGGCCAACGTTGATAAGGTGGACGGGCGTACCTATGACATAGATCATCAGCAGACCAACGATAGCGGAACTGAGCAGCGGAAGAATGAGCACCGGTTTAAGCCCTGCCAGGTTGCGCGGTAACACAATCCCTCTGTTGAGCCAGTAGGTCACATAGCCGGCCAGGAAGCCCGCGATAATCCCACCCAGGAAGCCGGAACCGGTAAAGGCGCTGCCCGCCAGTATCCCCCCGATCATGCCAGGAGCCAGACCGGGCCGATCAGCTATAGAGTAGGAAATAAAACCCGCCAGGATGGGCACAAAGAGCGCGAACGCAGCATTCGCCCCGATCTGGAAGAGCGCCCAGCCGAGGCCACTGGTCGCTTTGTCTACATTGATGCCACCAAATGCAAAGCCCAGCGCGATCAGAATGCCGCCCGCTACCACGAATGGGATCATGTACGAGACTCCGGTCATGAGATGTTTATAGGGACCGGTACGCGCTTTGGACTTCGCCGCTTTAGCGGCCTGCACTTGCGCTACATAGTCCGCCCGGGCCGCCTGTGCCGGGCGGCTTGCCGCCTGTGCCAGCGCCTCCTTGATCACGTTCTGACCACCGTTGATCGCCGCGTTCGTGGAGGTTTCATAAAGCGGCTTGCCGGCAAAACGACTCAGGTCAACTTTCGCATCGGCGGCAATGATTACCACGTCAGCGGCTGCAATGTCGGCGGGAGTCAGGGCATTCTGGGCGCCAACCGATCCCTGCGTCTCCACCTTGATGCTATGCCCCAGGGCCTGTGCTCCTTTTTCCAGTCCTTCCGCGGCCATGAAGGTGTGAGCGATGCCAGTGGGGCAGGATGTGATAGCCACGATCCGCTTGCCCGGGGTTGCCGGCGCAGCCGGGGTGGCAGTCGAGGGACTGCCCACCCCGGCTTCCGCCAGGGCGTTCTTCACGACTCCCTGTGCATCGCGGATAGCCGCGTTCGTGGAGGTTTCATAAAGTGGCTTGCCAGCAAAACGACTCAGGTCAACTTTCGCATCGGCGGCAACGATCACCAGTTCGGCCTCGGCAATGTCGGCGGGAGTCAGGGCATTCTGGGCGCCAACCGATCCCTGCGTCTCCACTTTGATGCTATGCCCCAATGCTTCTGCCCCTCGTTGCAGCGCTTCCGCGGCCATGAAGGTGTGAGCGATGCCGGTGGGACACGAGGTAATGGCGACGATCTTTGTCATGTTGTTCCCTCCTGTGTTTGAGAAGATAAATGTAAGGAAGCGAGCGCAAATGGGGAGATCATCATACGCAATAGCGCTCCCTGTACGGATTACTTACTAAGGAACGTTTAAATGCTACGAGGGACACCGGTAGACACGTGGATGGATACTTGCTCGGCGTATGCAAGCAGGGTTTGACGGTCAGGCAGCCGGGAACCGGTACGGGTGATTGCTGCGAGCGAGAACGCTGTAGCAAGCCTGGCACAATCTGAGAAGCTCAATCCCTGGATCTGAGCGGCAAGCAATCCCGCCACCATCGCATCGCCTGCCCCAACAGTACTTTTCACCTGCACTGAAGGTGGAACGGCCATCAGCGTAGTCGTTTGATTCACAAATAGCGCTCCGCGCGCTCCCAGCGAAATGACGACCAGGTGAATGCCGCGCTCTAGCAGTTTGCGAGCAGCCCGTTCGACGGCGCTATCATCTTCAAGCGGCTGTCCGACCAGTTGTCGCAGTTCATCAATATTGGGCTTCACAATGGTTGGCCCCGCCTGCACACCTTCACGAAGGGCCTCTGCGCTGGTATCGAGCACCACATGTTTGCCATATCCCCTGAGTTGGGTGATAAGCGAGGCATAGGTGTTGGCGGGAACCCCCGGAGGGAGCCTGCCTGAGAGCACAAACCAGTCGCAGGAAGCGGTCAGCCGCTCAATAGTCCTGTACAGGGTTTTCATGGCCTCCACTGGAGGAGGCAGGCTCGGCATGTTGATATCCGTCGTCTGCTGATTGGCTTCATCGACGATCTTGACGCCAATGCGGGTCTGGCCGGGGATGCGCACAAACTGGTCATCGATGCGCCTGTCCGCGAAGAACTGCTCGAAGATGCGGGCATTGTCCTGACCGAGAAATCCCGTCACACAGGGAGAGAAGCCGGCATCCACCAGGAACGAGGCAACATTAATGCCTTTGCCCCCCGCACTGAATTGCATTGTCTGGGCGTAATTAACTGTATTGGGACGAAAATTATTTACCTGCACCGTCTGATCTATTGCCGGGCTGAGCGTTACCGTAGCGATTCTCATAGACTGCGGACCTCCGCCGCTGTGCGGCACTCTAATGCCTGCTGCGCCATGCGCCGCATTTCCGCGAATGAGAGGCTGCGAATGTGCGCCTTTACCGCGGCGATGCTGGGTACGCTTACACTTAGTTCCGAGACCCCCAGCCCTGTCAGGATGGCGGCCCCCTTCGGATCACCGGCAATCCCTCCGCATACTCCAACCCACTTCCCCGCTTTATTGGATGCCTGGACGGTCCTGTCCACCATGCGCAGCACAGCGGGATGCAAAGCGTCCGCCTGGCGCGCCAGCTGCGGATGCAGGCGATCCATTGCCAGCGTGTACTGGGTCAGGTCATTTGTACCGATGGAGAAGAAATCGACTTCTTGAGCAAAGTGATCGGCCAGCATAACAGCGGATGGCACCTCGATCATAATGCCGAGAGGAACAGGTGGCGCGTTGAGTTCTTCGCGAACCTGTTCGGCGATGGCCCGCGCACGCGCTACATCTTCGAGGGTCGCAACCATAGGGAGCATGATGGAGATGCGGCCATAGGCAGCAGCCCGATAGATAGCGCGCAGTTGTGGAATAAACAGATCATGACGGATCAGGCACAGGCGAATCCCACGTACACCCAGAAAAGAATTGTCTTCCCTGGGTAAGTGGAGATATGGCACCTCTTTATCGCCCCCGATGTCCAGCGTGCGAATAATAAGGGGGCGTCCCTCCAGCGCCCGGGCCATCGCGCGATAGGCTTCGAACTGCTCTTCCTCCGAAGGGGCGCTATCACGGGCCAGGAAGAGAAACTCCGTGCGCATCAACCCGACTCCTTCAGCTCCTGCCTCGATGGCCTGGGGAGCATCGGAGGCGCGATTGATATTGGCGGCTACCTCCACCCGATGCCCGTCGCTGGTTGTCGCGGGCGCAAAGCGACTGGCGCGGGCGGCCTCCGCCATCCGTTGGAGCTGCTGTTGCAACTCCCTGGCCGTCTGCACATCGGCCTGGCTCGGCCTGAGATAGAGCCTGCCACTCTCCCCGTCCAGAATGCCGGGCGTCCCATCGGCTACATCAAGCACCTGCTCTCCTGCGCCAACGATAGCGGGGAGGCCGAGTCCGCGTGCGAGAATAGCGGTATGAGAGGTCGGGCCACCTCTGGCGGTACACAATCCCAGGATCGCGTCTGGATCGAGCATGGCAGTATCGGAGGGAGTCAGGTCTTCCGCGATGAGAATGGTGGGGGCGCTCAATACCGGAGGCTGCTCTACAGCCTGCCCAAGCATATGACGCAGGACTCTCTGTCCCACATCACTTAGATCAACGGCACGACCGGCAAGAACAGGATCGTCGAGTTTCTGCATCCGCGCTACCCGTTCATTGACAACCTGCTGCCATGACCAGGCGGCGCTGTGTCCTTGATAAATGAGAGAAACGGTCTGCATCACGAGAGAGGGATCGTTAAGAAACTCGGCGTGAACGCGGAAAATAGCTGCCTTGCCGGAGCCGAGACGCGTTTTCACTTCCTCATGCAGCCGATCAAGCTCATTTTGTGCGGCATTGAGCGCGTTTTGCAGGCAGTCCCCTTCGGTAATCGGGTCGCCAGCAGTGTCAGTGACGGTGATGGGACGATGGATGAACTGGCGAACGGGACCGATGGCAAGTCCGCCCGAGGCAGGAATACCCACAATCGTCGCGCCGGCGGCTTGCGCAACCCAGCCCTGAGAGGCGTTTGATGGCGCCGGGGGAAGCTCTTCTTCCGGCTCATCTCCAAGCCCGACGGCAATCGCGGACTGTAGAGCATCCAGGGCAGCCGCGGCATCGGCTCCCTGAGCCGAGACGCGTACTCTGGCGCCGTGCTCAACGCCCAGTTGGAGGAGGGAGAGAAGACTTTTGCCATCGGCAACAGCATCACCGTGGCGCACCTTGATACTGGACTGAAAGCGCTTTGCCAGATCTACGAACGTGGCGGCGGGGCGTGCATGCAGCCCGGTCTTATTCAGGATTACCGCATCGAAGAAGCTGGTGTAATCAGCCGTATCACCACTACTGGAGGGCGCGACGGGCCGCTCTCCCGTCAGAGCTTCGATGATGTCGCGTGGATCGGTGGTCTGAGACAGGCGAGCTACCTGCTCCTGGTCGCCCAGTACGCGTGTCAGCCGTCGCAACACCTCAATATGCTCGTCTGATTTAGCAGCGATCCCGACAACGAGACGCACAGTTTCGCCGGGATTCCAGGTCACACCACCTGGCACCTGCACCACTGCAATGCCTGTCTGCTTGATGAGATGGCGATCTCCGGGGAGTCCGTGTGGAATTGAAATACCGTTGCCAAGATAGGTGTTGGCGACTTTTTCACGTTCAAGCATGCTCGCGATATAACCGGCATCGATGTACCCACTGTCTACCAGAAGCTGCCCTACCTGGGCGATGGACTGCTGCTTATCGACGGCAGAGGATTGCAAGCGGATAAGACGCTCATCAATGGTAATCATAGTGCCTCATTGCCTCCAGGGGTTCAACAGAGAACGCTGTACAAAAACTCTACGGTTACTCTCGTGGAGAACGCATCCATCTCCGATGCGCCGCTTCTTTATGGTTCGCCTGTCATGCAACCCTCACCATCCTCATCTCTATACGTATTGTAATCGATTACAAAATATTTGTCAAGTCTTTTTGGGAACGAATTTTTCTCATCGCCATGCTGGCTTCAATTTTTGTGTCGCGGCGGATATCTAAAATGGGACGAGTACTGATAGAATGCCTTATAGAGCGCCTTTACGGGCATACCCCCTATGCTGTATCTACTCTGTTCGATCTCATACATCGAATCGGCCCACCCACGATTACTGGCATCGCATACATCGCAGGCAATGATAGCACAAAAATTTTGAAATCGTTTGCAGATGGGAGCGCCGGGTGAAGGGGGAACCTGCGAATTCCTTAAATGTGAACAAAGAGGAAGGGCGACGGTAAGCTGCTGGAAGGATAAACTCTACCTTCCCGCTATGCATATGCTCTGGTGACGCAGCGAAGCACTTACATAAACATCTGGATATGCTATAATAAATAAGTAAATCGTTTACATCGCCGAGGAGGAAGTATGGTCAGTATCAAAGATGTCGCCGAAGCCGCCGGGGTATCAACGGCCACGGTGTCCCGCGTGCTCTCGAACGGGGTGCATGTGCGCCCGGCAGTGCGTGAGCGTGTGATGGCAACGGTGGAGCGATTAGGATATCGCCCGAACCTGGTAGCGCGCAGCCTGCGTTCGCAACAATCCAGTACCATTGGCCTGATTGTATCCGATATTCGCAACCCGTTCTTTACTTCAATCAGCCGGGCGGTTGAGGATACGGCCTATGAGCAAGGTTTCAGCACCTTTCTCTGCAATACCGACGAGAATCCTGAGAAGGAAACGATGTATCTCAATTTGCTGCGCGACGAAAATGTGGCCGGTGCAATTTTCTCGCCAACGCGCCAGACGGTTGCCAGCTTCTCCACTGCCCACTTTGGCTTCCCCATTGTGATTATAGATCGTTCCATTCCCCACGGCGACGTTGATGCCGTGTTACTTGATAACGTCGATGCGGGCTATCGCCTCACCAGACATCTCATTGAGAATGGCTATCGGCGTATTGCTGCTCTCTGTGGTGAAATGAGTACTACCGGGCCAGAAAGGCGGCAAGGGTACGAAAAGGCGCTCAAGGAATACGGACTATCGCCGGTGCCGGAATTGATGAAATTCATCCAGCCGAAAATTGAGGCGGCATATGTGGCCGCCATGAGAATGCTCGACGCAGCCCCTCCCCCCGACGCAATTTTTACTACAAACAGCCTCATCGCAGCGGGCGTATTGCAGGCTATTCGCGAGCGCCAGCTCATTATTCCCGACGACATTGCCCTGGTTAGCTTTGATGAAACTACCTGGGCCTCGTTCGTCCAACCTCCCATTACCCTCATTGCACAACCAACCGATGAGATTGGCAAGACAGCGGCAGAACTGCTTCTCCAGCGCGTTGCCCATCCCCATCGTCCCACGCGCCAGGTAATCCTGAAAGGACAGTTGCTGGTCCGAGGATCGAGCGCGCCGCGTTCATTGTGATCGTGTGGCACGCGTCGCGCCTGGCACCTGTTCCGCCCTATACGGAGCGCGCATGCCTGGTATCTCGTTCCACCTGCGGTATCTCTACAAGCTGCTGTATGACTTATCTTCGGGCTATAAGAATGGCAGAAGCCCGGATGCCTCACTGCTCTATTCTTCATCAGGGATGAGGCGCTCGCCCGTCTCAGGTTGAAACAGGCAGATCTGTTCGGCATCTATGTCAACAGTAATCTCCTGCCCTACCTGCGGCATGGGGGCGGAAAAGATCGACAGCAACTCACACTTTCCTCCCAGCCGGAGCGTCGCAACAGCGCCCCGCGCCCGCCGATCAAGCGCGATCACCCTGGCCCGCATGGGTTGACACGGCCGTTTATCGCGGCTATCCCACATCCACTCGGGCACAATCGCATCGGGATGAATACCTACCAGCACCCTCTCCATCTTCCAGGTCTGGAGCACTCTGGTCCAGCGGTCGGGTAAGTACAAACAGAGGCCGCCAGCCAGAATTCTGTACCCCAGCTGGCGATGTTGTAGTATGCTCTGCGGATAACCATAGATCAGATTCATAGGTGGAGTGCCGACAAAGCGAGCAACGAACGTATTGGCAGGCTGATATAGCAGTTCGTGAGGCGTGCCGACCTGCTGGAGTCGCCCCTGGGCAAGCACACCGACGCGATGCGCGATGGAGAAACCTTCGACCTGATCGTGGGTGACATAGATACAGGTCCTGTGCGCGAGGCGATGCATCATGAGGATCTCCTGCCGCGCTTGATGTCGTGAAGAGGCATCGAGGTGCAGCAGCGGCTCATCGAAGAGAGCGAGGGCCACGTCTCTGACCTGCATACGCGCCAGAGCGACACGCTGGCGTTCTCCATCGGAGAGCCTGTCGATCCTGCGCCTGAGCAGGTGACTGATGCCAAGCATATGAGCGGTAGCAACGACGTGCATCTCGATGCCGGAAGGCTCAACACCCCGGCAGCGGAGGCCAAAGGCGATATTCTCATAGACATCCTTGAGGGGGTAGAGACCATAGTTGCCTTGCAGGATGGCGCCTATGTTACGCTGCCCGGCAGGCCACTTTGTGATATCACATCCATCGATCAATATCTGCCCCGCATCTGGCGTCTCCAGGCCGCAGAGCATCCGCATAAGCGTCGTCTTGCCACTGCCCGATGGACCGAGCAGGACGAACAGTTCGCCATCATCAACGTAGAAGCTCACCTGGTCCACGGCAACCCTATCGCCGAAGCGCTTTGACAGAGCGCAAACTTCCAGCTTATGCATAATGTCGAAATCCTCCTTGATTGACATAGCTCCAGATTCTCAGCATGATCTGGAAAGGCCAGATCTCCGCCAGGCACTCACCAACGCTCATTATCAGGACGCTCAGTATCAGGCTGATCTGGAGCGAGCCAGGTGCAGTTCAGCCCGCTGCAAGTTCACGGCAGTATTGATCAGGGCGATATGCGTCAGCGCCTGTGGATAGTTGCCAAGCGCTGCCCCGGTACCAGCTTCAGCCTCCTCAGAGAACAGTCCCAGTGGCCCGGCACAGGTGAGTACGCGCTCGAACAGTGACCTGGCCTCCGTCACGCGTCCTTGCATGATCAGATTATCGATGAGCCAGAACGTACAGGGGAGAAAGACGCCTTCGCCGCCGGCCAGTCCATCTTCACAGCGATAGCGATAGATCAAGCCCTGCTCGTCGGACAGCCCTTGCATGATGCGCTCGATGGTTGAGAGCATGCGTGGATCATCGGGATCGATGAAGCCCAGCAGGGGCAGCAGGAGATTGGAGGCATCCAGTTCGTCGTTGTCATAGGTCTGTGTAAATGCCTGTAATTCGATGTCGTAGCCACGCGAAAGAATATCCTGGCGTATTCGAGAATATTCCAGGCGCCAGTGCGTTATATCCAGTTCCGGGTGATAGAGTTGGGCCAGGCGAATACCACGATCCAGCGCCACCCAGCACATGACCTTTGAGTACACAAAATGGCCTGTCCCCACGCTCATCTCCCAGATTCCGCTATCGCGCTCTCGCCAGTGAACGCACACATACTCAACCAGCGTATAGAGAAGGCTCCAGAGGGGTCCTTGCAGCATATCATCATCGATGCTGCGCCCGTTACTCTTGTGAGAATGCCTGTACCAGTAAATATAGATAATCTCTACTATTTCTCCAAAAATGTGGAGTTGCTTCTGAATAGCTGCTTTGCTGCCGATGCGCACCGGATAAGAATCGCGGTAGCCGCTCAGGTGGACGAGTTCACACTCAAGCAGGTCGCGCTCTCCACGAATGCCATACATTGCCTGGAGATCTTCGCCGTCCTCATAGCAACGTTGCAGGAGCCAGCCCATGAACGCGTGCGTCTCCTGGGTGAGACCCAGCGCATCGAGCGCATTGAGCGCCAGAACAGCATTGCGCAGCCGGGTGTAGCGATAATCCCAGTTGCGTGTTCCCGCAACCTGCTCCGGCAGGGATGTTGTTGGCGCGGCCACAAATGCGCCTGTAGGAGCGTAGAACAACATCTTGAGGGTAAGTGCGCTCCGCCGCACCCATTCGCTATATTCGCCCTGGTATGTACATCCCGCAATCCAGTGGCGCCAGCAGCGCAGCGTATGCGCCAGTTCGGCGTAGAAATTGCGCCCCGGCAACTCCTGCATGACCAGCCTGCGCGCTTCCTGGAAGTCGGCACCCGCGCCAACCGCGAAGACCAGTCGCTCCCCCTCATGCAGCGTGACCTGCACGCTGAGGGCCGGCGAGGTCTCTTGCTTCTCGTCCAGGATACACAGCGTGAACGAAGGCAAAAGGTGCGATCCTATAATCGCCAGGGCAACGTGCTGCTGCCCATCGGTGATCACCGCTCCCATATGATCGGGTGCCAGGAATATTTTGCCCGGAGAGGCAGCGTAATGCGGAGTGACTTTACAGGTCACAGTCAGGGCCATCTCTCCCTGCGTACACTGCACCATGCGTACCAGGCAGTGGCACGCGTCATTGTGCTGAGTCCAGGCGCTATCGTCCATAGGGCCAAAGAGCCAGGCGTTCAGCACGGCAACCGGCATGAAATCGGTCAGCACAACGCTGCCCATAGCATCGGTAAAGGTCGTTTGCAGCACATTGCTGTCGCGCAGGTAGCGTTGTGATGAACTGATCGTCTTATCGGTTGGGGCTATCTGGAAGTATCCTCCACGTTCCGCATCTAGCAAGCGACAGAAGAGAGCCGGGCTGTCGAAATCCGGCAAACATCCCCAATCCACGGATCCGTCAGGGGCGACTAGCAGTGCTGTATGACAATTTCCTATGACTCCATAAGCATTGATTGGCTGATAGGCTCGTGCATATTCTTTCATCTCAACACCTCTCGCGTTCGCTGCATATTTCGGCCCGAGTCCATCTTCGCAGGCTTTCCAGGCCGGGCAGAACTATATTTACGTGCGCTGATCCTGTCTCAGAGAATGTATCAGGTTCCCGGCGCCGGCTCTTGCTCGCGCCTGTGGCGCTGGCCGGAGGGGAAGGGGGCTGAGAACCTGACATACTCAGAGTATGCGAGGAAGATAAGCTCCTGTAGAACGTCTTCCAGGGGGCTAATATGGGGCTGATGCGGAACCGGGGCTACATAGGACCTCCAGAGGTTGTCATCATCGTGCCGCTCTGGCCGTCATGGTTAGTAGAAGCGTTTCTTATACAGCTATTTTCTGGCACCATCATAATCCTACTTTAGCAAGGGAGAAAGGAGGCCAGCTTTGGCAGGAACAGCCCGCAGGCTGCCGAATGTGCGATTGAAAAGAGAACGCGAGCGGCGCGGGTGGTCACGAGAGTACGTGGCAGAACAGATCGGGGTAGCCGATCCCAAGACCGTTGGACGCTGGGAGCGTGGAGTTGCTTGCCCCAGTGCCTTCTTTCGACAGAAACTCTGCAATTTCTTTGGACTGCCAGCGCAGGATCTGGGGCTATGTCAGGAAGACGAGGATGAAATAGCACAGGCCGCTTTTGAAGTCGTGTTGACAGCGCGGAAAGGCATGCGCGCTCCCTCAGCTTCTCGCCTCTATGATCCGCTCATCCCGTCGCCACTGGCCGCCAGTGTCGGACTCGTAGGCAGAGATGAACTGCTGCACAGGCTCAAGGAGCGCCTCTGTACAGAAAAAGGCGAGCGCTGCGCGGCGCTCAGCGGCCTGCCCGGAGTTGGCAAGACAGCTCTGGCGGTGGAGTTCGTGCGTGATCCCGGCATCCAGCAGCATTTTTGTGATGGAATACTGTGGGCAAACCTGGGAACCGGGCCTGGCGTGTCGGGGCAACTGCGCCGCTGGTGCGCGCTGCTTGGAATCACCTCGCCGGGCATCGAGGAACGCGCCGGGGCTATCCGCGCCGCCATTGGTAAGCGTCGCATGCTGCTGGTCATCGACGGAGCCTGGAGCAGCGCACAGGCCCACGCCCTCAAGGTTGGCGGCCCCAACTGTGCCTACCTGCTGACCACACGCATCCCGGCGCTGGCGCTTGATTTCGCCGACTCCGGTGCAATGGTGATGCACTCGCTCAGTCTGGAGGAGAGCCTGCAACTGCTGGCCCGCCTGGCTCCCGATATCGCGCTTAATGAGGCTGATGTGGCAAAGGCGCTGGTGCAGGCAGTGGGAGGTCTACCCCTGGCACTGACTCTGGTGGGCAGATATCTGCAATCGCGGGCCTACAGCGGCTAGCTAACGCTATGTGCATGTCTGGGTGCGCCTGCGGCGCACCCGGGGAAGAGTCTGCGGGCGGCGTGCCGCAGGCATGCCGCCCGCAGACTCTTCCCCGGCGAACCGCGCAGCGGTGAGCCGTCAGGAAAACTGGCGCACGGCATTAGCTAATTCCTTAGAATCACCTGACTGGCTATCAGGCCCCTGACGAGGCCGATCAAGCCGAACAGCGCCGGGTGATGTGGGGTCATGGCAAAGATTTGCCGCAAAAAAAGCGACAAAATATTACGTTGGGCAGCGCCTTTTCGGGTACACTGAGATAGATAGATTGCTCGCGAACTCTTGAGAGCGAAGGAGGGAACTATGTCGGCAAAAGGCCGAAAAAACACACTGGATGTTGACTATCTCAAGGTGGCTACCTCGCATAACCTGGCTGCCAGCGTCTTCGCTATGGGCGTTCAGGAAGAGGAGCAGCGAGTTATTCACGAACAACTGCCGCAGCAGATCCCCATCGATCTGTTGTTTGATAATCCCTACCAGCCGCGTACTACAATGGCCGAGGAGAGCCTGCGACAGCTGTCAGAGACCATTGCCAGCCAGGGCTTTCAGGGCGTACTCGTCGCACGACCTCACCCTCAACAGCCAGGAGCGTATCAACTTACGGCGGGCCATCGCCGGCGAGAAGCCGCACGTCTCGCCGGCCTGAGCAGCCTGCCGGTCATCATACACGATTGGTCCGAGCAAGAGATGGCAGCGCTGGCCGCGACAGAAAATATCCAGCGCGAAGACCTCTCGCCTCTGGAGGAGGGACGGCTTTTCCAATTGATGATCGATCAGCTCGGCCTGACGCAGATGGAGGTCGCCGAAGCTGTGAAAAAGGATCGCGGCTACGTCAGAAACCGCCTGCGCCTCGCCCGGGCGCCAGAAGACATCCAGGCATTCGTCAGGGAAAAAAGCGATAGTCTGCGTGCAGTCATCTATCTGCTGGAAATCGAAGATCCGCAGGAGCGTGCACCCATCATCGAGCAATTGCTCAAGCGCACGCTGACTACCGAGGATCTGCCCGCCTATATAGCTGAACTGAAACAACGCAGCCAGGTGTCGCTCCCCCAATCGGTCCCGGAAGATCATATGACGCTCTCCGCCGACCACACACCCCGGCAGAATCAGCGCGCCTCCACTGCTTCGCCACAGCCAGGGGTGCCCTCTTCCTCAGCGCCGGCCCTGGCAGCTCCAGACCTTGCAATCAATGAACAGAAGGAACAGCGTATTCGCACGGCGAAGCTCAGAACGAGCCTGCGTTATCTTAAAGACTATAGGAAAATGC
This sequence comes from Ktedonobacteraceae bacterium, assembly GCA_035294325.1. Taxonomy (GTDB): domain Bacteria; phylum Chloroflexota; class Ktedonobacteria; order Ktedonobacterales; family Ktedonobacteraceae; genus DATGLE01. The sequence goes on along the minus strand of DATGLE010000135.1, from coordinate 1,803 downwards.
TGAACGGACAACCGGCGCTCGCCTCCGAGCGAGAACTTTTGCGACAACTTGTCGCTGTTGCTCGCTCGCTTCTTGTAGAAGGCCAGTAAAAGTCAACGGTTTCATGAAACCAGCGGCCTGCGGCGCCCTTCAAGCCATACCTGCAACAAGTAAGCGTGGAGATTTGATTCGCTTATGGGCTTCAGGTCTCTCCCTTATCAACAGGTATAATCCGTAAGTACCTTTTTATTGACAGCGCGCTCGCCAGCATGGTATACGATAGGCAAGCGGTATGTATTCCCATTCACTCAAGGACCCTTTATCTTCAGAATACCAGCGCGAGGACAACGTGGCAGGAGGAATCTCCCTTTCTCACTGGTCTTCGCGCAGGAGAATGGCCTCCAACACATAGTATGAACGGACTGGGACTATCCCCAGGAACCCTGCTATTTTCCTTAACCTAATTCTTGAAGAAAGGACCAGTGGGATCACTCCACTGCGAAAGCACGGTATGCCTCGATCCTCCCGACTTCATCGACCGCTTCCCCCCTTGCGCCCGAACTGGCGCTTGAAGGCCGCGCGTGAGCGCCGGCGCTGGTCTCAGCAGGACCTGGCCGATCTGCTCAAGATCACGCCCACTACCATCAGCCGCTGGGAACGCGGCCTCAACGCTCCTGGCCCCTTCTATCGGCGCCGCTTATGTGAGCTGTTCGGTCAGAGCGCCGAGGAGCTGGGGCTGGCGCCGGGCGGCACGGACGATGCAGCGCCCACCGCGCAACCACTGACGGCCACGGATCTTCCCGCGCCTGCTGTCTGGTCGGTGCCCTTTGCGCATAATCCCTTCTTCACCGGACGCGAGCAGATGCTCCAGCGCCTGCATGAGCGCCTGCATGTGGGGCAGCAGCACTTCAGGCTTCCGCAAGCACTCTGCGGGCTGGCCGGCATCGGCAAGACCCAGACCGCCATCGAATACTGCTATCGCTATGCCCAGGAGTACCAGGCCGTGCTCTGGCTGCGTGCCGAGACCCGCGATATGCTGCTGGCCGATCTGCTGGCCCTGGCCGATCTGCTGGGACTGCCCGAACGGGAGCAGCACGAGTCGCAGCGCATCGTGGAGGCCGTCAAAACCTGGCTCAGAACCCACCGCGACTGGCTGCTCATCCTGGACAACATTGAGGACCTGAGCCTCGTCAGTACGATTGTGCCTGTACATCATGCAGGTCATGTGCTGCTGACAATGCGTGGACAGGCTACCGGGATGCTGGCTCAGAGCCTGGAGATGCAGAAAATGGAGGAGCGGGAGGCGGCGCTCTTTTTACTGCGCCGCGCTAAATATCTCGCCGCCGAGGCCAGCCTGGAGGACGCTTCGGCTGCCGACTGCGACAGGGCAGTAGAGATCGCGCGGCTGCTCGATGGCCTGCCTCTGGCTCTCGATCAGGCCGGCGCTTATATCGAAGAGACCGCCTGTAGCCTGGCCGACTATATTGATATATATCAATCCAAGAGCACTACGCTGCTGATGCTGCGCGGCAGCGCCGTCGATCATCCAGCCTCGGTGGCGGCCACGCTGTCACTGATGATCGAGCGCGTTGAGGCGCAGTCTGCCCTGGCCGCTGACCTGCTGCGGCTGTGCGCCTTCTTGCAAGCCGACGCTATTCCCGAAGAGATGATTCTGGATGGCGCGCCCGCCCTCGGCACCCTGCTGGCCCCGCTCGCCCGCGATCCCTCCGCCTTCGACTCCGCCATCGAAACGCTGCGCACCTTCTCGCTGGTACAGCGACATACCGGTAGCAAGACGCTCTCGCTGCACCGGCTGGTACAGGC
>DATGLE010000134.1:0-6504 GCA_035294325.1 Ktedonobacteraceae bacterium | reverse complement strand
TTGCTATGGCTTGAGGTCCAGCGCCGCTTTGCCGGTCTGCAACTCGGCGGGCACCGAGTTGTGATGGTGCACGATCAGCCACCTGTCGTTGATCTTACGGAGGCAGGCGGTCCAGCGCAGCCAGAGATCGGTCTTCTGCCCGTTGTTCATCGCCCCGCTGATCCGGTTGAGGCTGTGGGTGAATGCCACGTCATCGCTAACCGTGATGTTGAGGTCGTGAACTTCATAGTCAATCGGGCCTTGATAGACAGAGAAGACCTGTTCCCAGAGCTTCCTGAGTGCGTCTGCTCCCAGGTATTGCAGCGGGGGCACGATATCGAACGTCACAACCTCCCGCGCGTAGAGAGACATGACGCCTTCGATATTCTTTTCACGAACCGCCCTGATTCCATTATCTATTAATTCCTGGATTGCTGCTTCATCGTTTTTCTTGTTGTCTTCGACTGCCATAGGTTTCCTCCAGGGAAAATGTAGCCTCTGGTACCTGGCCTGTTATCGCCTGAGCGCATGCCCGGGCAAAGCCGTTTCAGGATGAGAATCCTCCCCGTCAACCGGAGCGTAGCGGAATTGTACATACTGCTTGATCCCAAGCAACGGCAGTATCAGGCGCTCAACAGGATGGTAGGCCGGGAGGGCCTCTGCCGAACTCACCATCTGTGGATCAATCAGCCGATATTCAACGCCTTTCCACTCTATCACACATCCGTTGGCGGCCAGCACGTTACGGTACCATGCGGCTTTTTCCCCAAAGGTCAGCGGGACCACGAAGCCGGTAGCCGTTGGCCGGGCGCTGACCGGTGTAGCGTAAACCCGCCCGGAGCGGCGCCCGGTATGTTTGAGGACCGCGAACCGCAGCAGGCGCCTGGTGATGGGGTGAGCCAGAACATACGGATTCCACATGCCGATCCAGCGGGCTATCAGCGGGTGCCTGCTGAATACACCTTTTCGGGTTGCTTGAACATTGCTTTCTGCCATATATGCTCTCCCTCTTTCTTATGAATGTGATACTTTTATCGCATGAAATCGTTTCTATGGCGACATGAGTTCTCTGTGGAAGAGACTCATACTGGAGTCGGTTGAGGAGGAACTTTTGTGACAGGCTCTTGAAAAACCTGGAAGAGATTTGCTCTGAAGCCTCCTTGTTTCCTCGTCGCTTATACACTATAATGGAAATCTACCACTATAGAGAATGGAGGAGTGCGATGAAACCTGCTGCCAGACGGACGAACGGGCTGGATATGGTCGGGCTGGGCGAGCGCATCCGGCTCGAACGCCTGCGGCGCCGCCAGTCTTTACAGGAATTAGCCAGGCGCGCTGGCATCAGCAGCAGCATGCTTTCCGCGGTGGAACGCGGGGAAAGGGTTCCCACTGTCCTGCTGCTCGATCACATTGCTACCGGTCTGGGGACCAGTATTGCGCGACTGCTGGAGGATGAGCAGAGCGCGCGGGTGGTGCTGCTGAGGGCGCAGGACCAGGAAGTGACCCGCGATCCCTCCGGCTGGGAGCGGCGCATCCTGTCGCCAGTGTTGCCTGGCATTGAATTCGAGTTTATGCGGACGACCATTCCTGCCGGGGTGGATGCGGGCGTCTTCTCGCCGCATGCGCCTGGCTCGCGCGAGTATATCGCGGTAGAGCGCGGCGTCTTGCTCTTGACGCTGGACGGCGCAGCTTACACGCTCGCTGAGGGTGATAGCATCTACTACGCCGGCGACTGCAAGCATGGCTTCGCCAATCCAGGCCAGGAGCCGCTCATTTATTACCTGGCGATGGATGTGTCCGGCACGCCGTTCGCCGCCACTTCTCATCTGACAGGCAATCTGAAACATGAACAGAGGAGTGAACTGCTATGACCGATGTTGCAGATGACGATCCGCTGGTGCTGGGCTGGGAGTGGTCCGCCGGGGAGATCAGGCGCGTGGGCTATCAGGTGGTTGATCTGATTGCCGCACATCTGACGCAGCTTCCGCAGCGCCAGGTGTGGCAGCCCTATCCAGCGGAGCAGGCGGACGCGCTGCTCCGCACGCCCGCGCCGCAGGAGGGCCAGGAGGCCGACGCGCTGCTGGCCGAGTTTGCCCGCCAGGTGGCGCCGTATCCGTTCGGCAACGGGCATCCGCGCTTTTATGCCTGGGTGAACTCACCCCCGACGACAATCGGCATCTTTGCCGAGGCGCTGGCGGCGGCGATGAACCCGAGCTGCGCTGGCGGCAATCACGCGGCAGTCTATCTGGAGCGAGAGGTGATCGGCTGGTTCAAACAACTGTTTGATTTCCCGGAGGAGGCGATGGGGCTGCTGGTCAGCGGTGGTTCGATGGCGACGCTGACCGCGCTGGCGGCGGCTCGCCACACCAGAGCCGGGCACGATGTGCGCGCCGGGGGCTTGCAGCAGGGCGGGCCGCGCCTGGTGGTATATCGCAGCGAGCAGGGGCATAGCTGCATCCAGAAGGCGGTTGAGCTGCTGGGCATTGGCGCGGCCAATCTGCGGACCATTCCGGTTGATGCAGCCTATCGCATACGGGTTGAGGCACTGGAGACGGCGATTCAAGCTGATCTGGCGGCAGGGCAGCGCCCGATTGCGGTGGTGGCGAGCGCCGGGACGGTAAATACCGGCGCGATTGATCCGTTGCAGGAGATTGCGGCGCTGTGTCGGCGGTATAAGCTCTGGCTGCATGTAGATGGGGCGTATGGGGCGGTGGCCGCACTGACAGAGGAATACAAAGGGGCGCTGGCGCCGCTGGCGCTGGCCGATAGCCTGGCGCTGGATCCCCATAAGTGGCTGTCGATTCCCTACGAGGCAGGGCTGGTGCTGGTGCGCAGCGGCCAGGATCTGCGCGATACGTTCAGCCTGGTGCCGGAATATCTGCGCATCGAGGGGGATGCGCGGGGCGTGCAAGGACCGCCGTGGTTCAGCGAGTATGGCTTTCAGCAGACGCGCGGGTTTCGGGCGTTGAAGGTCTGGATGTCGCTGAAGTATTATGGGCTGGTCGGCTACACGCGGGCCATTGAGCACGACATCGCGCTGGCACGGCATCTGGCACGCCGCGTGGAGGACAGCCCTGATCTGGAACTGGCCGCGCCGCAAAGCCTGAGCATTGTCTGTTTTCGCTATGCGCCGGCACACCTGCACGGCGATGAGGAGCGGCTGAACGCGCTGAACAGGCGGCTGCTGGAACGGGTGCAACTGAGCGGCAGGGCGTTTCTGGCGGGGACGACGCTCGGTGCGCGCTTTGTGCTGCGGGCATGCATCGTCAATTATCGCGCCACACGCGCCGACATTGATCATCTGATCGAGGCAGTGCTGGAGACAGGAAGAGAATTAGCGGATTTATGAAAGGAGATACCCCGATGGATGACCTCCTGAACACCCTGCAAACCATTCTCGGCGGGAGCGCCGGCCGGGCCACAAAAGCAAAAGATATATGCGCCGCGATCCGCCAGGCCGGAAATTACCGCTGGGTTGGTCTGTATGATGTGACGGAGACAGAGGTACGTAATATTGCCTGGAGCGGGCCAGGGGCGCCGGCCTATCCCAATTTCCCTCTCACCAGAGGATTGAGCAGCGTCGCAATCGCGGACAAAAAGATAGTAGTATCGAATGATGTAGCCAGTGATCCACGCTATCTCACCGCGTTCTCAAGCACGGGATCGGAAACCATCGTCCCGATTATGCAACCGGGCACGGGCAAAGTGATAGGAACGCTCGATGTGGAGAGCGACCATGTAAATGCCTTTCGCGAAGCTGATCGGCAGATGCTTGAGACCTGCGGGAAGATTTTAGGGGAGCGGTGGGTGTAAAGCCTCTTGCACATGTACTCTCTCATGCTCCGCTCTCTCAGGGAACAGGGCTATGTAATGCTCGCCAGAAGCGGGAGTCAAGGGGGCGGCCGCCCCCTTGTGGGGCGCGGGGTGTCCCCGCCCAAACTCTTCCTTTCGGGCGGGGGGTGGGGAGCATTAAATGAGGCCTGGTCAGGGAAGATCAGACTTGCTAAGGAGAAACTTATAAGTGTATACTTAATAAATAAATGGAAGGAGAACCGCATGGAGACACTACCGCTCGAAGTAACGCGCGCTGCCAGCGACCTGCGCGCGGTGCTTGGCCGCTTATCCCGCCGGCTGAGGCAGACCGGCATTGGCGGCGAAATGACGCTCTCGCAGGCATCAGTGTTGAGCTTAATCGAGCGGGAAGGTCCGGCAACCCCGGGAGCGCTGGCGGCAAGAGAGCGTATCAGCCCCCAGTCAATGGGATCCATCCTTATCTCATTAGAAGCACTTGGACTGATCTCACGCACGCCGGATCCGACCGATGGGCGTCGCCTCATCATCGCGCTGACCGGGGCAGGAAGTCAGATCATTCATGGCGCACGGCGCCAGAAGGAGGAGCGACTTGCTCAAGCCCTGGCCGATCACTTCACCGCCGAAGAGCAACAGAAGCTTATCGCTGCCCTCCCGCTGCTGGAACGCCTGGCCCGGTTGATCTAATCAGCGATAGATAAGGACGAACATGACAGAAATACTCACCCGGGAACACGTACAACCTTCGCGGGACCGCCGTCGCCGGCCAGTCGGGCCTCATTACAAATGGATTGCCCTTACAAACACAACGATGGGCGCCTTGATGGCAACCATTGACGCCAGCATCGTGCTCATCGCCCTTCCCGCTATCTTCAAGGGCATCGGCGTTGACCCGCTGGCTCCGGGCGAAACTGGCTACTTTCTCTGGCTGCTGCTCGGCTATATGGTGGTGACAGCAACGCTGCTGGTAACGTTTGGCCGCATCTCCGACATGTTTGGCCGGGTGCGCCTGTATAACCTCGGTTTTCTCATCTTCGCCGTTGGCAGCACACTGCTGGCCCTTACGCCAGGTACAGGCAATACGGGGGCCATCGAACTGATCGTCTTCCGCATTATTCAAGGCATTGGCTCGGGATTTCTCCTCTCCAATAGCGCGGCAATCCTGACCGACGCCTTTCCACCGCATCAACGGGGACGCGCACTCGGCATTAATCAGATTGCAGGCATAGCCGGGTCGTTCATTGGCTTGATTGTCGGCGGTATTCTGGCTGCCATTAACTGGCGTCTCGTCTTCCTCGTCAGTGTGCCGGTTGGCATTGCCGGAACCATCTGGGCCTACACGATGTTGCGCGAGACGGCGACCATCCGTGAGCATCAAAAGATTGACTGGCCGGGCAATGTGACCTTCGCGCTGGGCCTCACGATCTTGCTACTGGGCATCACCTACGGTATTGAGCCATACGGAGGCTCCCCGATGGGCTGGGGAAATCCCCTGGTCATCGGCGCTATTCTTCTGGGCATTGTGCTTCTGGCAGCCTTCGTCTGGATCGAACTGCATGTCGACGATCCGATGTTTCGGCTCGATCTTTTCAAGATTCGTATGTTTGCCGCCGGAAATATCGCCGCCTTTCTCTCCGCTCTTGGGCGCGGCGGCCTGCAATTTATGCTGATTATCTGGCTGCAAGGGATCTGGCTGCCATTGCACGGCTATAATTTTGAAGAGACGCCCCTGTGGGCAGGCATCTTCATGACGCCCCTGCTGCTGGGCTTCATTTTGATGGGGCCGGTCAGTGGCTATCTCTCGGACCGCTTCGGCGCCCGTCCTTTCTCGACGACTGGCATGCTAATCCAGGTCTGCGGCTTCCTGGGGCTGACCTTGCTGCCGGCCAACTTCAACTATCCCATCTTTGCCGTACTGATCTTCATACTGGGCTGTGGTTCCGGCCTGTTTGCCTCCCCGAACACCAGCTCGATCATGAGCAGCGTTCCCCCGGAGACACGCGGCGTCTCCTCCGGCATGCGTGCCACCTTCCAGAATAGCGCCATGCTGGTCAGTATCGGCTTGTTTTTCAGTATCGTCACGGCGGGTCTGGCCGCAACGCTGCCTTCAACCCTCTCGACAGGACTGATCGCCAATGGCGTTCCCGGCAAAACAGCTCTCGCCATTGCGCATTTACCTCCGACGGCTGCGCTCTTCGGGGCATTTCTTGGATATAACCCGATTGGGGCGTTGATTCCTCCACCGGTGCTGCATGCCATCTCACCCGCTCATCGGGCAGTACTGCTCAGCAAAGAGTTTTTCCCGAACCTGATCTCTACGCCGTTCATGGATAGCCTGCACGCGGTATTCTATATCTCGGCGGCGCTGTGCCTCATAGGAGCCGTGGCATCGTTCCTGCGCGGGAAGCGTGTGATCTACGGAGTCGAGAAGCAGTGAAGGAGGAGTTGACACCGTTTTCTTCGGCTTCTGGCTGCTGTACGTCCCGCTGGAGCGGCTTGATGTTCCTCTCTTTTCAGTCGCTGGCCTGCTGTGTCCAGGCGGGCAAACTGTGTTTTCTCAAGGATCTGGCCTCTTTCAACTCTCCGGGCGAGAACGATCAAGCCGGATCTGCGGTGCCCCTGCGCCTTCGGACACAACGAAGCGGTAGCCGACGCCCGGCTCGGTGAGGAGATAGCGCGGGTGCGCTGGATCAGGCTCTAGCTTCTGGCGCAGGC
>DATGLE010000133.1:0-36339 GCA_035294325.1 Ktedonobacteraceae bacterium | reverse complement strand
CCAGCCCCGGCGCCAACGCAGGGCGCGATATTCCCGACGGTTATAGCGACGCCAGCGCAGGATCTGTCTGCCACGCCTTCGGTAACGGATACTACAACACCGACCACAGACGGTGCAACATCGGCGGCCATGCCTGCGACTGCATCGACGGGATCATCCACGAAGACGGATGACACAATGGCGATGCTCGTGCCGATTACCGGCGGCAGCGCGTTCCTCTTATTGATCGTGGCACTGGTCTGGCTGTGGATGCGCAGAAGACGAAACAATCCCGGCGCGAACACGCCCTGGTTCGCCGGCGCTCCACAGATGATGACTCCGCAGCCGGTTATGCAAGGTGGATGGGTAGATCAGAGCGCGTGGGAGGCGCAATTTATGCTGCATAATAGCCAGCCCATCGACCAGCAGGCTATCCAGGCGGCCATTGCGAACAGCACAATGACGCAGGCGGCTCCCATGTATAACAATACGATGGCACCTGTGCTGCCGCAGGAGGCAGCGGTACAGCCCGATGCGTATCTGACGATCCCTATGCAGACCAATGCCGCGCCATCCAACGGCTACAGCCAGCAGATGATGTCAGCCGCAGCGCCGTCCAACGGCTACAGCCAGCAAATGACGATGGGCGCTCCGCCGCCCAACGGCTACGGCCAGGTGATGACACCCGCCGGACCGGATCCGCAGCTCGAGTCAGCTTACATCTACGAGGATCAGGCCCCGGCACAGCAGTATGTATACGAGAATCACCAGCCTGCGCCTGAGGCGGAAGATCCGTTCTTAGAAGCCATGATGCGGCAGGCGCAGATGGGCATCTTCGCCTCGCCCGATAAAACGCCGGAGAATGCGCCAGCCTGAAATACCGATATCCAGGTTTTGAGGGAAAACCGCGTAAAGATGGGGGACAGATGAAAGACGACCGCAAGGGTCGTCTCTACATTTTTGGGCAACGGGCGCATATGTAATGTAGAGACGACCCTTGCGGTCGTCTGGACGAGGGTCGTCTGCGCCGATCGTCTGGACGAGGGTCGTCTGCGCCGGTCGTCTGGACGAGGGTCGTCTGCGCCGGTCGTCTGGACGAGGGTCGTCTGCGCCGGTCGTCTGTGCCGGTCGTCTGCGCCGGTCGTCTGGACGAGGGTCGTCTGTGCCGGTCGTTCTGGACGAGGGTCGTCTGCGCCGGTCGTTCTGGGCCGCAGTCGTCCGGCGGCCTCCTCTGACGATCTCCGCTCTCCATTTACCGTGCCGTGCGCCCTAATGCTACAATGGGATCGAGGCGCGCGGCTCGTACCGCCGGATAAATGCCAAAAATCAGGCCGATGCCCACCGAAACAGCGAATGGCAGGATGATCGTGACAGCGGTAATCACTAATGGAATATTTATACCGCTGGCTCGCCCGCCCGATGCCGCCAGCGCTATCGCGCCCGTCGCCTGCCAGCCAACGAGCACACCCAGCAGCAGGCCGATGATGCCCCCGGCCACACAGAGCAGCAGCGCCTCGATCAAGAACTGGTTGCGGATATCGCTTCTCCTGGCGCCAACGGTCAGGCGAATGCCAATCTCGCGGGTGCGCTCCGTCACCGAGACGAGCATGATATTCATAATGCCAATGCCACCAACGGTAAGCGAGATAGCCGCGATGCCCACCAGGAGCACGGTAATGGCCTGCGTCGCCTCGTTCGCATCCTGTAAAATCTGCGCCGAGGTGATGGTCTGGAAGTCGTCGGGCTGGCCTCTGGAAATCTGATGGTTCTGCTCCAGCGCTCTCGTGACCTCCTGCTGCACCAGGTTAACGTTGCCTTCGCTATCGGCCTGTACATCGATCTCATTCAGGAAGCTCTGATTGGTCAGCCGCGCCATCGCTGCTTTGTAGGGTACGAAGATGACATCGTCCTCCTGGGGACCGCCTCTGGGCGCCAGCACGCCGACCACGCGGAAGAGCGCGTTGTTGATGCGGATCTGCTGCCCCACCGGATCGATACCTGCGTTCTTGAAGAGATTCTGAGCCACGGTGTCTCCGATGACAGCCACAGCGGATCCGCCAGCATCCTGCTGCTGGCTGAACCAGAAGCCCTCGGCCAGATCCCAGCTCTGAATCGTTTGCAGGTCCGTGCTCACGCCCTGCACCCGCGTCTTCCAGTTCTGGTTGCCGTAGACGACCTGCCCACCTGTATCGACAAAGGGGCTGATCGCCGCTACATGGGGCAGATGGCTCAATGTCTGGACATCGCGTACTGTGAGCGTCTGGGACGCCTGTTTGGTGCGCACGCCGCGACTATTGGCCGCGCCGGGCTGCACGAAGACGGTATTGGCTCCCTGGCTGGCGATGAGATTATCAAGATACGCGCCCACGCCCTGCGTCAGTGTCATGGCCCCGATGACAGCGGTAATACCGATGACAACGCCCAGCACAGTCAGAAGCGAGCGCAGGCGGTGCGCCCAGATGGATTCCAGAGCGCTTTCCAGCCCGGCGCCGCCCAGCAAGCTCTGACCGGCCCCATTGCTGCGCAGTTCTCGAAGCAAGCTTTCCAGCGAGGCCGGCTGCACAGGCGCAGTTTCTGGCGGTGCTGGAGGCGCTGTTGATCGTGGAGAGCTACTCGCCCGTGATTGCATTGAACTGCTCATTCAGCTTCCTCCTTTCGTCCAGGCGATTGCCTTTCGGATGTGCGACTGGCGAGGAACCAGACAGGTTGTTATCGACAGTGACAACTCGCTATGGGATCGCGAACGGAAACACGGGTGAGTCGCTACAACGAAGGAAGAAAATATCTCTCAGGGGAATTATACAACATTTATTCGGTACAAGTATGCTCATGAGAAGAAAAGAGTTTTTTCTGGGGACACCCCAGCCCCGGCAGAGGGCGGCCGCCCTCTGCACTCCCGCTCAGTTATCGGGCGCGGCGGATCGCCACGATGGGATCGAGGCGCGAGGCGCGAACCGCCGGATAGAGGCCGAAGACCAGGCCAATGCCTACCGAGACGGCGAACGGCAGAATCAGGATGGTTGGCGAGATGATAAGCGGCACCTGCACGCTTCCGGCTAAACCTCTGGTGAGCGCCGATATAATCACGCTAATCATCAGCCATCCGACGAACATACCCAGCAGCAGGCCGATGACGCCCCCGGCCACACAGAGCAGCAGCGCCTCGATCAAGAACTGGTTGCGAATATCGCGCCGGCGTGCCCCCACCGAGATGCGAATGCCGATCTCGCGGGTGCGTTCCGTTACTGAGACGAGCATGATATTCATGATGCCAACGCCGCCAACCGTGAGCGAGATGGCCGCGATGCCCGCGAAGAGAATACTGATAGCCTGCGTCGCCTGATTCTCCTCCTGCAAGATCTGCGTGGAGGTCTGCGTCTGGAAGTCGTCGGGCTGCCCCTTTGGAATACGATGGTTCTGTTCCAGGGCCGTCGTGATCTCCTGCTGCACCAGGTTAAGATTGTCCGCGCTGTCCGCCTGGACCTCGATCTCGCTGAAAAAGTTCTGGTTGGTCAGGCGAGACATCGCGGCTTTGTAGGGGATGTAGATCACGTCATCCTGCATGAAGCCGCCTTTGGGCGCCAGCACGCCGACCACGCGGAAGAGCGCGTTGTTGATGCGGATCTGCTGTCCCACCGGATTGACGCCAGAATTGCCAAACAGGTTCTGCGCCACAGTATCGCCAATGACGGCAACTGCCGCCCCGCCTGCGTCCTGCTGCGGACTGAACCAGAGGCCCTCGGCCAGATTCCAGTCCTGGATGGTTTGCAGGTCCGTGCTCACGCCCTGCACTCGTGTCTTCCAGTTCTGGTTGCCATACACTACCTGTCCACCGGCGCTCACAAAAGGACTGATCGCCGTGACATGCGGCAAATTGCTCAATGTCTGGAGGTCATGCGGCGTGAGCGTCTGATACGCCTGCTTGGTGCGCACACCCCCCGCACTGGTAGCCGAGCCGGGCTGGATGAAAACCGTATTGGCGCCCTCACTGCTGATGATGCCATCGATATATGCGCCCACGCCCTGTGTCAGTGTCAGCGAGCCAATCACGGCCGCGATGCCAATAACAACCCCCAGCATCGTCAGCAGCGAGCGCGTGCGGTTCGCCCAGACAGCCTCCAGCGCGCTCACAAGGCTCGCGCCCATCGGACTCCCCTGCCCGCCCCGCTGCGTGCGCAAATCCTGTAATATGCTTTCCAGTGGCGTTACCTGAGTCGCAGCCTGAGACGAGGAGGGCACAGTAGCAGGAAGTTTCGTCAAACGCGTCGCATGTGGTCGAATTGAACGGCTCACCGGGTTTCTCCTTTATTCTTCGGAGCGTATTGCCACGATAGGATCGAGGTGCGAAGCCCGAACCGCCGGATAAATGCCAAAGATCATCGCGATTGCCGACGCAACGGCGAAGGGGACAATGATCGTCGTCGGCGTGATGACGAATGGCAGGCTGGCAAGATTGGTGACAACCTTCCCGATGAGCAGGCCCAGAAAGAGGCCGATCACCCCACCGATAAGGCACAATACGAGCGCCTCGATTAAAAACTGGTTGCGAATATCGCGCCTTCGCGCTCCTATGGACATACGAATGCCTATCTCCCATGTGCGTTCCGTTACCGAGACAAGCATGATATTCATGATGCCGATGCCTCCAACCGTCAGCGAGATAGCCGCGATGCCTACCATCAGCGCCTCCAGCACCAGGTCGCTCTGCCCTATCTGCTGTAAGATGCGCGTGAATGTGAAGACGGTGAAGTCATCATTATTGGGATTGGTAATATGATGGTTCTTCTCCAGGACCTTTGTCACTTCCTGGCTTACCAGATCAACGTTGCTCTTATTGTCCGCCGCTATCTGGATTTGATCGATGGTATTTGTGTTGCGCAAACGGAGCTGCGCGGCTTTGTAGGGAACGAACACCACGTCGTCCTGGGTAAAGCCGCCCCCTTGAGAAGCCAGCACGCCGATCACGCGGAATACCGTATTGCGAATGCGAACCTGTTTGCCAATAGGATTGTCGCCCGAAGCATCGAAGAGATTATGATAGACGGTATCGCCGAGCACCGCAACCGGGCTGCCCTGGCTCTCATCTTCGGGGCTGAACCAGCTTCCCTGCGCCATCGTCCAGTTCTGCATCGTCAGCACATCGCCATTCACCCCTTCGATCTGGGTGGTCCAGTTCTGGTTGCCATACACGACCTGATCGTTCGTCACGATGAACGGGCTTTCGCCAGCCACGTGCGGCAGGTGAGCCACAGACGCGGCGTCTCGCGGCGTAAGCGAACTGCTTGTGCCGATCCCCTGCACCGCCCCGGCGCTGCGCGAGGCGCCGGGATACACAATGACCATCGTACTCAGACTCGCCAGCTTGTCCTGGATATACGCATTCGCCCCCTGCGTCAGCGTCAGAGCGGCGATCACGGCAGCCACACCGATAAAGATACCCAGCACCGTCAACAACGAACGCATACGATTCGCCCACAGGGCCTCCAGTGCGCTCTCAAAGTTCGCACCCACCATGCTCAGCGGCCTGCGTCTCCCGCGCACGCGCAACTGCTGAAGCACGCTTGCCAGCGGCGTTTCCTGCGCGGCTGGCGTCGCGGGAGACTGCGACGCCACTGTGGAAGGGTGTGTTGAACGGCTCATTCAGGTTCCTCCTTGATCTGGACTCCGCTCTCAGTAGCTCTGGCATTGACCAGCGCCTTCCATTCCTCCTGCGCCGAGCGCGGTTCAGCTACCGGCTCATCACGCACGAGGCGACCATCACGAAATCCAACCTGTCGTCTCGCATAGGCGGCGATATCAGGCTCATGCGTCACGAGCACGATGGTTAAACCCTGGTCGTTCAATGCCTGCAATACCGCCATAATTTCTACGCTGGTACGGCTATCAAGGTTGCCGGTCGGTTCGTCGGCCAGCAACAGGGACGGGCCATTGACCAGCGCTCGCGCGATAGCGACGCGCTGCTGCTGGCCGCCGGAAAGCTCCGATGGCTTATGATGCAGGCGCGATCCCAGTCCGACGAGCTGGAGCATCTTGCGGGCGCGGATCTCGCGCTCGCGCCTGGGCAGGCCCGCGTAGACCATCGGCAGAGCGACGTTGTGCAGCGCATCGGCGCGGCCCAGCAGGTTAAAGCCCTGGAATACGAAGCCGATCATGCGATTCCGAATGCTGGCAAGCTCATCGTTCGAAAGCTTGCTGACCAGTCTGCCGCCAAGCCAGTATTCGCCAGATGTAGGACGATCCAGGCAGCCAATAAGGTTCATGAAGGTTGACTTACCGGAACCCGATGGTCCCATCACCGCCACAAACTCGCCCGGGTAGACCTCCAGCGAAACTCCCCGCAGGGCGCGCACGTAGGTACCCCGGCCCAGGCGATAGGTCTTTGTCAGGTCGCGTACAGCGATTACCGGCCTGCCCGCTGTGGCGTTGATTGTGCCCTCATCCTGCGCGCCCAGGCCGGCCAGTGGCGCCTGTGGCTGTGTGGGCTGGTCATGGACCTCTGCCGACTGATCTACCTTTACCACAGCCGCTTCGGGCATAGTTGGTTGATCGTAGAGGACAGGCGGCTCCGCACCTGGAACCTGTCGCTCTTCTCCAGATACCCCGAATGACTGATTTTCCTCTGGCTGTTCAGGGTTATTGTTAGCCATGTTACGATTTCCCTTAATATCAGATCAGCGCACATCACGGCAATGGGAAAGTCACAGAAGAACACAGTATCGAAAGGTGACTTTCCCATTGCCTTGAGTACCCATCAACCACCCTTGCCGGTGCCGCCAGCGCCACCGGCACCGCCAGCGCCACCAGCGCCACCAAAGTTACCAGGGCCACTGCCCTGGACGCCTACGATTATAGCCTCACCATCGATGAGTCCTTGCAGCACCTCATAGCTGGTCCCATCGGTCAGTCCCAGTACAACGGGCCTGGCGATGATCTGACCAGACTTGCTCTGCTCAAGCACATAGGCGGGTATCGGATTTTCACTGGTAATGTTGGGATTCTGGACCTCAAGATCGCGCAACATCGCCCGGGCCTGTTCCATCGCCGAGGCCGCAGCCGCCGGGCTGATAGCGCGGGGAACGCCGGTAACGGCACTGGCGCTGCTGGCATTGCGCGCGAAGTTCACGGCGTTCACCGGGACCAGCAGGACATTATGGCGCTGGAGCACTGTGACTGTGACATTGGCCGTCATGCCGGGCAGCAGGTGCGCCCCGTTCAGATGATTCATGTCGATATCGATATAAACAGGATAGGTTACGACGTTCGAGCTGGTCTGCCCGTTGGGCGAGATGGCGGTAACGGTTCCAGGAAACTGCTTTGTCCCGTAAGCGTTGACCGTGAACGTCGCCGGATCTCCCACCTGCAAGTTGGCGGTATCGGATTCGTTGACATCGGCCACAACCTGCAAAGCCGAGGTATCGACGATCTGAATAAAGGTGTTGCCGCTCGCCGCCGACGTGCTCGATCCGCTTTGCGGAATGCCGGGTTCGCCGCCAACGGAGCCATTAATGACCGTCACGATGCCGTCATGCGGGGCCTTGAGCGTTGCGTTTGCCAGATTATCCTGATCGGTCTTGAGCTGCTGCTGGTCTTGCTTGACGATCCCCTGGTCGGCGATGACCTGCGACTGCGCCGATACGATGCTGCTATTGCCCTGCTGCTGCGTGACGCCGATCTGCCCCTGCGCGGTATTGATCTGCCCCTGCGCGCTGGTATTGTTCGCGCTCGCATTGGCCTGCGCCAGCGCCAGCGCCTTCTGGTCATCGGAGACTCTGGACTGGGCCGCGCTGATATTGGCGTTGGCGGTTGCGCGCGCGACGTTGAGCGCCTGCTGATCGCTGTTCACCGTCGCCTGCGCCGATGCAACGCTGGCGTTGGCCTGCGCCACGGCCTGGTTATAGGCAGTGTTGGCCTGCTGGATGCAATTCTGCTTTTCAGAGCCAGTTAGACTACCGCACTGCCCTGTACCTGTGCCGTTGATCGTCGCATTCCTGGTCGCCTGAGCCGCCGCGATTTGCGCGTTGGCTAGCGCTCGCTGCTTGTTCAAATTCGTTTGAGCGCTATTGAGCGCGGCCTGCGCCTGGCTGATGCTGGCCTGGCCCGAACGCTGCGCCGCCGCCAGAGCCTTCTGGTCGCTGCTGAGCGTCTGCTGCGCCTGCGCCACGCTCGCCGCGCCCTGCGACTGCACGGCGCTCTTATTGGCCTGCGCGTTGCTCAATCCCGTCTGCGCGGAGACATTGCCGGCGCTGGCCGACGCCTGCGCCTGCGCCAGACTCTGCATCGCGCTGTTCAGATTGGACTGGGCGGATTGTAGCGCGGCCTGATCCTTATTGACCGCATCTTGCAGCGCCGTCTTATCGAGCTGGGCGAGCGTCTGGCCCTTTTTCACCTGCTGCCCCACCTTCACATCTATCGAATCAATAATGCCACTGCCTGCCGAACCCGAAAATACGAGGTTGTAAACTCCGGCCTGGAGCGGGCCGGTGGCGCTGATCGTCTGAGAGAGATCGCCTGATGTGACCGGCTGAGTCTGGTAGGTCACGGGCCTTGGACGATTCAGGATTGAGATAAGAATTGCTCCTAATATGATGATGAGTAAAACTATCGCAATCCCTATGATGCCGCCTCGCCTCCGCCACCACGGAGGCGAAGGAGGGGGGAGTACCCCCTGATCTCCAGCGTCACCTGCGTCGCCCAGGCCAGGTAATGCGAGCAATTGATTTGTCGTCCCTTGTTGCTGCGACATACAATAGATGCTCTCCTGTTCTATTCATTAGAATATATTAAATTGTGCATCTTCAGAAAATCCGGTATAATATCTCTAGAGGCTTGTGCACGCACTTGTCCCTAAGTATACCTGCGCCCTCCAGAGAATGTCATCCCCCATTTGTAAAAAATTTGTAAACCCTTTTCAGGTGGTGTCACATGCTGTATAAAGTTGTATCATCTTGCTTACCTGGAATTAAAGGTAGCGAGTGTTACAACCGTTTCTACGATAACAGGACGACAAAGGTTGTAAGAAGTCGCTTTGAGGGGGGTTACAATAGTACTGGTGACAGCTCAGCGCCTGCGGCGCTTCGCTTTTATATTATACGGTGCAGCCCAGGCGCTTTGTGCCCGGGCTGCACCGTATAATATACTCCTTGCGCGGCTTTGCCGCGCGAACGCCTGGTCAGCAGGCTACCTACGATAGAGCCGCGCGAGTCCTGATCTCTCCTTCGCCCTCATCAGCAGCGCCTGTTTATGTGCTGCAAGCATGGCGGTCTCTATCGCCTCCTGCTCCTCCAGCGCCTCGACAAGCTCAAACACAGAGTCATAACGCTGAGCCGGATCGAGCGCCAGTGCGCGCAGCAGCACGCGTTCCAGCTCAGGCGAGATCTGGCTGTTGAGAGCGCGCGGGGTGATCAACTCCTGACCGCGATTAGTGTAGTCGCTCGCAACGCGCTCGCTCCCGGCATGGTAGGCCGGCCTGCGTCCGGTCTCACCATAACCTGTCATATCTTCCCCTCGCTCTCGCCCGCCAGGCAGCGGCGCTGCATGCAACCTGTATGCCGGCGCCACTGGAGCGCGGCGTGTGAGCATCAAATAGAGAATGGCGCCCAACGAGTAGACATCCGAACGGCGATCACAAATACCCCTGAGCATCTCAGGCGCGGCGAAAGCATTCCGCTCACAGCTTGCCCCGGCGGGAAAGACGCTATGATAAATATCAAACACGGATGGACCACGCGCGCGCTCCCTCCAGAACTGCGGAGCCGGGGGCCAGGAGACGAGTAGCAGAGGCGCCCAGGTGGCCCGCCCTTCATCATCAACCAGCACCGTCGCTGGCCCCAGATCGCCCAGCACAACATTCAGGCGATGCAGGCGTGCTACGATGCGGCCCAACTGCGCCCCCCAGGACAGCGCCAGTTCTTTACTCAGCCACGAAGGCCACCACTGATGCTGTAACAGCAGTTCTTCCAGCGTCACCACTGCGGTGCGACGCTCGCTTCTGCTGCTCTGCAACTGCATCACAAGGTAGTGCCGGCTTCCCTCGACGCGCACGCGATCCCCCATCCCGGGCAGGCGCGGAGCGCTCAACACAATAGGCGAGACGAATTCTTCAAAAGCGGCGGCCTCGATCTGGCTGCGCACCTGAGCATGCAGGCCGGTCAGTACCAGTTCGCGGATAGCCACCAGCGGCTCATTTCTACAGGCAACGCCTCCGAGGCCAGGAACCACACGCTTCGCGAGATAGAGGTTCAATCGAGGACGCTGGTAGAGCAGGCGCATGATACGGTAGCGCCCATCAAGGATCAGCGCGCCTTCCCTCAGTGCCGCGCCGTCGTCGGCGCGATCCTGAGTCGCATTGCCCGGCGTTTCGCCGCCCGTTTCGTCTGGCGTTTCATAGGTCCAGTACTGCTGATTCAGCGTATCCAGTTCCTGGTCGTAGCCGCCAGCACAGAGATCAGTTGGAGCTTCATATTTCGAACTATCCACTGCATACCTCCCATCCACATAACCCACTATTTATTAGAGCGTATCTGATTCCCGGTGCCATCTCCGGCTCGCGCCTGCGGCATTCATCAGATGAAAGGGATGGTGCGCAGCAGGCACTGCGTGCCTGCTGCGCACCATCCCTTTCATTTCTCGTGCGGCTTCGCCGCGCGACCATCAGGCGAGAGAGTGTAAACCCACGCACAACCACCACCTCCACAACATTTATGCATCATACTATTTCATGGAAACACACAATGTTCCTACCCTACATAACGAATAGCGCATCGAGCGTTAACAAGATCCGTCGCCACTAGAAAATCGGCACAACGTTTATATATTTGTTTATATATATTAATTGACTTTTCACCAAAAATGCCGTAGCATTAGCTCAGGTAACGCTGACAGGTCGTTTCCCTGGAACACAGATAAGGAGAGTAATTGTCATGGCTACTCGTCCTGAGAGGAAGGGCCGTCGCTGGTTCCTTCTTCTGCTTATCATCCCCTTCATCGCGATCCTCTGGCCCCCATTTTATAATCATACCCAGCCAGCGGTCGCAGGTTTCCCTTTCTTCTACTGGTATCAGCTCCTATGGATTGTTATCACCGGCATTATCACAGCGATAGTCTATTTCATAGGGGCCTGATTGAAAGGAGAATTCATCGATGTTGCGTTGGGATGCCATCGCCGTTTTCATCTTTTTCTTCCTGCTTGTCACCGTCCTCGGCTTTATAGCCGCCCGCTGGCGGCGCGGCGATCTCAATCTCCTGCACGAGTGGGGCCTGGCCGGGCGGCGCTTCGGCACGGTGGTGACGTGGTTTCTGCTCGGCGGCGACCTCTACACCGCCTACACCTTCATCGCGGTTCCGGCAGCGATGTTTGGCTTCGGCGCGCTCAGAGGCTTCTTCGCCGTACCTTACACCCTCATGGTCTACCCCATAGTCTACGTTGTGATGCCCAAGTTCTGGGCCGTCTGCAAGCAGCACGGCTACGTCACCGCCTCCGATTTCGTGAAGGCGCGCTTTGGCAGCAGCCCGCTGGCTCTGGCGGTTGCCTTCACCGGCATCATCGCCACTCTGCCCTACATCGCGCTTCAGATGTTCGGCATCGAGGTCTCTCTGGCCGCGCTGGGCATACCGCTTAACTTCTACATAGGCAGCGTGCCCGTTGACATTCCGCTGATTATCGCCTTTATCATTCTCGCGGCTTACACTTACACCAGCGGCCTGCGTGCACCGGCGATGATCGCCCTGGTTAAGGACGTGATGATCTACATTGTCCTGCTGGTGACGATTATTTATCTGCCCATCAAGTTCGGTGGCTTCGGCAATATCTTTGCCGCCGTGCACCAGAAAGCTGTAGCCAATCCGGGCACTTTCCTGGATATTCTCACGCCCAAACTCTTCCCCGCCTACGTGACGCTGGCGCTTGGCTCGGCACTGGCGCTGTTCCTGTATCCACACGCTATAACCAGCACCCTGAGCACCAACAGCACAAAGACGATCAAGCGCAACATGGCGCTGCTCCCCCTGTACTCGTTGATGCTCGGTTTCCTGGCGCTGCTGGGCTACGTGGCTATCGCGGCGAAAGTGAAACCCTTTGCCTTCGCTGCGAATGGTGCGGTTCCGACGCTGATTAACATCTCCTTCCCCGGCTGGTTCGCGGGCTTCGCCTTCGCCGCCATCTCGATTGGCGCACTGGTGCCGGCGGCGGTGATGTCCATCGCGGCGGCCAACCTCTTCACGCGCAATATCTATAAGGAGTACTTCAACAGGAACGCCACTGATCGCCAGGAGGCAAGCGTCGCCAAGCTCGTCTCGCTGATCGTGAAGTTCGGTGCGCTGCTCTTCATCCTCTACATTCCCACCACCTACGTGCTGAACTTCCAGTTGCTCGGCGGTGTGTGGATCCTCCAGACGCTGCCGGCGGTCTTCCTGGGCGTCTACACGCACTGGTTTAACCGCTGGGCCTTGCTGATCGGCTGGGCAGCGGCGATGATCGCCGGAACCGGCATGTTCATCGCGACCAACTTCACCTCGACGACCACGACGATCTTCGGCCTTCCTATGTATCAGGCGGTGATCGCGCTGGTCCTGAACCTGATTATAGCTATTGTGCTCACGCCCATCTTTGAGGCCATTGGCGCGCGTCGCGGCCAGGATGAGACCTCACCTGCCGACTACGAAGAGGAGCGCGCTCCCGTGGAGGTCGCGGAGGCCGGAACGGAGGCGCTGGGCTAGTCAATCTCCTTCGCTTCACAAGAGGAGCAATAAGGGACGAGACCAGCTAACATTGGCTGGTCTCGTCCCTTAATTTTTTGTCTGCTCTATAAAATTGGTCTGCCAGCGAGTGCCAGTGCCTGGTTTATCTTTTCCTAAACTTCTCTCGCTTGCTACCGGAACCACTGTCAAGATGAAGAATATCCTGATAATCTGTAAAAAACGATATCATTCTTCTTGATTCGTCTGGATGGGTAATTTCTCATTAGAGGCAAGAAGGAAGTAGCGGCTTCATCTCGCTCCATTATATCAAGGAACGAACTTCTCGCCGCACTATAGTTCTATGGCAAACTTCGCAGTACAGCAGAGAAAGATCAAAGTACTTTTTGTGGCGGCTAATCCTGGCGGGTGTCCAAAAAGGTATCCGTCGAGGGATTGCGCTGCTGATAATCCTGGGAAGTCCCTGTACTCTTGCCTACATGCTCAATGGAGCAACCCCGAGATACACATCAGACCTGCTGCTCTGGCTTCTTATCATTAGTTTTCCGCTGATTTTCGACTGCATTCGTATGGCTAGATATAATGCAAAGCCACGACCGACCGACGAGGAGTATAATGACCGGGTAAATAGCTGGCGTCCTGCGATCCGCCAGTATGGCATACAGAAGCCTGGCCTGGCTCCAGATGAGATCATTGGTCAGCCATTATGGGTATGGGGTATCATCTGGCCTCGTTTTTGGGAAGCTGACTATTATCATCGTCATGGCTGCCCGGTGCTGGTCAAGCAAGGCAAAGATGGACGACCACACGCCAGCATTTACAGATTTACTTTTTTCTATCCTACGCAGCACTATATAGCCGTTTTCAGTGGTGACGTGAATGCTCCTGGCCCCCTCCGCTTCGAGTCCACACGAATCTACTTCTACGATGATATAGTAGGTGTGGAGACGACGGCTTTTGGTATGCCGCTGGATACAGTGACCTATACCATGCAACGCTTTGAACTACGCGTATCAAGTGGGAACTCCGTTGGGGCGACAACCTACGCTCAGGATGCGCCTGTAGACGAGGTGGTTCAGTCGCTGCGCGTGCTGCTGCGAGATAAAAAATATGGTATCCGTGGTGGCGGGCGCGGGCTGGCAGGGTCTTAAAAGAAAGGAATGACCATACTGTTCACAGATCGGGCATTGCTGCGCCTGCACGTCGAGGCCGTATGGGGCGTGCGGCTGCCACCCATTGAGGAGCATGCTACGGATGTAACGCTCCTGCCGGAGAGCCAGCGCCCCTCATGGCAGCTCTGCGCGGCTGTGTTGAGCAGCGGCAGCGTCTCTATCTGGCGGCCAGAAGTTGCGGTCACGCAGCGAGAGGCGCAGCGCGCCCGCGCGAATGCGGCGCTCGCTCTGCCCCCGGCAGCTACCACGGAGCCGGATATCAGCCGCGAGGTGGCGCTGCACCGGGCGGCGCCCGCGAAGCTGGACACTGCCACGGCTCGCACGATAGCGCGTCCAATCACAGCGCAGGATCAGCCGCTCGTCGAGGCGTTCGAATCCGGCTCTACTCCATACTACTTCCACCCCGACAGAGGACCGCTCATAGGTGTGGTAAGCGCGGGGCACCTGCTCAGCCTGGCTCACAGTTCGCGCCGCACCTCCGAGGCTTGCGAGCTGGGCATCGATACCTTGCCGGAGGCGCGCCGCAAAGGTTACGCGCTCGCCGCAACCGTCTTATGGGCTGAGGCCGTAGCGCAAGAAGGACCTGTGCCTATCTACAGCGCGGCTATAGAGAACGAAGCCTCGCTCAAGCTGGCCGCCGCTGCCGGCTACCGTCCCTTCGCCCGCATCGCCCTTGTCGAGACCACGCAGTCGATAATGTCATCCTTCGCTGCCGCTCAGGATCTGCCTTGAAGGCACCAGAGGGGAAGCAAGACACGCCCTTGCCTTCGCTCGGACGGGATCCTTCGCTGCCGCTCAGCATGATACACAACGCTTCCCGATGCTGGTTGTTAACCTTCATAAATCCGGCCCCTGCTCTTCGAGATGCACGAGCTTCATACTCTCCTCCCACAATTGAGCTTGCAGCGCTTCGTCATAAGAGATCGGCACCGTCGGTCTGGGCACGCATTTGATATAATATTTGCCTGTCACCCCTTCCACGTCGGGCGACGAGGCCAGGTAGAGCGAGGTTTCCGCTCCTTCCTGCGCACTCATGCCCAGCAAGGAGATAAAGAACTTTACCACCGGGCGCAGGGGAGGAGGAACGTTATTTTGAGCAATATTGGTCGCCACAAAGCCGGGATGGAGGCTGTTGACGGTGACGCCCGTTCCCGCCAGGCGGCGCGCCAGCTCGTAGCCGAACATGGTGAGAGCAAGCTTCGATTGACCATAAGCGCGCATAGATCGATAGCGCTGCCGGGACTGTAAATCATCCATCCTGATATAGCCAGCGTTCTGCGCATCAGAACTGACATTGACGATGCGTGCGGGCGCGCTTGCTTTGAGCGTATCGAGCAAAAGGTTGGTGAGCAGGAAAGGGGCCAGGTAGTTCACGGCGAAGGTCATCTCCAGCCCATCAACGGTTTCCTTCCGCGTCAACATATACACACCGGCATTATTAATCAGTACATGTAGCTGCGGATAGCGCTGCTGGAAGTCCCGGACGAGTTGCCGGATCGATGCCTGCGAGGAGAGGTCGGCGATCAGGAGATCAACGGCGCTATTGCCGCTCCGCGCCTTGATCTCGCTCTGCACGGCCTCGCTCCTGGCACGGTCCCGGCCCACCATGACTACCGTCGCTCCCATCCGAGCCAGCCCCAGCGCAGTCGCTTTGCCGATCCCCGACGTGGCGCCGGTTATCAGGCAGATCTTCCCTTGCATACTTTTCTGTGACGATGACATTTTACGGTCCTTTCGTTCATCTATCTCTCTGATGATAACCCTTGCGAACGCCATTTAGCAAATGCTATGGGCAAGTCTCCCTGACCACTCTCCGCTGCGTGGTTCGCTAGTGAGGTGAAGTCTGCGAGCTGATCGCCTGCGGCGCACAACAACCTTGCACGTCGTGGTAGGATGGAGAGAGACTTTACAGAGCAAGTGAGGGGAAAGAGCAGCGGTCATGGATTTTGACGATGAGGAATCGCGCGAGCCTGAGCAGAGCGGCAGCGACGAATTGCTCTCAGACGATAACCTGCGCCTGCCGGAAGGGGCGAGCATATTAGTGCGCCTGCATGCCCTGCGCGCGTGGCTGGCGCGGCGCCGCAACGAGGCGAGCATTGAAATCGGGGAGGCGGCCCTTGTGCTTCAACAGATGATGGAGAGTGAGCAGCAAGAGTCGAGGGCGCGCCGCCGCGAGCGTGAACGTTTCGCGGAGCGACTCAAGGAGGCGCGGGAGGCATTCGAGGCCGCCCAGCAGAGCCTGCATGCCTATGAGGAGGCCGAGGCGCTGCTGGAAGAGTGTGTCAACCATACCACGACAGGAGAGCGCGTCCTGGCCGAATACTACCTCGCGCTGGAAGAACTGGTGCAGGAGAGCGCGCTGGCCGAGGTCGAGGAGCTTCCCAGGCTGCGCGCGCTCTACGATGTGCAGCATCGCGTCGAACGCATAGCCGCTCCCCATGAAGAAGATTAAGGGATAAAGTGTGCTGTATAGCAAAATGCGCTTCACGCATTTTGCTATACAGCACACTTTATTCAGCGAGTGCCTCAGGCGCGGGCCATAGCTATGGACCAAAGTGGATTGTGGTATTGTTACCGAAGCGCAGCGCCAGCGATGAGAGATCAACTTGCCGCGAGACAGGGAAATCAAAGAAGCCAGTCTGCGGCTGCCCCGGCAACTCGGCAGGATGGATCGAGACCAGCTTGGGCGCAATCATCTCGCCATCGGGCAGGACCAGGCGCGCCAGAGCGGCATATTGTACTCCCACCACGCTCTGCCCTTTATTCTCCGTATGCACCATCACGCGTACCGTGTAGACTCCACCGCGCTTACGATCATCGGAGAACTTCGTTGCCAGCATTGCCCTTGTCACCGTAATCCGCACATTCTGATAGGTAAACGCGTGGTTCATATCCAGCGTACTCATCAGATTGGTGATCGATACAGTGGGCGTGTCAGGCAGGTCTCCCGTGACGTTATTAGAATCGCCTTCGGGCGGCGCAAAAAAGAGCGCGCCCAGCACCATCAGGAAAATGATTCCTATACCTATTAACACCCGCGTGCGTGGTGGGATTGATGATAACAATGAACGTTTTGTATTCTGTTGCGACATTCCAGCGCCTCTACCTCTGCATATAAGTACCTCAACATATTATAGCGCTACCGGGAATGGCTGGCATTACCCGGCACGCGGACAATGTGGGAAGCAAGCTAATCGTCGTTAAAACGGTAGCCGACGCCGGAAATGGTGATGAGGAAACGCGGGTGCGCCGGGTCCGGCTCAATCTTGCGTCGCAACTGACCGATATAGACGTGCAGGTAGTGTGACTTCGCGTCGTGGTTTGTGCCCCACACCTGTGCCAGTAACATATGCCGGGTCATGATCTTGCCGCGATTCAGAATAAACACCCTGAGCAAATCATACTCCGTCGGCGTCAGTTTTATCTCCTGGCCGTTGACGGTAACGAGCTGCTGCGTGAAATCAATGCGCAGCGGCCCCACGCTTATCTGCGGTTCCGTTCTGGGCATCATACGCTCGGCATGGCGCAGCGCAACGCGAATACGCGCCAGCACCTCATTGATACCGAAAGGCTTGGCGATGTAGTCGTCGGCCCCCAGGTCGAGCGCGCGCACTTTATCACGCTCCTTATTCTTCACAGAGATCACAATAATCGGCAGATCCGATTGTTCTCGCACCTGCCGGCAGACCTCTAATCCGCTCATTCCCGGCAATGCCAGATCGAGGAGCATCAGATCGGGGGCATCCCGCTTGATAACCTCCAGGGCGGTCTCTCCCTTCGCGGCAACAAGCACTTCGTAGCCATGCCCCGTCAGGCTGCGCTGCAACGCGCGCACAATCTCGATCTCGTCGTCCACCACAAGCACCCGCGCTCTGCGCTTCGTCATAGCTCAAATTCTCCTGTGTTGCTCAAGGGGAGCGTGAAGCGGAACACGGATCCCCCGCCCTCGCGCGCTTCTACCCAGATCCGGCCCCCATGTGCCTCAACCAGTCCCCGGCAGATAGCTAAACCCAGTCCCGAGCCGCGCGGCTCGGCAGATGGCTGTGCCTTTTCCAGCACGCGATAGAACTTGTCGAAGATATGCTCTTGCTCCGCCGGCGCGATGCCGGGGCCACGATCAGCGACGCTTACCACCGCAGCATTCTCCCGAATCTGGATGCTTACGTCAATGGGAGAGCCATCTGGCGTATAGGTAGCGGCATTAGTGAGAAGATTGACCATCACCTGCTCTATCAGGACAGCATCTAATTCTACTGGCGGAAGATTATCCGGCAGTTCTACCTGTACCGCTCGTCCCTCCAGTAACGGCTGCATTCTAGCGAGCACATCACGCAGCAGCGCATCCAGAGGGTACCACTCTTTTTCGGGATGCAGCGAGCCAGCCTCGATGCGCGACATATCCAGCAGGTTCTCCACCAGTCCGTTGAGCCGATCCGCTTCATGCTCAATGGCTAAAGTAAAACCGCGCCGCGTCTCTTCATCCCACTGCATATCTTGCTCCAACAGGCTTGTTGCCGCGGTCTTGATCGTCGAGAGCGGTGTACGCAGATCATGAGAGACGGAGGAGAGCAGGGCCGAACGGAGGGCATCAGTTTGCTGGAGCACCTGCATGCGCAGGCTTTCCTGTCGCAAATGTCCACGTTCAATGACGGCAACAGCCTGTTCGAGAAACGTCGAGAAAAAAACCGCCTCCGGTCTGGGATGGCTGTGCGGCATGCTCAGAATATCATCTATCGTGCCGCTTTGCCCCTCATGCTCAACAAGCAGGCGCAGAACGCCTATGACTCTGTGATCCTTTTTGAGTGGAATCATGCGCACGCAGCACTTCACAGGCGGTTCTTTCGCCGCTTCTTGCGCAACTATTTGTTCTGCCAGGGCCTGTTCATCGGGTGGAAGTTTCATGTTCTCCACTACCTGGCTCGCGCTGGCACGGGGGGCCAGCGCTCCCTGTTCGCCGGGGAGGAGCAACATGCAGTCCTTCACCCCCCAGGGAGAAAATACCTCGACCACGGCGCGCGCAAAGATAGTAAGCTGGCGATCAAGATCCTCCTCACGGTTAGTCGCGCGCACCAGATCGTACAGAATGTGCGTTTCACGCTCCTGACGCCTCGCATCTTCCGCACGCTGGCGCAGCATAGAAGCGAACTGACTGGTAATGAGCGCCGTCACCAGAAACATGATAAGCGTGAGCACGTCCTCAAACTTGCCTGCGCTCAGGGTATAGAGGGGAGGCACAAAGAAAAAATCGAAGGAGAAGAAGGCCGAGAATGACGCAAGCAGCGCCGCATAAGGCCCTCGCAGGCTCGCGAGGGAGAGAATGGCGAGCAGATAGACCAGAAAGCTATCTGGAATCCTTTGATACAGGCGCAAGAGCCAGATTATGCCTGTGAAGAGAACGATGCTTCCCAGCGCCAGC
The DNA here is from genome assembly GCA_035294325.1 of Ktedonobacteraceae bacterium. GTDB lineage: Bacteria > Chloroflexota > Ktedonobacteria > Ktedonobacterales > Ktedonobacteraceae > DATGLE01. The sequence goes on along the minus strand of DATGLE010000133.1, from coordinate 17,079 downwards.
AGGCTATCGAGGATGTACCGTTTCCAGCGCGGTCCCGCTTTCGGCTTGAACGTTAGTAACGATTCCAGGCGGCTCATGCTCTCTCTACTCGATCAGTGTGAATATACCTGCGATAAATAAGCATATGAGATGCCAGGTGCCCTGTCAATAGCATCAAAGAGAGGAGGCGTCGCCGGCATCTCACCAGCGCTTGAGCAGATGAGCCACGTTGCCATCAGAGGTAAGCTGGTAGCGGATGCGGTCAGGATTGATATCCTGCACACGCGTCGCCATGTCAGCGGAGAGCACAACATCACGCGGCTGCAATACCTGCCATACGATAGCGGGATCGGTGTTCTCGCGCTGCCTGTATACAAATCTGCGGGCAATCCTGGCTTTGCGCGCCAGGCGTTCGGCCTTGCCAAAGATCGCTCTGGCCGCCATATCGTCGAGATAGGGATCAACGATCTCAAGCGGCTGCGGAGTACGTTCCGCCTGGCGCTCCCCCAGGTAGAGGAAGACGACGGGACTGTCGTGCGCTTCGCTGATAGCCGCTTCAATCACCTGCATATTCAGTGGTTCGCCGGGAGCGAGCACGGCGAGCACTGAACCAGGCATGCCGCCGGTGAAATAGGCTGCCGCGACGGGCGGGCGCCCACGACGCAGGTAGTTGACGGAGGCAACGCCCATGCCAAGCAGCGCTACCGACCCGCCAAAGATGGCGGCCTGCGGCCTGGCAATCAGGCTGATCCCCCACGCTCCGGCGACCAGAGCAGTAGTCAGCACACCGAGCCAGAAATTTAGATCCTGCCCCAGAGAATGAACCATGCGATGCTGGAGAGCATATTTGCCGTTGGTATGCGGTAGAGCGACCTCACCTGTTCCCCCGCCATTGGATGGCGCTGCTCCCTCATGGGTGAGCAGAGGTACAAAGGAGGCACCGGCAAGAGCGTCATAGCCATTTTTACGGATCTTCCCTGCCGATGGTGCCTGCACCCGCCGCGCCGCCGCCCGTTCCCGGGAACGCAGCACGTCTAATCCGATACAGGTAAAGGTAAAGGCGCCGAGCAGCCCGAAAGCGTAGAGATCCCCTAGCTGGTTGATCTGGCCGTTGACCAGCAGCAGGACGGCAATGGGGATCCCCGTCGCGAAAGCAATCGACCAGTGAGGGGTATCGCGGAAGCGATTCCTGTTGAGGATGAATGAGGGAAAAAAATCCATACGCGAAAGGGCCATAAATACGTGGTAGGCGCCAATAATGGCGGTATTGCTGGCGAAGACGAGAATGAGGCCGGCGCTGATCGCCACTTCGGTCTGTAACCAGACATCGCCCCAGTGCCCTCCAAGCAGCGAGATCAGTTGCGTTGAGAGCACCGCGTCAGCCGCCTGTTGTGGTTGCAAGAGCGTGGAAAGCGTGGTGAGGAGGGGACTGGTCAGCCCGATAGTCAGCACAACCAGCAGCAGCGCCAGACCAATGACTTTCTTGCGCGGCGTCTTCATCACAGGAGAAAGCTGCGAAATACTCTCCAGGCCAGAAAAGGCGAGAAAGGCCCCGGCGAACCCGACCAGCACGGAGACCGGTGTTAACGCCTGATGCGCAAAGACCGAGAGAAATAGCGAGAGCACCTCGGCAGGAGAAAGGTGCGTAAAGACAGTCCAGAGAATCGCCAGATCGCTGCCAAAGGCGATAAGCGCCCCGACCATGCTCACTTTAGCGCTTTCACTGATACCAATCCAGTTCAAGATGCCCAGCAATATCAGTACGCCAACGGTGATCCAGAGGGCAGAGGGCACGAGGGCAGGAACGATCACGCCAAAGTACTCGATAGCCGACAGACAACTGATGGCCGCTGTGAGAAAGTAACTTACCAGGATCAGCGTACCGCCCAGCGCGCCGGCCCACGCGTTGATGGCCTGCGCCGCGACAGAGACCACCCCTCCCCCCTCGGGAAAGCGCTGGCTGACCTCGGCATATTTGAGGGTGAGCAGGACAAACACTACCATCGTGAGCAGCACAAAGAAGCCTGCCAGGCCGCCAACCGTGCTATAGAGGATGCCCGGAGTGTAGTAGATTGACGAACCGATATCGGCAAAAACAACGGCCCAGCACAACAACGGACCGAGGGCGGCTTTTCTGGGCGCATGGCCCTGAGAGTCAGAGGATGAGTGACTGGTGGATATGGTCTGCGTCATACAAACTCCTTGTCATGGGAGGCGCTTTTTTGCCCCGAGCGACGAAAAAGACGATCATACCGGTCCTGGTGAGATCTCATGTTTACCTCTGAACTCTATTTTCTCAAAATTTTATCAAAATTACCAGGTTTATCCTCAATAGCTTATCAAGAATACGTTGTGATTTCTCAAAAATGTCTCAATAATCCTGGGGATATTCGGATTGCTAACTCCTGCCGGCGCGTGCCTGCGGCGTTCGCCGGCAGGAGAAGATGATGCAGCCCAGACACGAAGCGTCTGGGCTGCATCATCTTCTCCTTGCGCGGCGGAGCAGGGCGAAAAATAAATCCGGGGTGCTCTTAGATAGAGAGTACCCCGAAGTCGTGATGGAGACTATTCCTGGCGGGCGCAGAGAGTAGAGAGGATTACGGCTGCGGCAGGAAATTTTGTGCGCCGAACGAGCCGCCAAGCACATCTTTTGAGGATGCGCCCAGCCAGCGATCCAGCACCGTCGCATAGACCGAGCGGAAATCGACGGTATATTTCAGATTTCCAGCGCTGTCCAGATTGCTCAGGCTCGGCGGTTCGCCAAAGATGCCCCTGTTGACCGGATTGCCGAGCACGAACATGGGAGCGGCTGTGCCGTGATCGGTGCCCAGGCTTCCGTTCTCCTCCACGCGCCGCCCGAACTCCGACCAGGTCATCACGACCACATTATCGGCCTTATTGTGCAGCGCGAGATCGTTGTAGAATGCCGCAATACCATCCGCGAACGTCTTCATGAGGGCGTCATGTGTGGTCTTCTGACCCGCGTGCGTATCGAAGCCGCCAAGCGTGACATAGCCAATACGCAACCCCAGATTCTCTATGATCGCCTCCGCCAGCACTTTGAGGCCGGCGGCGAACGGTCCCGCCGGATACGTCACCATCGGGTGGTACTGAGCGCTCGCCTCGCGCAACTGGCGCACACCCTCCTGAGCATCCAGCGCCGTTGCATCGAGCAGGGCCGCATAGGGAGCCGTTCTGGGATAGGAGTTATAGAGCTTCATCAGAGCTTGAAGCCGCCCATTGCCACTGTCGCTATCGGCGGGATCGGCGGCGATACGATAGCTCTGCTCGTTGCTCAGCGTGGGAACGGGCGCGCTGATCGAGGAGAGGGCCTGCGCTGTCTGCACTCCGATATTGAGGGCCTTGAAGGGGTGTCCATCCTGGTCAACCCAGCCGGAGACCAGCTTGCCGAGCCAGCCTTCGGTTCCGCTGCCGTTCAGGTCAAGCGTCTGCCAGATGTCCATTGCCTGAAAGTGCGACAGGCTCTGGTTGGGATAGCCGACGCCCTCGACGACGGCCAGGTGCCCCTCATCCCACAACTTTTTGAGCGGGGTCAGGTTGGGGTGCAGCCCCAGGCGGCCATCCAGTGGCAGCGCCTGGCCCGGCGCGATAGCCAGCGTCGGGCGCATCTGGTAATAGAGCGAGTCGGTTATCGGCACGACTGTATTCAGACCATCGTTTCCGCCGGCCATCTGTACAACGATCAGCGTGCGTTCGGCTGCGGCCTGCGCGAAGTGCGCGCCCTCTCCGGCCAGCGTTTTCGCGGAGGCGACGCCGCGACTGAAAATCGCCGGCATGACCATTCCTGCCGATACTACCAGCAAGCCATCTTTTATCAGCGCTCTGCGCGAAAGTCTCATGGTTATTACCTCTTCTATTCAATGGAGGAGGAAGAAGTGAGATGCGAGGACACCTCGCGCTCCGGCAGGGGGATTGCGTCCCCCTGCATCCCCTCTATACTAATTCAACTGGTACTCCGGTGACGCCAGCAGCAGGTAGAGCGTTCCGCGCACAGCGCCGAGCGGATAGCGCTTTCCGCTGGTGAGCGTGACCTGTTCGCGGCTCGCCGAACTGCCCTGCGAGGTGAAGTAGTCAATAAACAACTGGCGGCGATCAGGATCAAGCGAGCCATCGAGCAGAAATGAGGCGAAGTAATCGACAAAGCGCTCCGGCGAGTCGATATGGTTGGCGTTGATAATTCCTTGCAAGTCGAGGGGCGGGTAGGAGAAGCGCCGGCTGCGACTGCCCACCAGCAGCAGGTCGATATAGTTCAGGCGCGCCATCCACGTCCCGCTATTGAGCCAGTACGCGCTGACCTTATCGCCGGGCCAGCCTGCCACATTGGGCGGATCGAAGAGCGTCTGCCCCATCATCGTCGTCATGGTCTGGAGTCCTGCGCCTTCGCCTTGAATGTTGAGCGCGCGATAGGCACCGGCCACAAACTCCGCCGGTGATTTGATGCGGCTGCGGTACGCCTTCGCCGAAGAGAATTGCGGCGAGAGCAGCAGCGTGCGCATGACTGCCCCCATACTATGGTTGCTCTTCACATAGGTATCGACCAGCGGACTCAGATCATCATTGCTGGGATTCTCATAGACAAAGAAGGTAAAGAGCTTGCGACAGATGAACCAGGGCGCGGCGGGGTGGTTGACCAGAATGTGCACCACGTCTTTATAATCGAGATTGCCGCTGTGGCCGAGATAATGCTTGACCAGGTTATTGTGATCCTGCGGCACGTAGCGCGAGGTCGTGCTATGCCCCACGACATGCCAGCCGGTCAGCGCTGCCGCTCCCTCGGAGACATCCTGCTGCGTATAGTGTCCAAGCCCTATCGTGAACAGTTCCATCATTTCACGGGCATAATTCTCGTTGGGTCTATTCTTCCTGCTTCTGGTCAGGTCGAGATAGAAGAGCATGGCGGGATCGCTGGTAATGCCCAGCATGATGTTATCGAAGGTGTCGAAGGCGTGAGCGCGCAGAAACTGGTTCTGTACGATCATACGCATGTACGACTGCGGGCCGCCCACTTTGCGAAAGCTGCTGGTGAGCACACCATGCCAGAAGAGTGTCATCTTCTCCAGCAGCGGGCGCTGCGTCCACGCCATGCGCAGCAGCCACCAGCGCTGCTGATCGGCGGGCTTATTCAGATCAAGGCGCAGCGCACCGAGCCGGTTCTCCATCTCAGCATCCGAAACCTGCTGATAATTGAGCAGCCGGTCCACAGCGCCATTGAAGCCGAGAGGCGTGTAGAGCGCTATATCCTGCGGGCTGGCACCGAAGCCTGCACGCCGCAGAAGATGCCCTATCCGGGCACTACTGGTGAGCGGCCCATGTATCAGCGTATTCAATCCCCCGCCCTGCATCCACTCCGCCAGCGCTATGCCGCTCCCGGCAACGGCTCCCGCTCCGGCCAGACCCAGCGCGCCGGCGCCTGGCAACTGGCGGCGCGATAATCCACGCGGGCGCGCGGTTACAACGCCCGGCCTGGAAGGTGCGGCCCCTTGCTGCGCCGGCAGCGTCGCGGTCCTGCGCGCCACGGCAACCCGTTTTTCCGTGATATCTTCATCGTCCCCGGGGACGGTTGGTTGATTGTGCATATCCATGCTGCCGTTCTCCTGTGTTCTGCATCACGCTCCATTATCTCGCGTTTATCCGTATTCTACCAGGCAAAACTCAAGAAACCCTCAAGAGGGAATCAGGGTTTGTTCACGCCCACTCATCGGGGAGCGATCAAAAAGCAGTATTACAACCAGGACACATATTCACGCGAATATTATATGTGTCTTTCAGCTGCTCTGAGAGAATCTGATGCTGCGTGCCCCTGCCTTCGCAGGCCAGGCAGTCTCGTGGCTGCCCCCCACCAGGAAGAGATGATGGTATGAGGAAAATTGCACGGCGTGCAATTTTCCTCATACCATCATCTCCCAGACGAGCGCCGCAGGCGCGAGCACGCGAGCGTATTCGGAAAAGCGAACACAGAAAATCAGGGGAAGGTTGTATGGCATGAGAGAAATATCGGGAAATTTAATCTATCCCTAAAGATCCTGTGGTATCATCGGCGTAAAATGCCGCCTTATATTAAAAAAGCAATCAGGAGTTTTGAAATATGCGACCAAATCCAGGGCCGCCGCATCGCCCCCGACGTATTCCAGCACTCATCCTTCTCACCAGCGCTGCCGCACTGGTACTGTTAGGAGCCGGCATATGGATCTTACTTAACGCGACTTCTCACAGGCAGAGGGGCAACGCGACGCCAACCGTCACGCAGAATGTCGGGACGGAGACTCCACAGCAGACCGCCACTCCCGGCGCGGTCTCTCCCCTCATTTTTGGCACCAACGTCAGCCTTTTCGATGGCAACGACCAGCTTTTAAACTCTACAGCCGCGCAGGCTCTCCTGCCTCAACTTCATATGCGCATTATCCGCATGCCTACGCGTACCTCACTACCTCTGGCAACGCTCACGCAGATGGCGCAGATCATCAAGAATTCCGGGGCAACGCCGCTGATTATTCTGCAAGGAGAAGCTATAAATCCAAATGCGCTCGACTACGATACCCAGGTTATTAACAATATGAATACTATCTTTGGCAACAGTATCGTCTACTATGAATATGGCAATGAGGAAGATCTACAGGGGGTTTCAGCGGATCGCTACGTGGCTTCGTGGAACAGCGTCATCCCCCGCCTGCAAAGCATCGCCCATAATGCTCAGTTTGTTGGTCCCGTTAACTATCAATATGATCCCAACTATCTGAGAGCCTTTTTACAGCAGGCGAATCCGCGTCCCGCCGCCGTAAGCTGGCACGAGTATAGCTGTGATGTCAATGCTGATAATAATACCTGCATTGCCAACATCGACCATTGGACAAACCATATCGCCAACGCGCGCTCAATTATGAAAGCCACTCTCGGCGGTGAGTTGCCAATCATGATTACCGAGTGGAACTTTGCCGCCAACGCCACAGGCCGCGATGCCAAGAGCAACGATAGCAATTTCATCACCAACTGGACGACCAGAGCGCTGCAAACGCTGGCCGCCAATCGCGTCTTCGCCGCTATGCAATACGCCGTCACCAATAGCGCCAGCCCATTAATCCGCAACGATAATACGCTTAGTGCTCAGGGCCAGGCTTTTCAGAGCGAGTATCAGAAAATGATTGTGAATGGGCAGCAGCCAGCAGCCGTTGTCGGAGCGGCAAACCAGCCGGCAGCGGGCGCAACCGCGTCAGGACAGGGCGGGCCGTCGGCCTTCTCCTTCGAGGATGGGGGGAGCGACGGCTGGAACGCGCACGGGAACGGCATCGGCAACCTGCAGAACAGCACAAACCTGGCTCAAGCTGGCACGCACGCGCTCAAGGTGAGCCTGAGCAACGCGGATAGCAATGATTACCCTTATGTTTCAGTAGCAGGCTCCGATCTGAGCGCGCCGCCGCAGCCCGGTCAGACCATCACGGCTTATATCTATATGGCAAGCAATTCCGTCACCGTCAGAGCGAAGCTGTTCGTCTCGGATAGCAGCGACCAGTGGCATACCGGCAGGGAGGTCAATCTGCAACCTGGAGTATGGAATCGCCTCACCTATACGGTGCCGCCAGCCATCAATGGGCAGGTGAAGCAGTTGGGAATACAATTCAATAGCCCGGCCACCGGCGGGCCGGGCTGTGATGTCTATATTGACAGCGTGGGTTGGAGCTAATCCGTATTGGCGACCTGCATTTTTTGCGCATATGAATGCACGACAGTGCGCATGTGTCGCGTAATTACGTGAGCCAGGATCATGTGAGCATCCTCTTCCTGCTCAATATTCTGGCCCGGCGCGAGCACATAGGCATCCACCATATCCTTGATCCTGCCACCCTTCGCGCCGAGCAGGCCAATCGTATAGGCCCGCGAGCGCTTCGCCAGTTGCAGCGCGTTGATAACGTTGAGCGAGTTTCCGCTGGCGCTGATGCCAATGGCGACATCGCCCGGCTCGATCAGATTGGAGAGTTGCTCGGCGAAGATATGCTCATACGCCGTGTCGTTGCTCCAGGCTGTAATTAAGGGCACATGATCCGTGAGCGAGATGGCTTTCAGGCGCGGCGCACCCGGCATGATCGTGTTCTTGGCAAGATCGAGCGCGAAATGTGAGGCGGTGGCAGCGCTGCCACCGTTTCCCATAATGAAGAGGCGGCGCCCATCATGATATGCCTGCTCAAGCAATTGCAGCACTTGCTGGAGGTGTGTGAGCGAGATGGTGTGAACCATCTGCTCCAGTTCGCTAAAGTAGTTGCTAATCTCTTCCATAGTTGTTCCCCTCATAAGGTAGTGGCGAGGTATATGGCTCAACCCACAGGTTGCTGAAGTTCGCGACGTTGAGAATGACCGTTGCCCCCTGCTGGTCGAAGTGGAAGTTCATGCGCTTCAAGCCGCGCTCCTCCAGCACATTCGTTACTGTCTCCTGCGCGTCTTCGCGGCAGTAGAGCATCAGGAAGCCGCCACCGCCAGCGCCGGTGATCTTGCCCGCGGATGCCCCGCTGCTGAGAGCGAGTGCGTAGCACTCGTCGATGAAGCCGGTGGAGAGGTTAGGAGCAAGGCGGCGTTTCTCCTGCCACGAATAATGCAGCAGGCGGGCGAACTCGTCCAGGTCCCCCTTCTCCAGACATTCCTGCACGGCTTCGGCGACGTGCTTGATATTGTGCAGCGCCTCCAGCACCGACTCATCGCGATTCTCGGTTGACTGGCGCTGGTGCTTCAGAATGGAGGTCGACTCGCGCGAGCTGCCGGTAAAAAAGAGCATCAGGCGGCGTTCCAGCGTGCGGCGTACATCCGGGTCCACCTTCAGCGGCTCGACGCTGACGCCCTCGCGCGTAAAGGTGATTCTGTTCAACCCACCAAAGGCCGCTGCGTACTGGTCCTGCTTACCAATGGGCATGCCCATCTTGTCGATTTCGATGTATGTGGCAAGTTCGGCGACCTGCTGCTTGGTCATGGGCTGCTCAATCAGCGTCGAGATGGCGCGCACCAGCGTCACAGCCGCTGCGCTCGACGAACCCAGGCCAGTCCCGGGGGGCACCTCGCTGGCGACAAAAAGATTGATGCCGCGACGAATGCCAAAATGGTGCAGGATAGCTTTGGGGAGGGCAAGATCTCCATCCCAGAAGAGATCTTTGTAGGGGGTGTGACGGAATAGCGAGCGATAATCGGCCGAGATAACTTGCAGGTCGTCGGATTCGTCAGTGGTGATGATGGCATAGAAATACTTATCGATGGCAGTGCTGACAACCATGCCCCCATATTTTGCGTAATAGGCTTCCAGGTCGGTGCCACCTCCTCCAAAGCTGATACGCATTGGCGCTCTGGCAATTAGCATTTCTTCTCTCCTCTCGCCTACGGACCACGTTATATAAGATTGTGTCTGATTTCCGTCTCCCTCGCTTGCTCGCGCCTGTGGCGCTCGCCGAGTGTATATTGTATTGTGGAAAATGCGCGAAGCGCATTTTCCACAATACAATATACACTCCCTGCGCGGCTTCCCCGCGCAAACGCCCTGGCGAGCAAGCGAGGGCGCCGAGAATCAGGCATGCTCTAACAAAAACAAACGCAATGTGCAGGCTGCCTTCGGAACAACAGCATGCACATTGTCTAACGAAAAGCCAGAAGAATCCACCGCAGGACGCAGCAAGCTCGCTGCGCGCGGCTCGCCCCTACAGTAATTACGCCACAGGCTGGCGCATGGCGTCAATCAGGACCTTCGCCACTTCTGGCCGCGAGAATTCGCGTGGCGGCATCTGGCCCGCGCGCAACATCTGGCGCACCTTCGTACCGCTGAGCGTCACATGGTCATCGCCGCCGTGCGGGCAGGTCTTCGAGGTCGCCATCGAGTCACAGACGCGGCAGAAGAAGGCATGATCGAAGCACATCGGCGTGATGCCCAGTTTCGCCGGGTCGAACTCGGAAAAGATGCGCTGTGCATCGAAGGTACCGTAGTAGTTGCCAACGCCAGCATGATCGCGTCCGACGATGAAATGCGAGCAGCCGTAATTCTTGCGCATCAGGGCGTGAAAGATGGCTTCGCGCGGCCCCGCGTACCGCATGGCGGCGGGGAGCACTCCCAGAATCACGCGATCCGCCGGGTAGTAGTGCTCAAAGAGCACTTCGTAGCAGCGCATGCGCACATCGGCGGGGATATCGTCGCTCTTGGTCTCACCGACCAGGGGATGCAGGTAGAGGCCATCCACCGTCTCCAGGGCACACTTCTGGATGTATTCGTGTGCGCGATGGACGGGGTTGCGCGTCTGGAAGCCGACGATGCGCTGCCAGCCGCGCTCGGCGAACATGGCCCGCGACTGCGTTGGTGTATAGCGATAGCGCGCGAACGCCTGGTGCTGCAAGGTGACAACGCGCACGGGGCCGCCCAGCAGGACATCACCCTGGTTGTAGATGATCTTAACGCCGGGGTGGGCGTCTTCCTCGGTGCGATAGACCTTGCGCGCCTCAAGCTGCTTGTCGTAGCCATACTTCTCGGCAACGGTCATCACGGCCTGCAAGACTCCCTGCTCATCGACCAGGGCTACCTGCGCCCCTTCCTTCAAGCTCTCGCCCTGCTCCGTGGAGACCGGGAGGGTGATGGGGATGGTCCAGGGCAGACCATTCGCCAGGTGCATAGCGTCAACGACGCTCAAATAGTCCGCGCGCGTCATGAAACCCGACAGCGGGCTATAGGCGCCATTAGCCAGCATCTCCAGGTCGGCGAGATGACGCGCGCCAACGGTGATCTGTGGCAGGCCCTTCGCACGCTCTTGCAACTCCGCGCGCTCAGCCTCTTCGGCCATATTTATAATCAGCTTGCCTCCATGCGGAGCAATCAAGCCACTCGATGCATTTGACATAATTTCCTACCTTCTGTCCAGAACTAGAGAGGCACACCAGGGGCGCACCTGAGGGGCACACCCGAAACACACCTGAAGGGCGCACCTGAGGCACACCCGGGGGCACACCTGAGGGGCGCACACCTGAGGGGTGCACCTGAGGCACACCAGGGGCGCACCTGAGGCACACCAGGGGCGCACCAGGGGCGCACACCGGAGGGGGGCACACCAGAGGGGGGCAAGCCCCCTCTCTACATGTAGAGGCGGGGCTTGCCCCCGCCTTCTTGTCCCCTCGCCTTCTTGTCCGCCCCTTCCGGCCCTCGCCTTCTTGCCTCTTCTTGCCTCTTGTCCCCTCGCCTTCTTGTCCGCCCCTTCCGGCCCTCGCCTTCTTACCTCTTCTTGCCTCTTGTCCCCCCGCCTTCTTGCCCGCCCCTTCCGGCCCTCGCCTTCTTGCCTCTTCTTGCCTCTTGTCCCCTCGCCTTCTTGTCCGCCCCTTCCGGCTCCCGCCTTCTTGCCCTTACATCTTAATCTTACATCTGGTCCTATCTGATCCTCACATCTGACCTTATAGATAGCCCAGAGCGGCCAGGCGGTCCGTCACCACCCTGGTTGATTCATCGGCGTGCGTATCCTCAGGCTCAAGATAGCCCAGTTCCTCCAGCCTGGCGATAATGCGATCAGCGCTCTCTTCGGGCGTCTCTTTATCGGTCTCAACGACCAGTTCGGGATTCTCCGGCTCCTCGTAGGGATCGCTCACGCCCGTGAAGTTCTGAATCTTGCCTTCGTCGGCGAGCTTGTAGAGGCCCTTCACATCGCGCTGGCGGCACACTTCCAGCGGGCACTTTACATACACTTCGACGAAGTTGCCGATCTCTTCGCGCGCCCACGCGCGGGTTTCTCTATAGGGTGCAATCGCCGCTGAGATGCAGGCAGCGCCATTGCGGGTAAGCAATTTGCAAACGAAAGCGATGCGCTTGATATTGGTATCGCGGTCCTCGCGGCTGAACCCCAACCCTTTGCTCAAGTGCGTGCGTACAACGTCTCCATCCAGAATCTCGACGTTGCGCCCACGAGCTTGCAGGCGGGCCTCAACGAGCTTTGAGAGGGTGCTCTTGCCAGCACCCGAAAGTCCTGTAAACCAGATGGTAAATCCAGTGTTCGCCATTCCTATTTGTTGTCTGCCTTCCTTATTTGTATTTCACATACTCAGTTGCGGTGAACACATCCGCACACCGCACGAAGATCGACTCCGTGTATGGCCCTGGCCGGGCAAGAGACCGGTGGTCTCTGCGCTGATGCTTCTCCAGAGGTGCCCGGCATAACGGCACGGTATAACATCTAACAAAATCCCGGCTGCGATTCCTTCCCTGCCGCCTGCTTTCACGGAGAGAAGAAAAAGGATTGCGCTTAAAACGCCTTGCCCTGCATATCTTCAGGGACGGGCACATCCAGCTGTCGCAGAATGCTTGGCGCCATATCCATCAACTGGAGGCCATGCAGTTCGCGTCCGCCCGGTCCTTCGTGGACATCGGGATCATGCTTGATAACGATGCCGAATTGCGCATGGTTGCAATCATCGGGACCGGTGTCGTTATCGAACGTATAGATGGAATCATAGCCCACAGTTCCTACCGAGCGCCAGAAGAGGTCGCCGAAGTAGACGATCAGGTCGGGCGGCACGCCGTTGCACTGCCTGTACACTTCCTGCGGCTTGAAGACGGTTGTGCCAATATTCACGCCGTCGGGATCAACGATGGCCTCGAACTTTGCCTTGAGTTCGCTGCGCACGGCTTCGTACTCTTCGGGCTGCACAGTGCCCTCCGGCTCGCGCCCGGCCACATTAAGGAAGATGCGCGCATAGTAGCCGCCATCACCCCACGCCTTCGTCCTGCTCCAGTCGATTTCACATTTGTCGATAGCGGTCAGGCTCTTTGGATACGACTTGAGTGTGAGATAGCCTTCACGGATGAGCCATTCGTTCACACAGATGCCGCCGTCCATCTTCTTCGCACCGTGGTCCGAGACGATGAAGACGGTGGTGTCATCATCGACGAGTTCCAGGATCTGACCGATCTCATTGTCGATATAGCGGTAGTAGTCGTGAATGCTGTTGTTATAGACGGGGTGGACCTGGTACTTGTGATGAGTGGGGTCGTGATACTTCCAGAGGCCATGATGGATACGGTCCGTGCCCATCTCGACAAACATGAAGAAGTCCCAATCCTTCTCTACCAGCCACTTCTTGACCAGCTTGAAACGCCGCTCGGTCATAGTGTAGATCTGGCGCAGCAGGTAATCCTTATCCTCGGTGCGGAAGTTTGGTACATCGACCAGGTAATCGCCAACAGCCTCCTCGATTTCGCGCATGGCGGAGGCAGGATAGGTATAGGGACGCTCGGGGTTCTTTGTCGATGGCGTCAGGAAGCATCCCACCTGAATGCCGTTTACCGGCTTCGGCGGATAGGTCTGGGGGACACCAACGGTAATGACCTTCTTGCCCGCGCGCGAGAGTACATCCCATACGCGGTCAGTTCTGACCGAATTTGAGTTTGCCAGCGTATATTTGCTATAGGTGTAATCGCCGCGATTGCGGAAGCCGTAGAACCCCAGCGTGCCGGGATCCTTGCTCGACATCATCGAACTCCAGGCCGGAACGGTGATCGCAGGGATACAGCTTTCCAGCTTGCCCCAGACGCCATCATCCATCACGCGCTTGAAATTCGGCAATTCATCACGCCATTGCTCAAAAACCAGCTCCGGGGCGGCGCAGTCCAGGCCGATCACCAGAACTTTTTTTCGTCTGCTCATGAATACTCGCCTTTCAATAGCACTTCTATCTCTTTATTTCAGTGTAGATGAGAGTACCAACGGTTTAGCCTTTTATCATCCGCGCCTCTGCAACATTTCCTCCGCCCGGCAAACTGTCGGTACTGAGCATACCACCTCTGACCGGTGAAATATGTTACCGGAGAGTGTAGAAGCGGTTACAATTCTCCCACTCACGTTATAGTTGCTCAACCTCCTGGCACGAGGTCATCTCCCCAACAATGTAACACCTGTTTCTTTTCTTGCCTAGATGGACAACCTGAATGGGCTATTGATTCTCTCTATAAACAACCGGGGCTTTCCAGTTTTCGGCGCTGCCAGGACCACAGACCTCTATCGAGATAGGAACTACAGGAAAGCATTTCGCAGCCAGGGCAGAGGCACTATCGTGATGTGGATTGGGAAGATGTAAGATCCCTCCATCAGCTATAGATCAGAAGCAGCTTCCTTGCATCGCGAAAATGGGTATAGTCCCAATATGGCCCTTTACAAGTGACCATTTAGACACATATAATGCTGATTCGGCTCGCCCCTTACCTGGAAACCAGCGAGCCGATGCCTCAAGGGAACTAAATCTGAGCGGGGATACATGAAGCGATGCCACCGCGGCTTAATTGTCGCATCGGGCGACGTATGACGAGAAGAACACAAGTCCGCAGTCGAACTGCGGCGAGGTTTCCAACCGGGTCAATATGAGGAGGTTTTTATGAGCCAACCTGAAAAGAAGTCCAGGGGTTTCACAGCCGAGGAACGAGCCGCGATGAAGGAGCGCGCCAAAGAGCAGAAGGCGGAAGAGCGTGCCAATAAGAGCAGGGCGGAAGGCGAAAGCGACGTGCTTGCGAAGATCGCCGAGATGTCGGACCCAGACCGCACTATGGCTACGCGGCTCCATGAGATCATCAAAGCCAGCGCGCCAGTCCTCTCGCCGAAAACCTGGTACGGAATGCCCGCATATGCCAGGGACGGCAAGATTGTCTGCTTCTTCCAACCCGCACAGAAGTTCAACACGAGATACGCGACGCTCGGCTTCAACGACGCGGCGCACCTCGACGAAGGCGAAATGTGGCCGACCTCCTTCGCGCTGAGGGAGTTGACCGAAGCCACTGAGGCGAGGATCAGCGCGCTTGTGAAGAAAGCGGTGAGTTGAGGACGAAGATATGCCTACGATAGGCCCCGCGCAGTTGCCCACTTTGGGCAACTGCGCGGGGCCTATCATTTTGCCGGGTTGAAATAGGCGCACATCACGACGGCGCTTTTGCTCATCCAGGGAATTGGTCAGCTACTAGGAATAGTAGGCTGATACTAGCAATCTCCGGCTGCTAACAGTGCGGAGGCGGCTTGCCAGGCTGTTCCATACCACAGCAACACCGCCCCCGCGAGTCAATTGACACTACGATTGACACCAAACTTAGGGATTACTACCAAAAAGATCATCCATCTTATCCGCCACATCTTGCTGCATCGAAGGCAGAACAGCGCCATACACTCCCAATGTGATCGCAATATCACTATGCCCCAGCAGCTTCTGCACCACATTCGGAGGCACCCCCATACTTATCAAGATGGTCGCCGCGCTGTGCCGCAGATCATGAAAGTGCATGCGAGGTAAACCGGCATCGGCAAGGAGCCTATAAAACTGGTTTCGGAGAACATTCCCAAGCAGAAACCCACCAACGCTGTTAGGAAAAACAAGGTCACGGTCTACCCATCTATCGCCTGCCTTGAGCTTCTTTTCGAGCCTCTTTTCCAACTGCAAAGCCCGGTGCTTCCTGAGAAGATCAACCAGGAAACGGGATATCTGGATAGTTCGCTTGCTCGATTCCGTTTTCGGCTCACCTTCTACAAAGTGAAATTTCGGCAGATAGTTTACAGTACGAGACACCTGGATCGTCCCCTTCGCCAGATCAATATCTGACCAACGCAAGGCCAGGATCTCTCCTTCCCGCATCCCTGTGCTCACCGCCAGAGCTATCAACACATCCAACTTCTTCTCTCTTGCTTTCTCCAAGAGGAGCAGTGCTTGCTCCGGGGTCAGTGCAACATGCTTCGGTTTCCTGGCTTTGGGCAGTTCCACATCTTCAGCCACATTGGAACCAACAAGCTTGATGCGCCTGGCATACGTTAAGGCTTTATGAAGCATGCCATGAAGCTGCCTCACACGACTCGCGGCCATTCCTTCCCGCAACTTCTTCGCGTAGAACGTCTGCACATGTTGTGTCGTCAGCTTCTGCAACTTAATATGTCCAAGCCCAGGGATGAGATGCCTCTGCACGATAATACGATTGATGCGATACGTACTTAACCGCACCGCTGGCTTCTGTACATCCTCTAACCAGTACGCTAAGAATTGCCCTACCGTTTGCTGTGGCCCTGTTGCGAGCGCTCCTTGTCGCTGCTGGAATTTTGCATCTTCCAGCAGCTTATAGGCGTCCCTCTCCGTTTTCGCGTAGAGGGATTTATACTTTCCGGTTTCCTCGACCTTAAACCTTGCTTCCCAGCGACCATCTTTGCGCAGAAAGACCGAACCGCCGCCGGGAACGCTGCGTTTGCGTTGTCGCCCCATTCTCTACTTCCCCTCCCTATGCTACTCCATGGGACTGTGGGCGCTCATGCGCCTTGAGCCACGCCTGGAGCGAGTTGGGATCGATACGCAGCATGCCGCGTAGTGTTATCGTGGGAAGTCCCTCCTGATAGATGTAGTTGTAGACCGTCTGCCGGCAGACCCCTAACTGAATCGCCACATCCGCCACGCTGAGGTAAATCTGATGAGCTGTAGAAATCTTTTTTCGACGGGCCATACGCATACCTCCTATGATGCAGGCGCTTCCTGAGCGAAGAGGCTCAGGAGGACGCGGATCCAACCAACAATAAAAGAGCCGCGCCAGGGCGCGACACCAAATGGGCAAAGATCGGGCGGGATAAGGTGTTTAGCCACCTGACCACATTGTTTGTTAGCAAGCATTGCTTGCCTCCTTATTGGATGCAATAGAACACGCTTACTCTGGGGACGGCACCGCTTAGCACGGCAGCAGTCACCAGAGCAAAGCGATCCATTTCGTGAAGAAGAAGGTTGATAGAACATGTTTCAAAATCAAGGGATTACGCACTTTCGCTCTCATCGGCCTCGGCTTGCGCCCAGAAAGGAGCATGGGAGGTTTCAGGCATCATCCATTGCCTGCGATGGTTCTGGCTCATCCCTCTGGCCTGCATCTGTGCAGGAGTCTGGCATTGGCGCTCTTTTTGAGTGAAGACGAACGCTACTGAGTAAGCTACCTTCTCACGCCGTCGTCCTGTTCGTGACAAGATTGTCGATCAGCGCGTCAAGGAGATGGCGCAAATCAGCGGCCAGCTCTTGAAAGGCTTCGTACTGGTCATCCGTATAGGTATGCACCTGTCGCATCTTGCGCCGATCCAGATAGCG
>DATGLE010000132.1:0-5645 GCA_035294325.1 Ktedonobacteraceae bacterium | reverse complement strand
ATAGTGTCAGTGATATGTGTGATTGGCACCGGCTATGTAGGGCTGGTTACGGGTACCTGCCTGGCCGATATGGGCAACCAGGTCACTTGCGTCGATATCATCCCCGAGAAGATTGAACGTCTACGCCAGGGCATCCTTCCTATTTACGAGCCTGGCCTGGAAGAGATGGTCGAGCGCAACGTCCACGCCAGGCGCCTGCGCTTCACCACCAGCTACAGCGAAGGACTGGACGAGACCGAGTTTATTTTCCTCGCTGTACAAACTCCCACTGGATCGCTCCAGGGCGGCGCGGATATGCGCTACATCGAGAGCGCGGCACGCAGCATCGCCGAGGAACTCGATCACTACGCCATCATCATCAACAAGAGCACGGTTCCTGTAGGCAGCGGCGATGTCGTCTCGCGGGTGATTCGCCACAATCTCAAGCGAGCAGAGGTAACGTTCTCCGTCGTCTCCAACCCCGAATTTCTGCGCGAAGGGTCAGCCGTGCAGGACTTCCTGAATCCAGATCGCGTCGTGCTGGGATCCTCCGAGCCGGAGGCCGCCAATGCCGTCGCGCGGCTCTACCTGCCGCTGCGTGCCCCCATCGTCATCACCGATCTCTACACGGCGGAGATGATTAAATACGCCTCTAACGCCTTCCTGGCGACAAAGATCTCCTTCATCAACGAGATCGCGCAGATCTGCGAACGCCTGGGCGCCGATGTGAAAGAGGTCGCGGCGGGCATGGGCTACGATAAACGCATCGGACGCGCCTTCCTCGATGCCGGCGTCGGCTACGGCGGAAGTTGCTTCGAGGCCGAAGAGACGGTCTTCACGCTCAACAGCCCCAATGTGGCAGCCGAGCGCTTCGACACCCTTTTCGCTAAGAGCGGCACGCCCTACCAGGACGATGTGGTACAGCTTGTGCAGCCGCAGCACCAGCGCGTGCTCGCCTTCGACCTCGATAACGGCCAGCCGATCCTTGCCGATGTGAAGGCCGTTACGCGGCGACCATACAAGGGCACAATGGTGAAGATCAACACCAGCATGGGGCGTTCGCTGCGCGTGACCGCCGACCATCCCATCATCACCTACAGCGATCAGCGCTTCGCCATCCTGCCCGCCGCCGCGATTGCCCCCGGCGATAAACTGATGGCTCTCTGCGCACTGCCCGCCGTCGAGCAGGCCGCCAACCTTAACCTGATTGAACTACTCAAGGGGACCGATCTGGAGGCCGACGTCTACGTTCGGCCTACGGATAACAGCTTTAGTGAGCAATACGAGCAATTTGCTATAGCCGTTCCACAGGCGATGCTCAAATATTCGCACGAGATCAAGCGCTATAACCGCATGCCGCTGCGCCTGTTCCGCCATCTGAGCGCATTAAATGTTCTCCATGTTCCCGTTGAGAAGCTGCAACTCTATACTGCAAAAGGCGCGGGGACACTGATAAACGCGCTGATTCCTGTCGATGCGGATCTGCTGCGACTCTGCGGCTATTATCTGGCCGAAGGCTGCCTCTCGCGCGGCCCGGGCCGCGCCGGCGCGGTTCGCGAGCGCATCGGCTTCACCTTCCATGAGCAGGAGAGTGAGTATATCGCGGATGTGCAGCGTATTTTGCACAACTGGGGACTCAAGTTCATTGAGCACCGCGCCACGAGCGCGCTGACAACTATCGTTTCCTCGCGCATCTTCGCCTGGCTGCTCCACGATATCCTCCGCTGCGGCACACGCTCCGAGGACAAAGCGCTACCGCGCCTGGCCTTCAACGTGGCGCCTGCATTACGGCTGGAACTCATCCGTGGCGCTTTCAGCGGCGATGGCGCGGTTACGGCGGTGCAGGATGGGCAGAACCTGATGCTGGAGTACGCGACGGTCAGCAAAGCGCTGGCCGATGGTATGGCGCTGCTGCTGCAAACGCTCGGAATCGTTCCCTCCATACGTACACGGTGGATGAACAAATCAAAGCAGGAGGCGTATATCCTGAGAGTCAGCGGTCACGAACAGATAGCCGCGCTCAAAGACGCCTTCGGGGACAAAAGGCGCGCACGTATCGAGGGTTTGCTGGCTGGCTACCAGCGCCATATTCAGCCGCACGGCTACGAGCGACACGGCGCCTTCGCCACGCTGACCGTGCGCGAGGTCGAGCATGAAGAGGTCGAGACGACGGTCTACAGCATGGAGACCAGCACGGGAACGCTGATCGCAGCATCGGGGCTTATCAGCCACAACTGCTTCCCCAAAGACGTAGCCGCGCTGGCGCACATGGCCGAGGAGGCCGGGCTGCATCCCCAGATGCTGCACGCCGTCATGGAGATCAACCACGACCAGCGCCGCCTGGTCGTCACCAAGCTGACCAACATCCTCGGCTCCCTGCGCAACTGCATCATTGGCATCCTCGGCCTGGCTTTCAAACCCGACACCGACGACATGCGCGAGGCTCCTTCCGTCGATATTATCCGCTGGGTTACGCGCCAGGGCGCTACCGTGCGCGTCTACGATCCCGTCGCGATGGAGACCGGGCGCGAGGCCCTGGTGCGCGCCGGAGTGGAGATGGAGGCTGTGACCTTTTGCCAGAGCGCCTACGAGGTCGCGGAAGGCGCCGACGCGCTGGTTATCGTCACACACTGGAACGAGTTCAAATCGCTGGACATGCGCCAGATCCGGGGATCGATGCGCCAGCCCGTACTGATCGATGGCCGCAACATCTACGAGCCACAGGAGATGACGCGCGCCGGCTTCATCTATCGCGGCATCGGGCGCGGCAGCGGGCCGGCTCCCACGGTGCTGCCACCTGGCGATACGACGAGTGCGCTCCCCGAACAGCGGACGCTCGGCCTGGAAGAAGGAAAATAAATAAATGGACATGGACCGGGAAGATCAGCCCATACTCTTTACGCCGCTGGTACGCCAGCCGGGCGTCGCCATTCCCGACTGGCTCTTCGGGCCTGCGGGCGTGGCCGGTCTTCCCGCGCCGCTTCATCCTCCGCAGGGCGTCAACATCGCCGTAGGCATCGATATCATCGAGGTCGAGCGCGTGCGCAAGGTCTTCGAGCGCCACGGCGAACGCTTCCTGAAGCGCGTCTACACGGAACCCGAAATACAGCAGTGCCGGGGCAAGGCCACGCGGCTCGCCGGGCGTTTCGCCGCCAAAGAGGCAATCAGCAAGGCGCTCGGCACGGGGCTGCACGGCGTTGCCTGGCGCGAAATGGAGGTGGTGCAACTGCGCAGCGGGCGCCCCACGGTGCGCCTGCATGGCAACGCGAAACGACGCGCCGAGCAGCTTGGCCTGAGCGCCTTCGATGTCAGTATCGCCGACCTCGCGCAGTTCTCCATCGCCGTCGCCATCGCCGTCCAGACCGATCCCGGCGCCATCACTGGCGCGGCGGAGCCGCGTCAGTGATGAGGATAACGATGTGTGGCTCTGGCGCGAAGCGCCAGAGCCACACATCGTTATCCTCAAGGAGCGCCGCAGGCGCGATGGGTGCCTTATCACACTAACGGGCACTTCGCAGCAGCGAGCGGACAAGTTTAATCTCATCATAAGTGTACTCGTCGCCCAGAAAATCCTTAACGGGCCTGAGCGCCTCATCGCCCACCTGTTGCAGAGCATTGACAATAGTCTCGTAGTGGCCCGGTTGAATAAGGTCCCCGATATCAATTGCCTCACCTGCTTCGATAAGTTCGGCCAGGTGGCTTACAATCGTACTCGCTTTGAGGTTACGTTCCTGTGCTATCTCTTCAACACTTAGCCCCTGTTTATAGAGATCCAGCGTGAGCTGGAGTGTGGATGGACCTCGATTGGCTTGAGCAGCGCCTGTCGTCTTCTTCTCGTTTGTCTCCTCTGGAGGCTCCAGGCCCATAGCCAGACCTTGTAGCTCACAATATTCTCTGATGGCTTGAGTAAAAGGGGTAAAGTATGCTTCAAGCTTGCGGCTGCCAACGCCGGGGATCCTGGCAAATTGCGCTTCGCTCTGCGGACGCTGCTGCGCCATCGCGCGTAAAGTGCTGTCAGGAAAAATGACGTAAGGTGGGACACCCTGATCGTCCGCGAGCTGTTTGCGCAGTTCGCGTAGAAACTGGAACAATCCTATCTCCTCCGGCGATAACGCCGATACGCGTGAAGCATCACTGGCCGTTTCGCGGCGCGCAGGTGCGGAGGGAAGCTCAAAAGTTCGCTGGTTGCGCAGTATTGCCGCCGAGCGCTCGTTAAGTCTGAGTACTGGATAACCGCCGTCTGTTTCGTCCAGCAGGCCCTGTTGCAATAACGCGCGCCCGAGGCGTATCCATTCGTCCGCACTCAAATCTTTGCCAACGCCGTAGGTTTTGAGGGTATTATGGCCCTGTTCGCGAATCTTCTGCGTGTTTGCTCCCCGCAAAACATCGACAATATACCGCATTCCGAAGCGCTGCTGTGTTCTGTAAACACACATGAGAAACTTCTGCGCATCGAGAGTGCGGTCCTCCATCGCTGTGTCTGAACGCAGGCAGTTATCGCAGTTGTCGCAATGCTCCTGCTCAAATTCTTCGCCAAAATAGGCCAGTAAGATTCGGCGGCGGCAATCAGTGCTCTCGCAATAAGCCATGACCTGCTGGAGCTGCTGGCGGGCAAGGCGTTGTTCTTGCTCATCTTCCCTTTGAGCAAGCATATACTCGACCTTTGCCCGATCTCCATACTGGTAAAAGAGAATGCACTGTGCTTCCAGCCCATCGCGTCCCGCGCGCCCAGATTCTTGATAATAACCCTCCAGGCTCTTTGGAAAGTCATAGTGGATGACCATGCGGATATCGGGCTTGGCAATGCCCATGCCAAAGGCAATCGTCGCTACCAGCACCGCTACGTCATCACGCATGAAGCGGGCCTGGTTTTCGGTTCGCTGCTCGCTGGTCAAGCCGGCATGGTAGGGGAGCGCGCGAATGCCATCGCGCCTGAGCAGATCACTTATCTCATCGACGCTTTTGCGGCTCTGACAATAGACAATGGCCGGTGCGTCGGGCTGATCGCGTAGAAGTTGTAAGAGTTCGTGATATGAACCGCGATGTTTTTGACGCACTTCATAGTAGAGGTTGGGCCGGTTAAAACTGGCGATATGAATATGTGGATCATCCAGTTTCAACTCGGTCAGGATATCGTCGCGCACCCGTTCTGTTGCCGTCGCGGTGAGAGCTAACATGGGTGCTGCGGGGTAGCGATCACGCAACCGGCCCAGTTGCCGATAATCGGGGCGAAAATCATGGCCCCACTCGCTAACACAATGCGCCTCATCGACGGCCAGCAAAGAAATGCCCACGCGACTATCAACCTCGTCCAGCAGAGATAAAAAGCTCCCGGTTAACAGACGCTCTGGCGCTACATAAAGGAGCTTGATCTTCCCATTTAAAACGTCTCTCTCCCTATCAGTACGTTCGCTGTTACTTAAAAAACTGTTGATAAATGTCGCGGCGATGCCATTGGCCTGGAGGCGATCTACCTGATCCTGCATGAGGGCAATCAACGGCGAGACCACGACGGTCAAACCTGGCAAGAGCAGTGAGGAAAGCTGGTAGATAAGTGATTTACCGGCGCCAGTCGGCATCAAAACGAATGCATCTCGCCCACTTACCACTGTCTGAATGATTTCAAGTTGACCGGGTAAAAAGGTATCGTACCCGAAGTATTGTTT
>DATGLE010000131.1:0-11881 GCA_035294325.1 Ktedonobacteraceae bacterium | reverse complement strand
TTTTAGACCATCGGATTATGATGGGCCGCCGCATAGCGGCCAGTGACGAAGTACGAGAGCTGGCGTTCGATATCGGAGAGCAGGCCGCTGGCACCGATGCGGAAAAGCGTATTGTTCAGCCAGTCGTTGCCAAGCTCCTCCTTCATCAAGATCAGCCAGTCGAGCGAGGCTTTCGCGGTGCGGATGCCGCCGGCAGGCTTGAAACCCACTTTGTAGCCGGTGCGCTCGTAGTAGTCGCGAATGGCGCGCACCATCACCAGTCCCACCGGCAGCGTCGCATTGACAGGCTCCTTGCCGGTGGACGTTTTGATGAAATCGGCGCCGGCCATCATGCATACCAGGCTTGCCATACCCACATTGCGCAGCGTCGCCAGCTCGTGCGTCGCCAGGATTGTCTTCATATGCGCATCGCCGCAGGCCGCGCGAAACGCCCGCACCTCGTCGTAGAGCGCCTGCCAGTTGCCGGTCAGCACATGCGCGCGCGAAATGACGATATCGATCTCCTCGGCCCCGGCCTTTACGGACGCCTCGATCTCTTGCACCTTCTGCTCAAAGGGATTCTGTCCGGCGGGAAAGCCGGTAGAAACGGCGGCCACGGGTATATTTGAGCCGCGCAGGGCCGAGACGGCGACGGGAACAAGGTTGTGGTAGACGCAGACCGCGCCGACCTGCAAGCTGTCGCAGCCGAGTGCGGCGAGGATCTCCTGGCGCACGGGCTGGCGGGCCTTCGCGCAGAGGCGCAGCACGTTGCCCGGCGTATCGTCTCCGGCGAGCGTGGTCAGGTCGAGGCAGGTGATGGCGCGCAGCAGCCACGCCGCCTGCCACTCTTTTTTGACGGTGCGCCGCGTGGGCAGCGTGGCGGCTCGTCGCTCAACGGCGCTGCGGTTGATGCGCACCTGGCGTACCCAGTCGAGATCGAGAGGCATGCCCGGATTGCGCGCGAGCGCCGCTATCCTGGCTGGCTGTTGTAGCGTTTCTGGCGCGGTTTTCCTTCTGGTGGTGGTCATTGTGCATTTCCTTCGACACTGTGAGGAACGGCAGCGTCTGTTCTGCTGCAAAGTGCTTTCAGTGCTACCATTATCTTTACGCATCAGGTCGCATATTGTCAAGGAAAGACAATGACCACCTGGAACCTTTTCGCCGCCTGTCACTCAGGGTTGACGTGCGACGATATGTGCGGTTGTTGCATCTCTGCTCACTCCAGTTCTATCGATGTGTATAAATCAATCGCTTGCGTGTGCCAGGCGCGCGCCGCAATTAAAGCAGTACTGGAAGTAGGCGGGGCTGCGCGCGCCACAGCGCTCACACGTCACGCCTTCTTCTCCTTCGGCGAGCAGCGAGGCCGCCTGTTCCGGCACGGGGCCATAGGCTGGCTCCGCGACGCTCTCTTCGTCAGGGTAGCCCTGAGTCTGGCGCAATACTTCCAGCGTGCGCCTGCCCACCTGTTCTGTGGTCAGACCCATGCTCTCCAATATCTTGATACCAATGCCCTCACCCTCGCGCAGCATACCCAGTAAGAGATGTTCTGTGCCGATAAAATGGTGATTCATGCGCCGCGCTTCGACTACGGCCAGTTCGAGCACTTTTTGGGCGCGCGGCGTTAGCCCGACCTTTCGGAGTGCAATCCTGTCACCTTTTCCAGTCATCGCTTCTATACTGCTGCGCGCCTGCTCCAGATCGACGCCCAGGCTGCTCAGCGCCCTTGCGGCCACGCCGTCATCCACTCTTATCAATCCTAAGAGCAGGTGCTCGGTGCCGATGTAGGTATGCTGAAGCCGTTGAGCTTCTTCTTGCGCGAAAGCGAAGACTTTCTTTCCCTTCTCAGTGAATTTGTTGAAGCGGCCCTGCGGGGGGCGAGCCGTGAACATTTTGCGCGCCCGGTCCGTGATTTGCTCGCCCCCTATGGCTGGAAGGTCACTCAGTTCACCTTCGTCTCCAACAGTGACGCGCTGGCGCTTGAGATAGTTGTCAAGATCATCTTGCGTGAAGCGAAATTCGCTGCCCACACGATACGCGGCAAGCTCGCCCCGGTTGACGAGCCGCCGGATAGTGACGACATCGACTTTCAAGAGTGCGGCCACTTCATCCGATGTCATTAAAGGTTCCATTGGTTTCCTCCTTAGCATTTCAAATAATAATATAGAACTATAAACTACTATAGATTGCTCAGAACCGTTTGTCAATGCTTTTGCTAACAGAGTGTGTAGAGAGACATTGCCTCCCTCACACATCGCGACTTCGTCGCTCTCAAGAGGTGAGGATAGGCGGGCCGTGGCTGCGCCACGGCCCGCCTATCCTCACCTCTTGAGAGCATTGAGGTTCGCTAGCGAACCTCATGCGTCAGTGGTCGCCAGTGGACTGTCCTGACGTACAGCAGCGAGACTGGCCGTCAGGCCATTGCCGAGCTTCCGGGTCTGAGGTACGCTGATGCTACAAATAATGAGATGCTAAAAATAGCGAGGTGAACAATGGTAAGCGACCTGACGCATATCCATCGATTGATGTCAATGCAAACGGGGGACGAGAAGCACGACTGGAGCGCCTATTCCACGCTCGATGTGCTCTGGGTGCTCTATGATCTCGTCCTTCGTTACGATGCAAAGAATCCACGCAGCGAGGAGCGAGACCGCTTTGTACTGAGCAAGGGGCACGGCCCGATAGCGTTCTACGCGATCCTGGCCGATAAGGGCTTTTTCCCGGTTGAGCAATTGAAGAATTTTGAACGCTGGGAAGGTATTCTTGGCGGGCATCCTGACCGCAACCAGGTGCCGGGCGTAGAGGCGTCAACCGGTTCGCTGGGGCATGGGCTGCCAATGGCGGTGGGAATGGCGCTGGCACTGCGCGCGAAAAAGAGTGACCGCAGAGTCTTTGTGCTGGTGGGCGACGGCGAGTGCAACGAGGGGAGCATCTGGGAGTCGATCCTGCTGGCCGGAAACCGGCACCTCTCCAACCTGACCTGCATCGTTATCAACAACCATTCGAGTCCGCTCGACCTGGGCGATCTTGCCGCGAAGTTCGCCGTCTTCGGCTGGGCTGCCAGCACCATCAACGGGCGCGATCATGAGCAGATCTACAGCGCGCTCTCCCAGGTCTATCCTGACCGTCCTACCGCCGTAATTGCCGAGATAGAGAGGAAGCAATCATGACCATCACGATGCGACAACAAATGGGGCTGACCATCGAAGAGCTTTTCGAGCAGGATGAGCGGCTTGCTCTGGTGCTGGCCGAGATCAGCACGGACTTTTTCCGGCGGCTGCTCAGGGAGCATCCGCAGCGCGCACTCAATCTTGGCATTCTCGAACAGACAATGATAAGCGTCGCAGCGGGCATGGCAATGGAGGGTTTCATTCCGGTGGTGCATTCCATCACACCCTTCCTGGTTGAGCGCCCCTACGAGCAGATCAAGGACGACTTCTGTTATCAGCGCCTCGGCGGAAATTTCATTAGCACCGGCGGCTCTTACGATTACAGCACCGAGGGCATGACGCATCATGGTCCGGCGGATGTGCCGATCCTGCGCAACTTGCCGGGCATGCAGATCGTTGTTCCTGGTACGCCGCGCGAATTTGACCGCCTCTTCCGCGCGGCGTATGCCAATGGCGCACCAACCTACTTTCGCCTGAGCGTCACCAGCAATCCAGTTGAGTATCCCGTGACCTTCGGCAAGCTCGAAGTTGTGAAGCGCGGCACGCAAGCGACAGTCATCGCCGTCGGCCCGGCGCTGGCCCGCGTCCTGCCCGCCGTCGCAGATCTCGATGTGATGGTGCTCTACTGCACCACCGTTGCCCCCTTTGATGCGGGGACGCTGCGGGCTGTCAGCGAGAGCGACAATATCGTGCTGGTCGAACCGTACTATGAAGGTGCGCTGGTGGCCGATGTCTGCGCTGCTATGCAGCACCGGCGAGTGCGCATCGAGACCATCGGCGTCCCGCGTGTCGTGCTCTCGCATTATGGCGAGCCGGAGCAGCACGATGAGGCCATTGGCTTCACGCCGCGCGGGATCCGCCAGCGCATCGAACGTTTTCTGTATAGCTAGCGCGCTATGCAGGTCTTGCGAAAAGAAGATGATGAATGTTACCAGCCCAAATCAGTAAGCCAGCCTGTCATCCTGAGCGGCAGCGAAGGATCCGGTTCGAGGCACATGCGGATCCTTCGCTGCCGCTCAGGATGACATGGCCGAACTTGACTTGTTCGTTAACATCTATAAGGCTCCGGGGCTGCTCTCAATGCCATACGATTTTGTTTGGACCGACTCTGCCAGGCTCTACCCCTGATTCCTCCAGTCCCCAGCTCCAGGAGACTGTCGGGGTAATCGCGAGGTAGCTCCCCGGGCCGAGGTGGCCCTGGCGCTGGACGATCTCGGCGGTGCCGTGAATCCTGATGCCGCGTGGCTGCCAGGGACGAAGCGACTTGAGATCGTCGATCAGGAGGGACACCTTGTGGTGGCCCGCCACAATATTTTTGTACTTGCGCGTGGTCTCCAACCGATGACCGCCGATGTAGAAGCGTGTCCCATCGAACTCGAAGCCCACGGCATCAACGGTAGGCTGTCCCTCGTCATCCACGGTGCCTATTCTGGCAAGGGGCTGCGCGCTCAGAAAATCCAGTTCTTGCTCTGAAAACATCATGCACCTCATTATGCTACGATTCGACGGCAAGCCAGCTCAGCAGGCTCACCGTAATGATGGCTGTCACCACGTGCATCACTATCATGGTCCAGAAGATGTGCGGATTCATCCCCGGAGTTGGAAACGCACCGTTCAGCGCCATGATGGGATTGAGAAACGACGCCAGCAGGGCGACCAGAGCCAGAATGCGATAGAACCGCACAGGGCGGCGCGCAAAGCGACCAACCAGCACGAAGGCCCCCAGCGCCAGCAGCAAAAAGATGACGGTACTGCCAGTGACGAAGGGCGCCTGCAAGTAGGTGAAACCATCTGGAACGCCGAAGAAGGCAACCGCGATGGTCCGTATCACCAGATTGACCAGGGCAGCGACGACGATGGTCAGCGGCCCTACCCACACCAGCTTGCGCAGTGCGAACCTTTGTCCGGAGGCGGGACGAATAGCGGTGGATGCCATTGTTTTCTCCTTTCCATTCTTACATAAAGTAAGTAGACGGCAAAGTATATTGCCGAAAGGATGGCCGCGCTCTCGACTGGAAGAACGGGGCCACCAGCACAACGACGAGTCAGGAGAGATTCGCGGACACCTGCATGAGCAAGCGGCGTAAAAGCGCTTGCTCGGTTGGCGACAGATCGGCCACAGTGCAGGCTTCGAGCTGCTTCCATACCTCCAACACGGGCTGTTCCAGTGCGCGGCCACGTTCGGTCAGGTAGACGCGCGAGATCCGCGCATCCTCCGGGTCTGGCCTGCGCTCGATCAGTCCGGCATTCTCCATGCGTTGCAGCATTTTGGTCGCCGTTGGGGGTTCAACCCCCATACAGGCGGCGAGCTGCGATTGTGTCATGCCTTCCTCGTTCCAGAGTTGGAGCAGCAGCATTTCCTGACCGGTATGCAGGCCCAGCTTGTTCAAGGCTGCCTCAGCCCGTGCGCGATGTGCTCTATGGATCTGGAGCAATTGAAACCCGATGTAGTCTTGAATCGGTATCACGAATATCTCCCTTTATTAGCTGGCTAACCATTAGCTGTCTAAATAATATCATCAGATGTTCCCGTTGTCAAGGGGTGGGCAAAAGAAAATGTTCCACATGCTCCCGGTGGCGATGTGTGACGGCAACCGCAACCGTGAGCGGTTGCTATACTCTTGAACCCATGACAATAATAGGATAAAAACACTAAGCGAGGAATAGAATCATGGATCCCGCCGTAAAAAAGCAGGTGTTGCGTCTCTTCACCTATGGCCTCTATGCCGTGACGTGTATCGATGGCGATGAGGTCAACGCCTTTACCGCGAACTGGCTCTCCCAGGTATCGTTTGAGCCGCCGCTGCTCGCCGTCTCCGTTGAAAATGTCACCAAATCGCTGCCGATGATCCTGCGCAGCCGCAAGTTCGCCGTCAACGTGCTGCGTTCGGGACAGCGCGATCTGGCCGGCAAGCTGGGTAAGTCAGCTTTGAAGCACCCGGACAAGCTGGAGGGCCTGGCTTACGATATCACCGAAAGCGGCTACATGATTCTGCGCGACGCACTGGCCTGGGTTGCCTGCGAGGTGCGCCAGACGACACCCGCCGGCGATTCGACGCTGCTCGTCGCCGATATAGTGGACGCGGGTATGCTGGCGGAGGGACCGGCGCTCACGATGGCGGAAGCCGGCTTCCGCCACGCGGGGTAGAGCATGGCGGAGGCCAGTTTCCGCCACGAGGGGGAGCGCGTGGGCCGTCCTTGTGGCGGCCCACGAGAAGATTCCCTATGCACTATATGATCCCTTCAACGACCTTCGGGCCAACTTGCTCAACTTGCGCAACGCGATATTCCTGGGCTATACTCGATGGGTAACATGAGATATCCTGGAATAAGGAGAAACCTGCATGCAATATGGGAGCAGCGCCTCCCTGGATATCACGGAGATGCGCAGCGATTGCGCGTTCTGCCAGCGCGATGGCATCGCCCGCTATATCCTCAAGGAGACGCCAGCATTTCGTATTCTCGCTGACCATGCACCCCTCGTCGAGGGCCACCTGTTGATCGTTCCCAGGAATCACTATAGCTGCTATGGAGCTGTTCCCCCTGAACTGGATGAGGAACTCTTTGCGTTAAAGCGCGAGGTCAGGCGCTTCTTTGCCCGGTTTTATGCGCCGGCCATCTTCTGGGAGCACGGCGTGTTCCGGCAGACCGTCTTTCACGCGCATCTGCACTGCTTTCCCTTCGGCGCGACAGAGTATAACCCCGCCGAGGCCATCCATAAGCTAGTCGTCAGGTCGCAGGATGATATTCGTGCGTGGTATGTTTCCCAGGGCCACTACTTCTACCTGGAGGATACGCACGGCGCCTTCCTCTTCGCCGCCGGTATGGAGCACTATCTCCACGTCATCCAGCGGGCACTGCGACCTGGCGCCATCGCTCACAGCGCGTACAAGGGATGGCGCACGCCGCAGCAGCGACGGGAGGAAGGCAGGCCGCTCATAGAATCCGCAGCCGCCAGGTGGCGCATCTTTCAACAACACGAGGTGAACTATGCCGATTAGTCCGGTACGAGATGAATTTGCCATTGCCGGAGATACGACGCTGCACTGGGTGCAATGGGGCGAAGAAGGCGCGCCTGTGGTCTGCATTCATGGCCTCACGGCGAACGCTTTCTGCTTCCAGCCCCTCGCCGACGAACTGGCATCCGATCATCGCGTCATTGCCTACGATCTGCGTGGCCGCGGCGATAGCGACAAGCCGGAGGAGGGCTACAGCGTGCCCATTCACGCGGAAGATCTGGCGGAGTTGATCGACGAGCTGGGGCTGGAGCGCCCGGTAGTAATCGGGCACTCGCTGGGCGCGTTCATCGCGCTCTATTTCGCCGCGCACCATCCCGGCAAATTACGCAAGCTCGTCCTGGTCGATGCCGGCGCGCCGCTGCCCTGGAAAACGCCCGAAGAACAGCCCGCGTGGCTCACGGCAGCGATCAGCCGCCTGGGGACGCCTGTGCCATCCTACCGGGAATACATCGAACGCCTGAAGCAAGCGCCCTTCATGGGGCCGTACTGGAACGAGTATTTTGATATCTATTTCCAGCACGATGTCTTTCAGCAAAGCGATGGCTCAGTCGCGGCCAAAGCCTACCGCGCGGGCGTGCTTGAAGAAGGGCTGCGCTCCCAGGAGGCCGCGCCACAGGAGCAGTGGGCGCGTGTGCAGGTCCCGGCGCTTCTGCTGCGGGCGGGCCAGGGATTGTTTTCCGACAACGACCAGCTTCTGTCGGAAGAAGCTGCGGAGGCGATCCGGGCGGGTATAGCGCGGTGTCGTTATGTAAACTTCCCGACCCTGAACCACTACACGATTCTTTTCCTGGCGGCACAGGGGCCGGCACAGGAAATACGCAAATTTATAGATAAGGAGTAGGATCGATGGAGATTCGCAAAGTTGGCGTCGTTGGCTGCGGCCTGATGGGCAGTGGCATCGCGCAGACCTGCGCACAGTTCGGCTACGAAACGGTTGTGCGCGAGGTCAACCAGCAACTACTCGATAAAGGTCTGGCGCGTATTTACGACGCGTGGGATATGATGGCGAGCAAGGGCAAATTGTCGCGCGAGGAGCATGATGCGAACCGCGCGCGCCTGCATGGCACGCTGGAACTGGCCGATTTCGCCGATTGCGACGTGATTATCGAAGCGATTATCGAGAATATGGAGGAGAAGATCAAGCTTTTCCCCGCGCTCGATCATATCGTGAAGCCCGATACGCTGCTGCTCACCAATACCTCTTCGCTCAGCGTGACGCAGATGGCGGCTGTCACCAGAAATCCGGCCCGCGTCTGCGGCCTGCACTTCTTCAATCCGGCTCCCGTGATGAAGCTGGCCGAGATCGTGCGCGGGCTGACAACCTCGGATGAGACGGTTGAGAAGGTTAAAGAATTCGCTGTTTCGCTGGGGAAGACGCCCGTCGTTGCGAAAGATACGGCGGGCTTCATCGTCAACTTCCTGCTGATCCCCTATTTGCTGGCCGCGATACGTATGCTGGAGAACGGCCTGGCGACGCGCGAGGATATCGACACGGCCATGAAGCTCGGCTGCGGCTATCCGATGGGACCGTTCACGCTGCTAGATTATGTGGGGCTTGATACGACCCTGTATGTAGCGGAGGTGATCTATGACGAATACAAAGAGCCTCTGTATGCTCCACCGCCCCTCCTGCGACGCATGGTAGCAGCGGGCATGTATGGTCGAAAGAGCGGGAAAGGGTTTTATGACTATCAGTAGCGTGTCCTGCGGGCACACTACTGATACTAATTCAGGTGGGGACACCCCATGCTCCGCCAGGAGGGCGCCGCCCTCCTGGGCCTCCCGCTTTTGAAGCTAGCGCCCGACGCCCGTGACGGGGCCATCACCGCCCGGTGTCCAGCGTGTGATGACCACCTTGCTCTCGGTAAAGAAGCGCACGGCATCGCGGCTCTGTGGGTGCAGCGTGCCGAAGAACGAGCGTTTCGCGCCGCTGAAAGGGAAGTAGGCCATCGGCGCCGCGACGCCAACATTGATGCCGATGTTGCCGGTTTCCGCACGATAGCGGAATTCGCGTGCCGCATAGCCGCTCTGGGTAAAGATGGAGGCAGCATTGCCATAATCATGCGCGTTAATCAGCTCGATGGCTTCGTCCAGGCTATCAAGCGGCGTCATAGCGACCACAGGGCCAAAGATCTCCTCCTGGTAAATGTGCATCTGGGGCTGGACGGCATCCAGGACCGTCGGTCCGACAAAGTAGCCTCTCGGATATTCGGGCACGACCACCTTGCGACCATCCAGCACAGGATCCGCGCCCTCCTCCACGCCCTGCGTGATCGCGGCTATGATGCGCTCGCGCGCCGCCGCCGAGACAACCGGTCCCATGTCCACTCCTGGCTGGAGACCATTGCCAAGCCGCAGCCGTGAGGCGGCCTGCGTTATGCGCTCGCGCGCCTGGTCATGCGCGCTGGCAACGGCAAGGATACGCGAATTCGCCAGGCAGCGCTGGCCGGCGGAGCCAAAGCACGAGTTCATGATGGTTGAGAGATAAGCGTCCCAGTCGGCGTCAGGCATAATCACGAGTGCATTTTTTGCGCCGCCGGAAGCCTGTACGCGCTTGCCGCTGGCCGAGGCGCGCGCGTAAACATACTCGGCTGTCTTGCTCGATCCGACGAACGAGATGCCCTTGATGTCGGGGTGGTCGAGCAGCGCGTTGACCGTCTCTTTCCCGCCGTTCACCAGATTGATGACGCCGGGCGGGAAGCCGACCTGCTCGATCAGTTGAAAGACATACTGCTGTGTTATCGGATCTTGCTCCGAAGGTTTGAGGATGAAGGTATTGCCGGTGGCGACGGCATAGGGCCAGAACCAGAAGGCGATCATGAAGGGGAAATTGAACGGGGTGATGGCGGCGAAGACGCCGAGCGGCTGGTAGATTACCTCCTCATCGATGCCGCTCGCGGCCCCGTCCTCCAGGCTATAGCCCATCATCAGCGACGGAATGCCGCAGGCCGTCTCGACGTTCTCTATACCGCGCTGCACCTCACCGCGCGCGTCGGCTAGCGTCTTGCCCATCTCGGTTGTAATCATGCGCGCCAGCTCTTCGCTGTGCTCGACCAGCAATTGCCGGAGCTTGAAGAAGTAGCGCGCCCGCTCCTGGGGCGGAGTAGCGCGCCACGCCGGAAAAGCTGCCCGCGCCTGCTCAACGGCGGCGTCCACATCAGCTTTGCCGCTGAGGGGGACCAGCGCCAGGACTTCATCGGTCGCCGGGTTGCGGACCTCCAATTGCCCGGTTGCCTGCGCGGCTACCCACTGGCCGCCGATGTAGTTGCGCAACGTCTGGACTTGAGATTGATTGCCAGAGACCATAATCTCATCCCTGCGCTGGTCTTGCGCGCCGCGCCGCGAGCACCTTGCGCCGCTCGCCCACATAGCGCTCCGGGTCTGGTCGCACTTCGTCGCGGCGGTAGGAACCACTGGCATCGGTATTGATGCCGGGGTAATTCGGGCCGTAGTTGTAGTGGCCGGTCTCCGCTGGCGAGAGCGGGCTGCGCCCGTAGAGTGGCACACCGGTGACTCTGGGGATCTCGCTGCTGGCGGGCTGTTCGTAGATTAACTCGTCGGGCACGCTGTTCAGTCCCCTGGCCTTCAGTTCATCCTCGCTGACCGTGAGCTGCACGATATTGTCCCTGACCGTTTCCCGCGCTAGCTCCTCCGGGATGTAGTATGTCTTCAAGAATAAACCGCCCCGCTCGACAAGGATGTAATGAGGGAGGCGCGCTTTGATTACGCCCACCCACTGCCGGTCTTTGTCGATAACTTCCTGGCCGATCTGAAATTGTGAATTGAGAAAGGCCGGATCGATGGGAACGATGGCAAAGCTCGGCTGGCGCGGCGCGTTGGGATCTTCGAGCGCCCAGCCCATGATGCCGATGAGCATGCATGGAATGCCAACGATAACCAGCCAGGGATTATCGGGAATGAAGAGCAAGCCAATGATAGTCAGCAAAATGGCCGCGCCCAGAATGAGCGGCCAGTAGCTCGGATTGGGCAGATGGATATGGGGCTGATGCTCCTCCTCTACCTCTAAACTCCCGGCCTCTTCCTGGTGTACCGCTCTGGCTGTATCTAACTCGCTGGTCGTGAGATTACTGCCGTGAAGAGAACTGTCCATTAGCTCTCGCTTTCCTCATGAAATTTTTCCGCTCCGCGAGGACCTGTCTCTGCTGTCCTTTGTCTTAAGCATACCAAATTAGTGCCACATGTGCAAGCTGGCGCGATTACCTTGCACCTATCCCCGAATCAGGAGCCTCCTCAGATCTCACCGGAGCTACTCCAGGTCCAGCATCGTCCCATACTTTTCATCATCATCTCACCATATCTACCCACGATTTCACCATTTTGCATCATCATCTGAGACTTTTCATCAACTTCCGGCGAATCATCATCTTGACGCTCTCCATGAAAAAGGCTCGACAAGCCCTTCGCGGTTGGCTATACTCTAAACAGGAAGATCAGTAGATTGCAGAGGCGAGAGGGAGGTCAGGAATGCAACGCACCGCTTTACGCGAGGCGCGCGAACTGAAAGGCTGGACCCTGGAAGAGGCTGCCGAATACATCGGCGTGGACAAAAATACAGTCTGGCGGTGGGAGCAGGGGATCTCCACGCCCTATACCTACCATACGGAGCGCATTTGTCGGGCCTATGGCCTGACAGCGGCCCAACTGGGCCTGCCGCAGCGCAATCCCCGCAAGGGACCGCCGGGACGGGCGAAACCG
>DATGLE010000130.1:0-14327 GCA_035294325.1 Ktedonobacteraceae bacterium | reverse complement strand
GGCGCGAGAGCACACAGAGGAGCCGCGCGATTGCCCCGGCCTCAAAAAGCTCTGCCTGTATCGTTAACATTATGTGACAAAGATCTCACAAAGTCGCAATCTATTGTGCCTGGTTCTCTTGACAAGCAAGCAGTAATCTGTAATTATTAGTCTATAAGCACAGCAAGCTTAAAAAACTATGAGTCGTAATACTCTAGCATTTCCCTCCCCATCAGCCTGTCAGGCCAGAAGAGAAATAGAGTATCACGCCTCTTTATAAGATCGATCCATGCTTGCTGGCATGGAGTAAGTTGTTGGGGAAATAAATCATGAGCAATTATAGCGGCTACAATTATTTCTCACAGAGGGATGTCGGCGGACAACAACTGACGATCATGAGCGAATTATTCAAAGCCGTGGGGGCGATGCAGCATATCGACGAACTATTGCAATGGCTTGCCTCCAGGATCGTACAGCACTTTGGTATTCAGGCGACAGAGATCTGGAGCATGCAGGGCACAAGCATGGGACATTTCTCCATGCAATTACGGACGTTAGTACGTCAGGATGCAACGTTGCCAGAACATATCGTAGCAAATCAACATGCCGCCGGACTGGCCGGTCTTCTGGCGCAGCAGCGTGCCGGCTTTCATCTCCAGTCAGCGGCCACTGTCTTTCCCTCTTACCAGGCGTCTCTACTGAGGCGCTACGGACTCAACTACTGCTCCGGTCACTTCTTTAGCAATACGGCCTTGCTCATTCCCCCCCTGCGGCATGGAGCTTCTCCTGGCAGTATTCCCACTCCGCTCGTGCTGGCGATGCTCTTCTTTTTACGGCAATCGCTTTCTCAACAGACCATAGCGGCTGCTGGTCTGATTCTGGAACAGGCGATGACCGTTGCGAGCGATCATGGTCTGCTTACATCCGTTCGTGCTTCGCAGGTCTCTGGCGGTGTGCCAGCGCCATCCCCGGTTCCGGAGTCTGTTTCCCTCCCTCTGACCGCGCTCATTCCGCGCCGTTACGCGGATGCGGCACTTATGCAATCCAGCAATCCACTTGCCAGATCGGTTGACATCGCCGATAGAAGCGCCCGCCGCCTGTATGCTGCTATCAATGGTCGCAGGGATGTGAGTGAACTCAGCGATGTCACCGAACTCGAACTGAAAGAGATCGCCCGCACGTTAAAGATATTGCTCGATGAGCGCCGCATTGAGCTTTACGCGCCTGGCGGCCAGCGCGTAGATCCGGCGCAGTATTTCTCGTAGCCATACGGGCCGCCACTGCTTTTCCAGTATTTTATCCCTATCCAGTGCATAGAGGAGGTTGCATATGATTTCAAGCACTATTCCCTATATCATTGCTGTAATCATATTTTCGGTCACATTTGTTATTGCTGCAAGAGCGCTCTATCTCTATGTTCGTGTGCGCAGCCCTCGCCTCTTTATCCTGGGACTGGCAATGGGCGTCATCGGATTGACGGGCGCGGGCGATTTTACATCCATGATGCTTGCTGCGCGCGTCACCCTGCACACCGATTGGTTCCTCTACATCGGTCAGGCCATCAGTTACCTCTTTATCTTCTTGAGCCTGGTCAGAAGCCAGGAGGAGTATCAGCAAAGCTTGATGCGCTGGCACATCGTATTCTCGGTTGCTGCTATCTGTTTGCTGCTACTCTCTCCTGTGATACCCGACATTACCATCGACCCGCTCCGGGTGGTATTCAGCGGTTCACGCTGTATACTCTGCTTTTGCATCCTTTTATACTATGCTCTGACCTTCGCGAGCAAGCAGACGCGTTTCAGTTTGCTAATGAGCCTGGCCTTCCTGTTTCTGAGCTTCGGCTACCTGATAATCGTGCAGAAGTATTTCTCTCCCCAGCCGGAACTGCTGGATAATGTGGGGGATCTGATACGCATGGGCGGATTCGCTGCGCTGCTGATCGCCGTTATTGCAGGCTGACCTCCGCAAATCAAATTTGCGGAGCCGCGCGATGATGTACCTTAACGAGCAAGATCGGCAATAGGAAGGGATGGTAGGGCGGTGTAGGGGCGCGGCGCTGGCTGGGTGGTCGGGTGGGGCGGTGGGGGCCAGAAGCAAGCCCGCTCCTCTGTGTCAACAACGAAGGTTGGGGATCTATGGAAAGGCGGGCTTGCGCATCGGCCCCCACCGCCTCATCACCCCTCCCAGCCGGCGCCGCGCCCCTACCCTACCCCGGCATTCCCGATTTTGATTGGTACCTTTCATCATCGCACCGCTATGCACGAAATGTATGATTTTACATCTATTTCCTATGCACTGGGAATTACAATGTGACGCGATTGCCGCCGGCGGGCATGGTGAAGCGCAGGAAACCGCCCTGTGCAAGTTTAGTGCAGACGACTACCAGAGTGAAGAAGGCGAAGAGCGCCGCCGCACTCTTGAGTTCATAGAAGCCGAAGCCTGCCAGGCTCAAGGCATTGTGGCCGCTGGCAAAGAGGCGCAGCAAGACCGGCCCTTGCTGCACCTCGGTAAAGCTGCTGAGCGCGAGACCGCAGGTCAGACTGACGATGCCATCAATAGCGAGGCAGATGGCGGCCAGGCGCGGACCAAGCAGCCAGAAACGCCTGCTAAGCCGTTCCCGTTTGGGCGCGGCAATGCGGCGCGTCGCCCAGAGCGGGGCGATAAGGTATTGCAGCGCCAGGAAGAGCAGCGGCGCCGCCACAAAGGTCCAGCCGGGAAAGAAGGAAGGCGTAATCAGGGCGCAAAGACGACCAATCGTGTAGATAATGATCCCTTCGATCACACCGCGCCGGTAGCTGGCTGTATTAAACATAATGATGCAGACCTGTTTTAACTTATTGCACGCTTGATATCAGGCGGGATCCTTTGGAGGAGAAAAGGGGATTCGGGGAGTACCTGTCCCCCGCCAGGGGGAGGGCCGCCCCTGCATCTCACACCGCCTAGTGGCAACCGCAGCCTCCATCGCCACAGCTACAACTCATTGGCGGGGCCTCATCGGCGTAAGCGCTATCTTCTCCGGCTCCATGCGGACTCGCGAAAACTGAGAGCAGGCGCCGCACTTTTTCGCCGCGACACTTCATACATACAACGTCGTCGGCGTGCTCGCGGCGGACCAGCAACTCAAATTTGGATTTGCAGTCCGGGCAGTAATACTCGTACAATGGCATAGGAAAGTTACCTCCGGTCCCAGGAAAACGCTCTATATCAAGAGATATTGTAGTGTCTGGCCCGACTATCGTCAAGTCAGGGGCGTCCGATCCTCTGCTTCCTTAGCCGCCCTTGCCGGGCGTTCGCGCGACTGCGCCGCGTCTGGGATAGATGATCTAGAGTCGCCCTTGCCGGGCGTTCGCGCGGCTGCGCCGCGTCTGGGATAGATGATCTAGAGGCGCCCTTGCCGGGCGTTCGCGCGGCTGCGCCGCATCCGGGATAGATGATCTAGAGGCGCCCTTACCGGGCGTTCGCGCGGCTGCGCCGCATCCACAATAGATTATCTATCGAGCGAGCGCCGCAGGCGCGAGCAAACTCTGGTGTCCGAGATCAGACATATTTGTACAAAAGTTGGATGGCAGGGACATTAATAAGTTGCAGCTAAATAGCCCTGAACTGGAAAGGGAATACATATGGCTCTCACAATCGGTATTATCGGTCTGCCACAGAGCGGCAAGACAACCCTGTTCAACGCACTCACGAAGGCCGGAGCGCCCATCAGCGGCTACGCCACCAGCACCGTGCAGGCTAACATCGGCGTTGTGCAGGTGCCCGATGCGCGGCTCCAACCGCTGGTCGATATATTCAATCCACGCAAAGTTACCTATGCAACTGTCGAGTTCGTCGATGTCGCGGGTATGGGACAGGCCGGGGCGGGTGCGAAGGAGAAGCAGGAAAAGGGTCTGAGCGCCGAATTCCTGGGACATATCCGCAATGCTGACGCTCTGGCGATTGTGCTGCGCACCTTCGCCAACGAAAACGTCCCCCATATATATGGTTCCATCGATCCTAACCGCGATCTGGACAGCCTCAACGCGGAACTGGCCGTGACCGATCTCGCTACCGTCGAGCGGCGCATCGAACGTACAACGCGCGCGGCCAAAGCGGGAGATAAGAAGTATCTCCCGGAACTGGCGCTGCTGCACCGCCTGGAGAGCGCGCTCAACGAGATGAAGCTCGCCAGCCAGCTTGACTATTCGCAGCAGGACCAGGCTGTGCTGGACGAACTCTTCCTGCTGACGATGAAACCGCGCATGTATGTGCTGAACGTTAGCGAGGACATGCTGGGTGCGGCCAACGAGCTATTAGAGAAGATCGGCGCGGGCGAAGATGTACAATTAGACGGGCTGGACTATGAACTCAAGGGCATCGCTACCGTCGCGCTGCGCGCAAAGGGCGAGGGTGCCGAGGTCGTCGCGGTGTCCGCGCGCCTGGAGGCCGAACTCGCTGAACTGCCCGAAGAGGATGCGCGCGAATACCTGGAGGCGCTGGGCCTGCCCCGCCTCGGCGCGGACCGCGTAATCCAGGTTGGCTACCGCCTGCTCAACCTGATTACCTTCCTGACAGCGGGCGAGGACGAGGTGCGTGCCTGGACCGTCACAAAGGGAGCGAAGGCGCCGGAGGCCGCCGGTAAGATTCACTCGGATATCGAGCGTGGCTTTATTCGCGCCGAGGTGACGCGCTTTGAGGATTTCATGGAGTGCGGCTCGTTCGCCGTTGCCGCCAAAAAGGGGTTGCAGCGCCTGGAGGGCAAGGATTACGTGGTGCAGGACGGCGATATCATCCATTTCCGTTTTAATGTCGGGCGCTGACTTCAAAGCCGGATATGTTATCCTGAGCGCAACTATGTCATCCTGAGCGCGTGAGCCACAGCCCACAGCGCCAGCGCCGGGGAAGGATCCCGCCCGGCAAGGGAAGGGCGAGCCACTCAGGATGGCAGGCGCCGG
Source organism: Ktedonobacteraceae bacterium (assembly GCA_035294325.1). GTDB lineage: Bacteria > Chloroflexota > Ktedonobacteria > Ktedonobacterales > Ktedonobacteraceae > DATGLE01. Next base: position 9,414 of record DATGLE010000130.1, on the reverse strand, counting down.
CCAGGTGCGTTAGCCAAGTGCGAAGCTGGCCTGCCCGTAGATCTTTATTCGCTCGCGGCGCACTGGCGAGCCGAGTCGCATATGGTGCAGTGTGCGCAGCGGGCGAAAGCCGTAGCGCGTCAGCAGGCGCTCGGCATTTCGATTGCAGGCGGGAATGATTGTGAGGGGCACGTTATCCTCAAATGGCAGCGTCAGAGCGTGTATTAGAAGCCGTTCCGCGTCATCATAGCTCTCGGCCACCCAGGGGCCGATCCTGCGCTCCTGAGCGATGAGGAAGCCGCTGATCTTGCCATCCTGGTTGCGCGCCACGAATGCACGATGCGCATGATCGGCCAGATAAGAAGCCAGCACCGCCGGGCGCCGGGCACCAAAGCGGGGCCAATCGAATGCGACTACGGCCGGGAAATCGTTCTCCTGCATCTCGGAGACGAGTTCGCGGTAGTGCGGAGGCGGAGGCGGAAAGGCAAGCGCGTTTACGCTATCGCGGTACAGCAGCGTGGCTCTGTCATCGGTGACGAAGCCGAGGCGATCATAGAGAGGTGCCCCCGCCGCGCTGGCATCGAGCAATATTGAAGGGCATCTGCGAGCGTGCAACCAGTCTATCAGGTGTTCCATCAAAGCGCGTCCGATGCCATGACGCTGCATCTCCGGTAGGACGCCGACCAGCCCGATGTAGCTGAAAGGACCGTAATCCACGGCTCCCCCAACGCCAACGGTGAGACCATCAAAGGCAGCCAGTCGCCAGCCGTCGGGCTGCAATTTCAAGCAGCGCGGAAGCTCCGTTGGCTGGCCCGGCGGCGAATCGTAGGCAGCGTTGAGCACTGCGCTGGCGCTATCAAGGTCTGCTTCTGTCAGGCGGCGAATAGATAGATTCATACGTGCCTCTTCCTCAGAGAGACTAATCCTACACCCGTCAGGATGATGAACATAGCCAGTACTGCGATAATGGTGATCTTTTCGGAAGCCAGCCAGATGCCGAGCATGAGCGCGACGACGGGATTGACATAGGCATAGCTGGTGGCGAGCGCGGGACGCACGTGGCGCAAGAGATAGCCGTAAGCTGTGAAGGCCAGGACCGAGCCAAAAAGGATCAGGTAGAGCAGGGCCAGCAGCGATCCGGCTGCGGGGATTCTTGTCATGCGCTCGCCCAGCAGGGCCGCTACGAGCAATTGCGCTATGCCGCCGAGAATCATCTGTGACGCGCTCGCCATGAAGCCGGAGGCGAGCGTAACGCGAGCGCTCAGCGCCGAGCCAATCGCCCAGCAGAGCGGCGCGATCAGCAGCGCAATGGCCCCCTGCGGAGCTGCCCACAGCCCGTTCTCCAGGTTCAGGAGGATTACGCCGGTAAAGCCCAGCGCCAGACCCAGCCATTCAAAGCGCGTGGGCCAGCGCCCCAGCAGCCCGGCGAAGAGCGCGGTCCACAGTGGTACCGCGGCCATCGCCACCGCCGTGATGCCGGTTGCCACCCATTGCTCGGCGAACGAAACCATCCCATTGCTGCCAACCAGCATCAGGGGGCCGATCAGCGCCGCGCTCAGCCATTGCTTGCGCGTCGGGGCCGGGCTGCCACGCAGACGCAGGAAGACATACAGGATAATGCCGGCTGTTATGAAGCGCGCGCCTCCTGTGATGAAGGGTGGGATACTTTGCAAGCTAATGCGTATCGCCAGGTAGGTCGAACCCCAGATCAGATAGAGCACCAGCAATGACAACACGATGCCAATGTGTGAGCGCATACCTGTAGCCGGAACCACCATCGCCCGTTGCCCGGCAGAGCCGGACACTACAGATTTTGTCGCAGGTTCGTTGTGCCGCGTCTCTCTCATGAATGTTCAAATAAAGAAGTTTACCAATCAATATCGGGAATGTTCTCCCGTGCGCAGCCGCGCGATCAATCACGCGGCTGCGCACAGAACGGAATACCGGTATTGATTGGTAACTTTCATAAGTTAATGAAAACCACGCCAGAGCTGGCGCCGCTGCCACTCCGGACTATCAATGCCATCTCTACTATCGACGCCCCAGCGCCAGGCAGCCCGCTCGAAGATTGCCAGCGCGATAAAAAAGATGATGAGGCCCTCCATCGCCTCCTCCTCTCTTCGCGCCACCGCAAGTGGCGCGCATAAAAACAAAAAAGAGTTTTTCGGGTATATTTCCGCTCTAAAGTGTGCCTGATTGTCAGCACCATCGCTTGCTCGCGCCTGCGGTGCTCGCCGGATAGAGTGAGTTCTGTGAAAAATGCGCGAAGCGCATTTTTCACAGAACTCACTCTATCCCCTGCGCGGCAAAGCCGCGCAAACTCCCGGCGCGAGAGCAAGGATGCTTAGAATCAGGTACTCTAGAGAGTTACACTGAGGCGCCTGTATTAGAGATGGTACCAGATTGAAGCGCGAGTCACTACAGCCAATGAGGTGATAATAAGGCCAATTTGGCTCCTATCTTGCCGGCTTCTTGCTACTTTCCCGTTCCTGGGCGAGCAGGCGTTCTTTGCGTTCCGCGCCCCAGCGATAGCCGCCGGGTGTGCCATCGGAGCGCACCACGCGATGGCAGGGGATCACAATGGCGACAGGATTGGTTGCGCAGGCGTTCGCCACGGCTCGTCTCTTTTCGGGATCGCCCAGGCGCCGCGCGATCTCGCTGTACGAGCGCGTCTCGCCATATGGAATGGCGCGCAGTTCCGCCCAGACGCGCCACTGGAAAGCCGTCGCCTGCACATCCACCGGCAGGTCCAGGTGCGGCTGCTGGCCTTGCAGGTGGCGCAGCAGTTCACTCACCCACGCACCCAGAGCGCTGCCATCGCGCTCGATCTCGGCTGCGGGATACTCGGCCAGCAGCGCAGCTTCGAGCCGCTCGTCATCGTCGCCCAGGCAGATGGAGCAGATCCCCTTCTCGGTGGCTGCGACAAGCAGGCGTCCGAGAGGGCTATCAACGATGGTATAGTGTATCTTCATGCCCGGCCCGCCCCGGCGATAAGCGACGGGGGTCATCCCAAGCTGCTCGGGCGCGCGCTCGTAGAGGCGGCTGCTGGAGCTATAGCCAGCATCATACAAAGCAGTAGTCACAGATTCTCCTTCCTTGAGGCGCGCCTTGAGCCTGCGCAGGCGGCACGCCTCAATATACTGACGTGGAGTAATACCCATTATCTGTTTGAAAACTCGCTGCAAATGGAAAGGACTCATGCCGACCTGTGAGCCGAGGGTGGTCAATGTGGTCATTTCGTCGCTGTGGGCCTCGATATAGGCGCAGGCACGGCGCACCAGTTCCACATGTGGCTCCCCGGCGCTTTCCTCTGGATGGCAGCGCCGGCAGGGGCGAAATCCGGCCTCCTCGGCGCTCTGCGCTGAGGTAAAGAAGCTCACCTGCTCGCGGCGCGGTTTGCGCGAAGGACAGGAGGGGTTGCAGTAGACGCCGGTTGAGCGTACCCCGTAGACAAAGGCGCCATCCGAGCGTGTATCTCTGGCGAGTACTGCCTGCCAGTATTGTTCTTCATACATATCGTGCATGTCTCCAGATAGGGGCAAGCCGCCAGACAGGGGCAAGCCGCCAGATAGGGGCAAGCCGCCAGCCAGGGGCAAGCCGCCAGACAGGGGCAAGCCGCCAGACAGGGGCAAGCCCTGTCTCTACATCTGACGCGGATCCGGCCAACATTGTAGAGACAGGGCCTGTCCCTGGCTGGCAGGCCCCCGTCTTTCTACAAATGTTTTTCGCGGTTCTTTTTGCTCATCCAAACATCACATCTTTTCGATATGGTGATATGATAAAACAGCGGAGCGATAGCCGCTATCCGATTCTTGCGTTCAATATGCTGCATAATAAATTCCATTCTTTTCGTTCGGAGGAAACAATGTCGATATCTCTGGATCACCTCAAATCTGAGATTGACGAACTCATGCCCGGCCTGGTGGCGATGCGCCGCGACCTGCATGAGCATCCCGAACTCTCGTTTGAAGAGTACCGCACCTCGGGCATCGTCGCGCAGCGGCTCCAGGCACTCGGCCTGGAGGTGCAGACCGGCGTGGCTAAAACGGGCGTCGTCGGCCTGCTGCGCGGGGGAGCGAGCAAAGCGGGCGCGAAGACGATAGCGATTCGTGCGGACATGGATGCGCTACCCATTCACGAATTGAACGAGATCGAATATCGTTCGCGAACGGATGGCAAGATGCACGCCTGCGGGCACGATGGGCATACTTCTATTTTGTTGACGGTGGCCGATATTTTGAGCAAGCGCCGCATGGAACTGGCGGGCAACGTGAAATTTATCTTTCAGCCGGCGGAGGAGCGCGTTGGCGGCGCGAAGCCGATGGTCGAGGAAGGTACAATGCAGGACGTGGATGGAGTGATCGGCCTGCACCTGATCAGCGGCTATCCGCAGGGCCGCGTTGGTGTGCGCGCCGGCGCCGTCTTCGCCAGCGCCGATAGAATCGAATTTACTGTCAGGGGCAGGGGCGGGCATGCGGCCATCCCCGAGCAATCGATAGATCCCATCGTGGCTTCCGCGCACATCATTACCGCCCTGCAAACGCTCATCAGCCGCGAAACCTCGCCGTTCAGTCCTGCGGTCATCACCATCGGCACCATCAACGCCGGCACAGCCTTCAATATCATCCCTGAAAGCGTGAAGATGCAGGGTACGATGCGCGCCTACAGCAACGAGCACCGCGAATACCTGCTGCGCCGCATCCGCGAAGTCGCCGGCGGCGTCGCAGCCGCGCTCCGTGCAACATGCGAGGTGCAGTTGTTCGACGGCTGCCCGCCGTGTATCAACGATCCCGCGATGACCGAACTGGTTCACAGAGCCGCCGTCGCCACCGTGGGAGAGCAGAGGGTTGATAGCGGCGCGGAGGTTATGACAACCGGCAGCGACGATATGGCTTACTTCCTCCAGGCCGTGCCCGGCTGCTACTTTATCGTCGGCGCACGTAGCGAGGATAAGGACGCGATCTACCCTCACCACCATCCGCGCTTCAACATCGACGAGGATGCCCTGCCCATCGCCGTCGAGGTGCTCACGCGCGCGGCTGTCGACTTTTTAACGTAAAGTGGGAGCGAGCCAGCCCGTCGTCTCTTCTCCGTGTCATCCTGAGCGGCAGCGAAGGATCCGGTGTCCCTGAACCGCAGATCCTTCGTTGCCGCTCAGGATGACATTTCCGAATCTGATTTAAAAAATCAGGATGACGATTCCTTCCTGTCGCTCGGCGGCGCTTTCTCGACTGATCTGCCCAAGCAAGCGCCCGACATGCCATTGCAGCAACTCTTCATTTTCCTCGCGGAACAGCCCCTCCTCATCAAAAGCCTTCAAAACATCGATCAGGTCTTTGTCCGTCAGAGGCTCCTGGCAAGGATCACATTGCTTCAAGCCGCTCTGATAGCCGCGAACGAACTCCGGCAAGTGCATCTTGACTAACGGACGTGCGCTTGTCTGCTCATAATTCTGCATACTCTTACCACCTTTATAAATTTCAATGGTCACTCACATGACAGGAGCTAATAAGTTAGCAAAAGCCTGTCCGCTACAACCTCTTCCTCCAGCGTTTTCCCATTCATTTGAAAGCGTTTCAACATCGAGCGGCCACAATTCACTGAAATTTCCCGCTCAAACAGCCCTTCTGGAATGGGGATATTGCAGATCATATTTCCTGAGCGCTTTGTTCCATCAATGCTCAAAGCTACGCGCACACCACGGATTTTACACCATCGGATAGTTTCAAATAACTCATAAAGATTAAACGATTGCGCTCCATACAAGATACTCTGGCTGAAGCTGTAGGGTGGATCACAGTAAACCAGATCCCCTTCTTGCGCCATACTCATCGCTATGGTGTAATCCATGCACGCGATTGTAGTGCCAGCAGTAAGTGGCTGCCAGTCATCTACTCTTTGAGCAAATTTTGCTGGCGGTATCGGCTTATGAACACCACACGGTGTAGACATATAGCCATCACCCTTACGAAAGCGTACCACGCCTCCATAGCAAGAACGGCAGAGGAACAGTAAATCCGCGCCGTTGGGATGAGCATTATATGCAGCTTTTATTCTTTCATATTCTGTCACCTTATCGCCTGCCATCATACTATTCCATCTTTCCTCGTACCATTGCTTTAGTTTTCCTGGATTGGTTTGGAGCGTTTGCCAGATCTCTATCAAAGGGATGAACACATCAGACACTAATGCTCTCTCAGGCGCCACTGTTGCCCATACAGCACCGCTTCCTAAGAAGGGTTCAAAATAGGTGTCGTAGTCTGTTGGGAAATAAGAAACTATTTCCTGGGCGAAGCGATGTTTATTGCCTATCCACTTCAACAACTGCTTTCTAGGGCCTCTAGAGAAAGCTTCTTCTTCGTCATCTGCTCCGATATCTTCTCCATTTTCCACATCTTCTACATTGTCGTTTCCCTCCTCAATTTCAAATAAGGCTTGTTGCGCTATACTAAGCAGAGATTGAGTTTTTCCTGATCCTGATAAAGAAGTAATTCTGAGACGACGATTCTCTTTGAATGTCTCCGGTGTTCCTACTTCGCTGGCCCTTGCGACTTCATCAACTTCAGCATCATCGAATAGCGATTGCTGCATAACATGTTGCATTAATATTTCCCTCACACAAAGCTACAAAGACAACTTGAAACATAGTGAGCGCTTGCTTAGAGGTCCCACCGCACCACACTTATACATATTACTGGAAATAGCGCGGGAATGATACCCCCTTAGCCAAAAAGTCATTTTTGGACTTTTTTTTGCCCTGCATTATAGTGTGCTCATGAGTAAGGGCATCTTCACCCCGAAACAAAAAAAGCTGATAGAGCTGTTGCGTCAGACAAGGAAAGAAGCTGGATTGGCTCAATGGCAACTGGCAAAGCGTCTTAAACGAACTCAATCTCAGATAAGCAAAATTGAGCGGGGAGAACATCGCTTAGATCTTCTGGAGCTTTATGAATTCTGTGAAGCTCTCGGTATCTCTGTACAGGAATTCATACGAAGATTTGAGGATTCATTAGATGAAAGCTGATGAAAGATTCTTAAAACAGGATAAGAGCTTTTGGGCTAATGTTCGTACTATTAGCGAATTAGTAGGTTACACACATAGAGGCGCAAAGAGGGGTGAATCTGCGCCGGTTAAAGTTCCAACATTTCCAGAAGTGAAGAAGGCTTTTCAGAAAATTGGACTTGGTTCAAGTCATATAATCGGAGAAGCAGAGCATTTAAATAGCTTTGGAAAATTATTGTTCGATTATTTTGAGTACCGTGCGGATGTTCTAAATAACTTTGTGGAAAGCCACTTGATGAATGTAAATAAAGCAAAGGAATTATATGAAGCATTACGAAAAGAATTAAATCCCAAGTGCAATTTACCAGATAATAAGCAAACCGGCGAGAAGAAGAGTAAGGCGTATTTTACCTGCATCATTAATATGTTGATAGAGGCAAACGCAGAAGGCTTTTCATACACCGATGATCCTCGAAAGTTAACAGCAATCATACGTAATGATGCACCACTTCGTACTCTTGCTCGAAGATTGGATGGTGCCTTCACAAGCACGGTCAACCCGATAGCAGCCTGGGAAATTAAGGAATATTATTATACTAAGACATTTGGTAGTCGTGTTTCTGATGGGGTTTATGAGACGCTTCTCGATGGTATGGAATTTGAGGAGCTTCGAGAGCATGAAAATATAGACGTAAAACATTATCTTATGCTGGATGACCATTTTACCTGGTGGGTTAAGGGCCGTTCATATCTCTGCCGTATAATTGATATGCTTCACATGGGATATGTTGATGAGGTTCTTTTCGGCTACGAGGTAATAGAGAGGCTACCATCACTTGTAAAAGAGTGGGTTGAGATTGCTAGAAGCCGCTCTGATTTGTATAAGTACCGTGATGATGCAATGATAGTCAGGGAGAATGAAGGGGAGGCTTTAGTGGAGAATACAGAACATAAGCCAGTGCAGAGATTTCTGCTCTAGTTACAGAGCTTCCTGGATCGATAGCTGGAGAGGTACTTCCGTCTCTCCTTGACATACACCCTCTGATAATCTATGCTAGAGCCACTACCGCTTGTTTTGCTCTTTTTTTAGGTGAGAAGGAAAGGATATTCCTATGACACCTCCCGATTCTGGTCAGGTTAAAAATAGCTATTTCATCGATATCGAGAGCGGGGCGGAAACTGCACGCCTGATCGAACAGGATCGCCTTATGACGGAGGCGATGGGCGGCATCTTCCCCGAACAACCAGATCTCACCGACGTGGCAAAGGTGCTCGATCTGGCTTGCGGTCCTGGCGGCTGGGCGCTGGAGGTCGCCTTTCAACACCAGGACATGGACGTGCTCGGCGTAGATCTCAACGAGACGATGGTCAAATATGCTCGCGCGCTGGCGAAGGTACAGCAGTTGAGAAATGTCCAGTTTGAAGTTATGGATGTGAAGCAACCGCTGCCTTTTGAAGATGACTCCTTTGATCTGGTCAATGCGCGCCTCATCGCTTCCTTCATGGACAGGACTTCCTGGCTCGCGCTGATCGCTGAATGCAAAAGGATTCTCAGGCCGGGAGGTATTCTGCGCCTGAGCGAACTTGAGTTCACGGTATCCAGCAGCGCCGCCCTGCAACGTTTCACCAGCGCCCTCTATCAAGCCCTATCGCGGCAGGGCCGGACCTTTTCTGTCGATGGGCGCTCCGAGGGCATCATTCACATGCTGAGCAAACTCTTACGCGATGCCGGATTTGAGGAGATAGGGAACAGAGCGTTCCACCTCGATGCCTCCTATGGTATGCCCATGAACTATAGCGCCTGCAAGGATGCCGAGGTTGCAATCGCTCTGCTCAAGCCGTTTCTATTGCGCGCAGGAACGATCAATGAAGCAGAGTATGACGACCTCTACAACCAGCTTCTTGCGGAGATGGCGAGCACAGAGTTTACCTGCATCAACCTCGGGATGACGACCTGGGGCAAGAAACCAGCATAGCTATACTGCTTGCCTGTCAGATGAAGAAGTTGAAATTTCAAGATCGGGAAGCACAACGCTATGTCATCCTGAGCGGCAGCGAAGGGTCTGTGGACCATCGCCACTCGCCCTTCCTTCGTCGGGCTGGATCCTTCGCTGCGCTCAGGATGACACGTCTGGCCTTTACGTTCGCACTGGTAGAGTGAGAAACCGGCCTAGCCGTTTGGTCGCCAGAAGTCCAACAGATATTCAAAGGTCGTGCCCATCGTGATATAGTTGCTGGGCCAGCCAAAAATGCCGATATTATTGACGATATTGGTGCGGTCCCAGATAATTATGTTACGCAGTTCGTACCCCACCGAGCGCAGAGCCTCAACGACAGCGATATGTATGGTTACGCGCTGATTTTCCCACCACATATCGGGCACGTTAATAACACAGTGCCCCTTCTTTCTGAGCAGGGGCAGCAGCCCGGCG
>DATGLE010000129.1:0-3280 GCA_035294325.1 Ktedonobacteraceae bacterium | reverse complement strand
CGCCGCCTACAACGAATCGCTCTTCATCTTGCTGACAGCAGGGGCTTTTCTGGCGATGCGGAGACAACGCTGGTGGCTGGTAGGCATACTCGGCTTCTTCGCCGCATTGACGCGCGCAGCCGGCGTTCTGCTGGTCGTGCCGTATCTTTACGAGCTATGGCTGGCGCGTGAAAGCGTGATTGCGAGGCTGCGCAACCTGGCGACTGGCTTACTTCCCATTCTGCTGATTCCGCTGGGAACTGCGCTCTACTGCTTTTACTGCTGGAAACTGACCGGCGATCCTATCGCCTTCGCCACAGTGCAATACCGCTGGTCGCGGCATCTCGCCTGGCCGTGGCAGGGTATCTGGCAGGCGCTCTTTGAACTCTTCTGGAATCAGCCATTCGGCTCATTCTTCGAGGCGCACATCGTGCTCGATCTCAGCGCCACTCTCGGCTTCATCGCGCTGGCAGCATTCGGCTGGCGCAAAGTGCGCACAAGCTATACTCTCTGGACAGCGCTGCTAATCCTGATGATGCTGCTCAGCCCCAGCCTCGACCAGCACGATTCGCTCATCTCAAATCAGCGCCTCGTACTGGAGATGTTCCCCGCCTTTATCACGTTGAGCATGCTCACTATCAGACATCCCCGGCTTCACCAGACGCTGCTGCTCCTCTTTCCTACGCTGCTGGCGACGCTCAGCGTACTCTTTGTGATGTATAAGTGGGTGGTATGATGAAAAAAGCTCTTACTGAATCACCATTGGATATGACCGATGGATATGAACAACAATCGTTACAGGCAGAGCCGGTAACAGGCGTGGCCCTTTGCGGTATTGCCTTCATTCTCTGCATTCTGATCGGCATTGCCCCGCTCAATCGTATGGCAAGTGGCAGCTACTTTCAAAACACACCGCTGGTACTGCTTGCGACTATAGGAACATGGCTGCCCATCGACCTGCATCTCACGGCCAACACCAGGGCATCGCAAATGTCAACGCACATGATCTTCTTCTTTATCACGCTTGCGCTGGCATTCGCGGTCTACGGGATAAGCGCGCGGCTTCTCTGGCGCCGGGCATCGCCAGGCAACAATCGCCGCCTGCTGCAACTGATCTGGCTGGGAGCGCTGGCTGCCGGCCTGGTCTATATCTTCACGCCCGGCCTGCTCTCGCACGACATTTTTGCCTACGCATCGTATGGCCGCCTGCTCGTCGTCTATCACGCCAACCCTTATTTCACGCTGGCTTCCACTTATCCGCATGATCCTCTCGTTGCACTGAACGATTGGAGCATGGTACCATCGGCCTACGGGCCGTTATGGACGGTCATCAATGCGTTAAGCGTCCCTTTCGGCAGCGACAATCCAACTCGCTATATCCTCTTCTATCGCGTCCTGAGCCTCGCCGCCCATCTCTGCAACATCCTGCTCATCACCGCCATATTACGCGCAATGGGACGTTCGCGGCGCACGGTGATGCTGGGCACGCTGCTCTACGCATGGAATCCTCTGGCCTTGCTGGAGAGCTGCCTGAACGGGCATAACGATCTTCTGATGGTCACGTTCATCCTGCTGGGGCTGCTGCTCTGGCTGCGCGTCGAGCGCAGGGGGACCGGCGCGCTCTATGCACGCGACTACCTGCCTCCGCTGATCGCTTTTGCCCTGGCGACGCTGATTAAGCTGACTGGAGCGCTGTTCATCGCGCTGTTCCTGATCTTGCTGGCGCGCAGGGCGCTCTATCCGGCCTCAGCGCCTCACACGCATGCAGGGCTTGCTGATCCACAATGGCGCTTCGCCCTGCGCGTTATCATTCTGGCGGCTACCGTCAGCGTGGGCCTGATCCTGGTCAGCTACGCGCCCTTCTGGATCGGCCACAGTCCTTCCGCTATCCTGCTCAGCTTTACCGAACCGCCGGCATCGCACAAAGCCTATGGTTCGATACTGTTCGCGGTCCAGCAATGGATCGACGCCAATGGCCTGCCCGCTCAGCCCTGGCTCGCCACGCCCCTGTACATCCTCAGCCTCCATGCTACATGGAGCGTGATTGATTTTATCGTGCTGGCGGCAGCATTGAGCGCCGGCGCACTCTGGCTGTGGCGCGCGCCCACAACCCGCACACTGGCCCTCGCCGCGCTCGTCATCCTGGGTATGCTGGTGCTGGTGACGCCCTGGTTCTTCCCCTGGTACATCACCTGGTTTCTTGGCCTGGCGATCATCTGTCTCCCCGATTCCCATGACGGCCTGCCCTGGGCGCTGGCGCTCTACACGCTGATCTTTTCGGCCTCGACCTTCTTCGTCTATTTCTACAAGAACAACCTGCCACCCATCGGCGGCTGGATCGGCCTGACCTGGCTCACGACCATCGGCCCTCCGCTCCTGGCCCTGCTGATCCTCCTGGTCAGGCCGCATTTACGCAAACCAGCCATTACTCCTCAGGCTTGAGCAATATGATGCGCCGGTTTCCACGCAGCAAATGTCTATCGCAGTGATAGCGCAGTTCATAGCCGTTGGGGAGCACGATGCGATGCCGCTCACCGGCGGTACGCGGCCAGATCTCCTGTATCGTCGTGCCTTCTGGAAACCTCAGCAGAATGGATGCAGCCTTCTCCTCGATGCCGATATGATGGCGTGCCAGAATGGTTAACGCTTCGCGGGAAAGGTCGGCTTTATGCCCATCGATTTCCAGCGTCTCAAGCGGCGCAGGCTCCGTCAGGGATTGCGTGCGGCGAATGGCGGACCGTGGCTCCTGCCCGCTCATCCGCGATGCTCCCTCGCCGGCACATAAGCGGTAGGAAGATGTTCAACCAGCCGCTGTTGAAATACCGAGAGCAGCCGGTTTACCTCGGCATTTTCTCTCCGGGCAAAGAAGGTTTGATGCCGGCCAATAGCCAGGTTGAGCGCGATAACTTCGTTGCAGGTAGCAAAAATACAGATCTGCGGTTCGACATACTTTTGCATGGTGCATTCCCTTTCTACTCGCTTACAGCGCAATATATATTTTTATACATCATTCATTTATATATTCATACATCACCTTTTTCACTCCTTCCCGCCCGTCGCTTTCGCGCCCCCGCTTCTCGTCCCCGTCAAAAGCCCTGACGTAGAGGGCAACAACTTGCTGCATAGCTTCATGTTCGCCTACATACCGTGCCAGATCTTCTTGCAACTGGCCCAGGCGTTCATAGCGTGCCTGAATGAATTGATGCTTTGCCGTGATAGCGTAGCCATGCAGGCCGCGCCTGAACCCTTCACACTCCGCCTCGATTTGCGCTCGAATGCGGGCCACTTCACTTTGTGCCAT
>DATGLE010000128.1:0-48435 GCA_035294325.1 Ktedonobacteraceae bacterium | reverse complement strand
GGCCCACCATGTCATCCTGAGCGAAGCGAAGGATCCCGCACGAGCGCAGCGATGTGCGAGTCCGTCTCTTGCTCACCAGACCAGGGAGGGTCAGGGAAGGCGCTCCCGGCAGACTGCCCCTTGTTTCACTCGGGGCAGATCCTTCGCTTGCGCTCAGGATGACATGTTTGGCGCAGGATGACATGGTGGCCGCGCGGAGAGTTAGCATGCCGTGCTGTGTAGGGGCGACCCTTGCGGTCGCCCTGCACGGCAGCAAGGCAACAAGGCTGGTATTGCAAATTAGCGCATCATGCCAGTCCATTTTTCCCCCGGATTTGAAGCGTGGGCCGATAGTATATCCGCGTGGGCCGCCGCCAGGACGGCCCCGACGGTGGTTCGCTTCGATAGGACTCCTGTGTTGCGCTGCCCCGTCGCGCCCGAAAATAGGTTTTGAAAGGTGCTATAGCGACGCCGCTTTGTCTTATACCTTGAGTATCGATACAAGGGTGGATGGTATAAGATTTTTTTCGGAGCTTCAGGTTTGCAGGACTATTTGATAAAAAAGTACTATGAGGGTAATGGGAGAGGGGATGAACTTCTCAACTTAGCCAATCGAGCGAGAGAGGCCGGAATTCTTGTCCATTTGTTCTAAAAGGAAATAATCCAGGTCGAGCCTGTAAGGTGTCGAATTTAGTGTCACCTGGAAGGCGCTCGGGCAGGCGCACGAGGCGATGGGCACCCGGTTGAGATAGCGGGCATAGCCCCGCCCGCGTTCATCCTGGGCAATGGTCCCGTCAATACTGACAGCAATGAGCATGTCGCGTGCCTCCTTCCGTTACAAGCATACCGAATCAGGCATGCACTGTCAACGCAGGCAATTTCTTTCTGGCGGCCCTGTACGGATGACGAATTGTCTGGCAGGTTTTCCACCGGAAGGCAACGTCCTGTCTTCTCCCTGCTATCGTTCTCACAGCAACCTGATATCCTCCTGCCCTGACTCCAGGACGATATAAGCAGGGGGAGGTGGTAGGGAACTTCTGCGCATTCGGCTCCTGTTGCCAGATGAAGGCAAAGGCCGGCGACACCTCTGCGCAGGTGGAAACTTCTCGATCTTTTTAGTGAATTTGAGAGAGGCCAGGATAGATGCTGTTGACCTCCCTCGTCAGATGGTAGGCATGGGCGGCATCTGTTCGGGATACTGCGCTTTTGGCTGCTCATAGTTCTGGGAGTCGTCCTGTGGGGGCTGAATGGTCTCCTCGTATTTTAACGGGGACCGGTAGGGGACTTGCGCCTGGTAGCCCTGGTGGTAGCGAGGTTCAGGTTGATCGACCTCGTGTGGGGGTGGATCGCCGGAGATAGGAACCGCTTGCTGCGGAGGGTGATAGTAGGGGATGGGCGGCCTCTTCCTCGTGAAGAGGGTGTCGAAAAAGCCGGTCCTTCTCAGCAGGATGCTCAGGTAAAAGATGAGCAGGCAAGGGAGCGGGGTGAGCGGGTGCCATATCAGGGCAAGGATGAACGCTATCGGGATGGCGATGAGCACAAGTCGGATGAGTTTCTGGCTGTCCATTGCCGGCTCCTTTTCTGGCCGAAAAGCCTGTCCTCCTACAGAAGTGGTATCTAGCAGTAGTATACTCGAAAATTGGTCTCTATCCAATACTGCTGATTAAGCATTGCAAAATTGCGCATTTCCCTCTTTTCTGGACTGCGTTGTCCTCCTGGTTCTGAGGGAGGTCCTCGGCTACCTCCTACCGGCGGGCATTCGCTACCGAATTCGGTAGCGAATGCCCGCTGCGTGTGCTTGTAGAGCGGGTTGATTGGTGGCGAGGAATTGCCAACTAACCCCCTACGCAGAGCGATCCAGCTCTTTTTCTTTGCCCGCGTGGGGATAGTGCGCCTGACCGCACCCTCTCACAAAACCCATCACATATCAACCGAGTTCTCCCCTGCTCAAAACTGGGCGTTTTGTGACTCGTGTTGTGATGGGCTTCTCGGGTATCTTCCTCTCAAGGCATGGAAAGCAGAGAGCACCTGCAAAGAGGCTGTTTTCAGTTTTCCTTCCAGGATGTTCAGTTTTCCTTCCCGGTTGTTCTGATTTCGTTCCGGTTTGGTGCCCAATGTGTTCCGGTTGTGGACCGGAAGGCCATGCTACAGTGATGCCTGTAAAGATAGTCGTGTGGGAGCGGAGCACCAGTAAGGGTGTCCCGCGCTCTGTACCACGGACAACCACCGAAAGGAGGAACCACGATGGCCGAGGGGCAACGCAGGCGCAAAGAGCGCTGCGATAAGGGACAGGTCCAGATCACTGAACGCGATATCGATGCGCTGCTGTGGATCGGGGAGCAGTATGCGGCACGCTTCGATCAGTTGCAAACGGTGCTCGGCAGGCAGGCTGGACGGGGCGCGCACTACGAGAACTGGATCAGCATGAGCGCCGTGCGGCTGGTCGCCAACCGCTGGATCAGCGCCAGGCTGGTCGAAGTGCGCAAAATCACGGCACTAGATCCGCCCTGGGTGTGGCTGACGGCGCAGGGCCTGCGCCAGTTCCATCTGCCCTACAAGGTCTATGTGCCGACATTAGGGAGCCTGGCGCACCTGTTTGCGATCAACGAGGTGCGTCTCATCCTGGAGTGGAACCATCCCGCAGGCCGGTGGGAAAGTGAACGCTCGCTGCGCGCCGGACTGGTCCATCGCAAAGGGGAGCGCTTTCCCCATCTGCCCGACGGGGAGTTCGGCCTGAAAGGCCAGATCATCGCTATCGAGGTGGAGCGCAGTCCCAAGAAACCGGAGGAGCTGCTTGAAAACCTGGAGGAACTGACCGCCTGCTATGCTCAGGTGTGGTACTACGCGACCCGAAAAACGCGCAGCGGGTTGGTCGAAGCCCGAACCAGGCTGCTCCCTGACGCCCAGAAACGACTCAAGATTTTGACCAGCCCCACAGAGGATGGCGGCGAGAAAGAAGCATAAATGTGGCGCTTCGGCGCTGGTGCAGAGAAAGGAGAGTGTTATGAACACGCGGCCTATCCCCTTTTCTGAGCGGATTGGGTGTCTCGTCCCCTGTGTGATCCCGGCGGAGCTGCTCTCGGATGAACCCACCGACGAGCAGGACCGCTCAAGTTTGCGCCGTGATGCCAGTTGCAAGGGCCTGAGTTACCTTGTGGTTCTGCGTGAGCTTTCGGCAGGTCTCTACCTGGCGCGTGTGGCGGCAACTCCAGAACGTGTCAGGCAGGGCTACACAGTGCTGCTCGATGAAGAAGCCCTGCGGCATGCACAGCCCTGGGATCAGCGGCTCCAGGATCGAGACGCTGATGCTGTTCTGGCGCTCTTACATGCGCCGGCGACAAGGAGAGAGCCAGCAGCCAGAGCGGCGCACTCTGCTGCATATCCCCGGCCCGAACTGGTAGCCGGTGCCATCACGCCAGTGGAGACCATCGAGGTTTCCGAGGAGGAGTTGCGCGATGCGCTCCAGGCGTGCATGTACCAGAGGGGAGATACACAGCGCGCGGGAACCCCTGCGCGTCCGAGCGTGTTCCACGTGCAGCAGGCGCTCCTGGGCGTGATGATCGATGCGTTGATGCAGCAACTCTACCAGTCTCAGGAGCGGATCCAGGCCCGCGCACTCAAAGCACGCTGCCTCTTACTGGCTCACTTGCAACGGTGGCATCGCACGCTGCGCGGGGCACGACTGGTTCATGCCGTTCCGCGTTTCTCTCCAGAGCAGCAGATCGTATGGCGGTTGACGGCGGGCGTGCCTGTTGCGTCCTTGCAGGCTGCATAATACGTGTATGTCATATCCGCCTTTGCTATAATGGTTAGAGCAACAAGGAAAGGTTTGGATTGCATGCTTATGGATACCACTAAAACCGCAGAATTAGCAGAACTGGCATCTGTGGCCCTCAATAGGGAAGAGAAGAGGATCAAGCTCGTTATCTCGGATATTGAAGGGTGCCTTAATTTGGACGAGCATACCTACGACCTTGAAGCCTTGAAGTGGATCAGAACAGCAAATCAGCTAGCGCGCGAAGATAACCCGATCCCTTTCATTACTGCATGCAGCGGGCGCCAGCATGCTTTTGTCGAGGCTATTACGCAAATTATCGCCGGCACCAAACCGGCCATCTTTGAGAACGGCTGCGGCCTCTATTTTCCTACACTTCGCTTGCATGAAGAGTATGCCTGGCATCCGCGCATCTCTGAGCCAGAAAACCATGCGTCGTTTGAGCAGGCGTGCCAACGCATTAACGAGGAAATCATCCTTCCAGGGGAAGCCAGGCGCGTCCCAGGCAAAGAAATCATGTTAAGCCTGCATCCTGTGCCTCCAGCAACTGTCGAGGGAGTCCATAGCCATGTTAAAACGCTGCTTGCGAAGAACCACCTGAATGCTTCGGTGACAAGATCAGCCTCGGCAGTCGATATCACGCCAGTTGGCATCGATAAAGCAGCAGGTGTAGCATGGCTTGTAGACGTACTGAAAGGCAGTTTATCGGTCAGGCTCGCTAACGTGGCAGGCATCGGCGACAGCATTGGAGATATGTCTTTTCTCCAGATAGTCGGCTTCGCAGCAGCGCCAGCAAACGCTAGCGAGCCAGTTAAGCAACACGTTCATTATTGTTCGCCACAAGGGGACGGGCAAGGTGTCTCGGATATTATCCGGCACTGCATCACAATAAATATGCAGCCATGATGAGAAAAGCTGCTCTGCGGCGACTGACGCTTATCCATTAACCTTATGAGGATCGATCAGTTCCTTTGTAGTGCCAATCAGTAGGAAGCAATAACGGCATCGACTCGCTCAGTTCCGAACTCATGCACAAGCGCATGGTAAAGACAAATCAGCCCCCCAGGGGAGAATGGTTCGTGTGAGAAGACGAAGGAACAGATTTCTTCGGGGGTAAATGGAACTGAAAAAACTCTTCGATGCTCGAACCGATCTCTTGTGCTTCTCCGTAGGTTTTCAAGCACTTCTTGCGTGCTGCGTTTCAGTTTCGCCATCCCGAACAATCCCCACATGCAAAACTCTGTGTCAACTGCAAAACTCAGCAGCAGGATATCTGAAACCGCAAAATCGGAGGGTTCGTGTAATCCTAGTTCTTCGGCAAGCCCACGCACAGCACAGCGGTAAACGTCTGGGGCTTGACTGTTTCCGCTCCGATCAACGGGCCTGGAGAGTCCTTCGGCAATACTCACATCGAACACATTAGGTCGGCAGCCCATACCTTTGCCTCTCTGCACAAGGATTGTTTGTCCATCGCAGGTGATAACAGTTAGCAGGACACTAAACGAGTGCGCAAACGCAGGAACAGCCTCATCCCACTCGACATCGGCAAGGTACTTTTCACGGATAGTTTGATCCTGTGCAGCTTCCGATGCCGCTAGAAACGTGTAGTAATCCGATGGTCTAAACCACAGACCCAAGATCATGTCTTCACTGGCAGGATCACGGCCAATGTTGAACTTGGAAAGATTGTAGCGTTCTCCGTTCCATTGGTAGGAATCGCCTTGAGCCTTGCGCTCTTCTTGCTCTTTAGCTATCTGTTCCTTGCGATGCACGATCTCTTCGGGAAGCTCTAGCGGAACTGGAATGTAGTGCGAGTGAATATGCTTTGGTAAGTAAATCCCAGTTCCGTCCCCATCGAGAATAAGTTCGGCGGTTCTGATCCTTCCAAATGTGAAAAATCTATCCATTTCTTCGTAAACCATTCTATATTCCTGTACGGCGACATCCTGACAAAGTGCGAAGCCGAGGTCCCTATCAGTAGCTGCAAAGAGCTGGCAAAGCTGACGGACATAGTAGGCTTGTGGGACTTGGATTCCATTCTCCCAACGACTAATCGTGACAGGTGTGACCTTGAGTCGAGAAGCCAGATCCGCTTGTGTCCATCTTTTCATTTTACGTGCTGCAATTAACTTCTTATTTAGCATCGCTTCCTCTCGACGATAAGCAAACGATATAAACGATAAGTCGAAGCGATAGGAACGATATTCACTTCTGCCTGCCGGATACAGTAGACTTGCTTCTAAGGGTGAGACGGGATATCCTCCTGACTCATGCTTGACTGCATATGATCTTTCAGATGTTTACGCGGTCCTCTAGGACCTGGTTTGCGCGGAGAGGCGAGAAACTTCTCTAGTGAGTCGGAGTATACGAACCATTCCCTACTCAGCTGAAAGCCTTCTAACACGCCTTTTCTAAGTAGCTGGGCAACGTAAATTCTTGTCAAGCCTGAGCGTGCAGCGGCTTCAGGCGTTGTCATGTACTCACGGTTCGTATCGATGTTCTTGAGCATGCGCACCTCGTGGCGACTTTCAAATGAACCCATAAGAGAAGCATAGCATAAATTAGCATCTCTTGACAAATTATTTTTCCTGGGTATATAATTTTTCCAGGATAATTATTATCCTGAGAAAATTCCAAATTGTTTAACCTTATAGCAAGAGCCACTTGCATCTGGTAACTGCAAGCGGCTCTGAGGCCGAACACATATGCGCTGACCCGCTTGGAAACCGTCCAGCGCATATGCTGAAAACGTCGGGCCTGTGTGGATTATAGCATAACCCACAGGCTCCGAGTAGTGCCTGCCCAGCAGGGCGGGAAAGGAGCCATTTTGTGAAAACTGCACGATGTTCCTTCGCGCAACGGATCGGTTACGTGACCACGTGCGTGCTGCCGGCGGACCTGCTTTCGGATGAAAGCGACGCGGACGATCCCTCCACCCTTCGTGCTGACGCCAGTCGGGATGGTCTCTCCTTCATTCAGGTTCATCGCCAGTTGGAGGACGATCTCTACCTGGCGCGTGTGGCGGCTTCGCCCGCGCTGGTCGCGAACGGGGATGGCTACACGGTGGTCCTGAACGAAAACCAGCTTGCGTTTGCCGAGGTGTGGGATGTCCGGTTGGAGTGGGAAGACCACCGGCACACCCGCAAGCGTGACCCACAGGACATTCTCTCGCACCTGCGTACCCATGCGGCAGAGATCCACCTTTTCCCCAACGAGGCCGCGTTCTCGTCCCTTCCTGCCCCTGCTTCGACTCCTGCCTTATCGCCGATGGAGGTGGCAGAAGTCTCCAACCGCGATGTGCAGGAAGCGCTGCTTCTGGTTGTGCAAAACGAGCCTTCTCTCCCAACGCAGGAGCGCAGAAGCCGTCAGTTCTACCTCCAGCAGGCATTCTTCCAAACCATGATCGATAAGCTCATGGACCTGCTCTATGGAGGTCAGGAACACGCACAGGCGCTTGTCGTCAAAGCTCGCTGCCACCTGCTGGTGCAACTCCAGAGATGGCATCGTCTCACCCGCAAAGGACACCTGATCGATGCGGTCCCTCACTTCTCGCCGGAGCGCCAGGAGATGATGTGGCGGCTAACGATTGGCTTGCCAGAGATGGCCCTATAGCATCAAGTGCAGAAAGGAATCCGCGCATGCAAAGTCTTTCCCTTTCATCGTCTTCCTTTGCTTGCCCTGTGCCCTGGACACCCGTGTTTTCTGATGAGACGGAGGACACAGGGCAAGAGAACCGCGCTCAGGAAATACATTCGCTCGTCGAGCCATACGTTTTACCTGATGACCTTTTGGCCGATACTTCTCTTTCTGTCGATACGGGGCCGCTCGCCGACGATCTCACGACGGATCAGGTTTTTGTGGATGCATCAGAGGCTGTCAGCCTGCCCGCAGGTGCCACAGAGGAGGAATGCCGGCTGGTTGAGCGCGCTCGCGCCGGCGACTACGAGGCTCGCGCCGCCCTGGTGTTGAGGATCCTGCCGCGCCTCAAGCGTATCGCTATCTGGTATGCCAGGGCCTACAGTTGGGCCTGTCCACATCTGGACGCGCAGGATCTGGTTCAGAATGTGTGTTTGCACATGTGGCAGCAGATGGAGATCATCCTAGCGGCACGCGATCCCCTCACGTTCCTGACGGGGATGACCCGCAGCCAGGTGCGCTGGCAGGTGCTGCGCCTGGCCTCTGTTCCCCCCTCTCTCAGTTTAGACCTGCCTGATCCAGAGGATGAGGACACGCCTTTTCATGAAACCCTGCCGACATCGGTTCTTCCCGCCTCCCCCTATGCGCAGGAGACGAAAGATTATCAGATGCTCTATCAGGCGCTCGATGCGTTACCAGAGGAGCAGCGCACGCTTCTGGCGCAGCGCTACGGCCTCTTTACCTGCGCACCGCTTTCCCAAACCCAATTGGAGCGTGCGACAGTCGAAGCGGGAGAACCTCTCCCACGGCATCGCATTCGGTATCAGGAACAATGCGCGCTCGTGACCCTGTTTTCCCTGCTGCGTGAGCAGATGCCCGCTTATCAGGAGGCGGAGCCTCCCCTGGCCCCACACTCTCTCTTTGGCAAGGACGAGGGACAGTCTCAGCACCTCGCCCGGCTCTCTCGTGCCGCGCACCACTTGCAAGAGGCCGGACAGCCCCTCACGATCAAAGCCTTAGCCAAACTGGCGCATGTTAGCAGCGATACGGCCACGTGCTACTTGTGGGCACAGGACCCTCATTTGTGTGAACAGAATCAGCAGCGCCATCAGCGCAAGCAGCAACTACAAATGCTGGAGGGAATACCTCCACACGAACGCCTTGAGGCCGCCTATGCCCAGTTGCAAGAGGCCGGGCAACCATTGACGGTCAAAGCCTTAGCTAAGCTGGCGCATGTCGGCACCGATACGGCTCAGCAGTACTTACAGCATCTTCATCCGCTGCGGTACGGACGCACCCGCCACCAGCAGCACGCGTTGAGCCAGCAGCGGCTTGAGGAAGCCTATGCCCGGTTGCAGAGAAGTGGCGCCCGTATCACGGTCAGTGGGCTGATACGGGAGGCCCATGTCCCCTTCTCTACCGCATCGGCCTACTTGAAAGCCAGGCAGGAGCAGCGTACTGATCCAGCCAGCCAGACATGAATGGAGGAACGCGATGCTCGATTATTGCTATCACTGCACGGAACATCGAGAATGCCGGTACTTTCAGATTGTGACCTTTGTGATTGAGAGACGCTTGACCTATGTTCCCTACTGCCGGCGCTGCGCGAAGGCATGGGCAGGCAGGAACTGGGAGGATGGCAAGCTCACCAAACCAGAGCCATAGAGTGTTCGCCATGTAGCGGGCGGCGTATCCGATCCTTTGCCTGTGCATCGGTACACCTCTGGTGCAGCACAGTTCCGTACCGATGCGCAGGGCAGACATCCAACTAAAGGCATATCATCCCGCTCTGCAAGCCGAAGAACAAGCATCTTTCTCGGTGAGTGGTCATTTTCGGTACGGGATTGTGCTGCACCAGTGCAGAGCAGTGCTGTACCTGCTGGCACGGTTGACGCGTGCTCGTGGAGCAATTCGCGGGCAGGCGCCAGCCTGACGGAGTAGGCTGGATGAGTCCACAGAAAGGGGACCAGCATGTACTACGGTCAAACAAGCAATTGGCGAAAAGTTGTTGAAACGGTCACAGAGGGCGGGCGGGTAAGCCTGCCAGCTATCGCGGCCCAGTACACCGATAGCACCCAGGCGCTTCGGGTGCATTGCGGGCAAGAGGCGATGGTGCAGATGCATTGTCAATTATCTGGCCTCGCCAGAGGATTTTGAAGCCTTTGACGCGTTTCTCCAGCGCTTCGGCCTGCCGCGAAACGGCTATCAGGTCGTCAACACGCTCGCACCGTATCCTTACGCGGTTTCAGAACAGCCATTGCTTGCGCCACCAGCAACCACCTCTCATCGTCCCTATTAGCGCCATGTGGCCCACCTTGCGCGGAGGTGGGCGACGTGCGGGGCTTGTTGTGAGCAGGCCCCGCACCACTGTTGAAACCCGTTGTCACAAGTTTCAAGGAGATTCTATCACCATGTCAAAGCTCCTCAAGATCCTCTCAAGGGGCTGCATCGCCACCTGGTCCCTTGAAGGGATTCTTGTTCAGATTGAACAGGGCAAGGGGGCAGCATGAAGTTCCTCCATCTCCCCCGGCTGACCGTTCCTACCGATCTGCCCCAACGTATAGCGCAGCAGCAGCCACATCCTCTTGCGCTCTGTCCAAGCTGCCGGTATGTCTTGTGCTCGTGCGGCGCTTGCCACAGCGAAGAGTGCCGGCAGCCATGCCGCTATGAGGACGGTGCCAGTGCTGAACCAGATGGGGACGGGAAGGTCTGGTGTGCAGAGTGCGGCGGGATGTTCTTGCCGCACGACCATTCGTGACACTGAACAGGGTGCGGCCTGACCGCGAAACTCGCGGTCAGGCCAGAAAGGAACTCCCCTGCGCCTGGCGGAGAAGGCGCTCAGGGAACGTATCGCAATCTCTGCGCCAGCGCTCGGTTGACGCATGCTCGTGGGCCATCCGTTCACGGACATGCGCCAGCCTGATAGTCAGGTTGGATACCTGGAAAGGACGAGTATCATGCAAGAACAAGAAGACGCCGCGCGGGCAGCCTTCTACCAGGAAACTATTGAGGACTGTGAGGAAAGTATCGGAGCCATAACGCGAGGCGAATGGGACGCCCAACTCGCTCATTGGGGGCGCTCCCGCGAAGAGGTGATCGCAGCACAGCAAAGTCGTATCCAGGCCGTCGAGGCCATTCTCTCCGATCTACGAGCCGGACTCTCACTTCTTCCGTGCGCGGAACCAGAGTGTCCACAGTATGTTTCACAACGCACAGCCGTCTGCCCCTGGTGCGGTCATGCCGTTCCAGCACGGAACAGCTAATCGAAACCACTGCGGTCTGGTTGACGCTTGCCTGTGGGACGACTCATGGGCAGGCGCCAGCCTGACGGACGGGCTGAGAGAACGAAAGGAGCGTAAGCAAAGATGACCGGAACAGACCTGGTTGAGATTGTTCGTCTTCTGGCCGTTATGGTTCTCGGTGGGATTGGCTTTGCCAGCGTCTTTTTGGCGGGCCTGCTGTCCTCTCTCGACAGCATAGCAAAACGACCTGAGCAATTCGCCCAACTTGTGGACCTGCTCAGGGACCTGATCGGGCGAAGGGGTGGTGGGATGTCCTGGAGAGAAGCCTATGCGGCGGGTGTGCCAGCCGTGCATCGCAGCGCCCAGGGACACTTTGATGCTCAGATTTGGGATGTCGCCCACCAGCCAGAGATGCGCGACATCCTGTATGGCGATTTTGACTGCGAGGAGACGACGCACAAGGTACGCGTGCCGGTTGGACAGGTCGGCCAGCAGCTCGTGGCGCTCGGCATTGATCCCACCTGCGGGTGGAAGTAGTCGGAGATCGTTAGGGGAACGGTCCATGCTGTCTGTGGCCGTTCCCGTTCGTATCGCGGGCCATTCCCGCATCAAGTTCTGAAAGGAAAGGACACACGCTATGACCGCACCAGCAAGCCCTGGCGCGAGCGGCGCCACTTCGGGCACCTCACGCCAATCGGCCTTCTTCTTTTTCACCGTTGGAATCGCGCTCCTGCTCTTCTTCCTCGTCGTTTTGCTTACCCAGGTCCAAACCAACGAAGCCTTCATCACACACGGTGGCAGCGTGAAGCTGTTCCAGCCCGATTGGGGCATCCTCCTGCAAATCCCTGATCTGATCTTCGGCAATCCCTCCAGTAGCGATGCGATGGCAACGGTCTTCGGGTGGGGGATCGAGTTCCTGTACCTGGCCTTCATTGCCGGCTACGAGCACGCGCTTCACGCGGCGCATCGCCCTGGCAAGATGATGGGCAGCATTTTCCGCACGCTCAGTTGGGGCGTGGTCGGCTTTAATATGTGGACGGACTTCAACTACGGTGCTATCGGCAGCGGCTTCTGGGGCCATCTCGGCTTTGCCGTGATGTGCTCTTTTATCGTCGGCTTTTTCGGGACCGTTGGCATCCATTTCCTGGAATTAGGATGGAAGAAGGCATAACCATGACGATCCGCTCCATTCGCGATATTACCAAAGAGCAAGTGCTTCTCACCGGCGGGACCTTTCTCGCCGGCGGAGCGCTTGACGCCTTGATGCACGCCGGACCAACGGGCCTGGTTGTTTCTGGCATTGCCTCCTTTGTGGTCGCCCGGCATAGTGACGCCATTGTGCGTTTTTTCTTCCCCCCTCCCGAGGCGGTGAGCGCACAAGTCGAGGCCCTGGTCCTCGATGAGCAGGAAGTCTATCATCCTGACCAGTCGGCAGGGGCAAAGCTGCGGCGCCTCCTGGGCATGTCTACCCCGGAGGTGGCGCAGCCCAAGCAAGAGCGGGAAGAGGAAAGGCCACCAGCCCCGGCGGGCGCTTCCTCACAGCAAGGTCCCTGGATTCCGCCGCGCTTCGAGCTGTCGAGCGTACTGGACGTGGTGCATGCCTTCAATGCAAAGGGCCATGTCTACTTCGGTGACAGCGAAGGGGGAGCCATCGCCATCCCGCTCACCGAGATGTATCACGTCATCGATGTGTCATCCTCCGGCAAGGGCAAGTCCAATCGCTTCCGCCTGGCAATGATGCAGATGGTCGGCACCTGCCAGACCTACTGCATCAATCCGTTTGCCGCCAATGTCAAAGCGGTGAATGATGCGCGGGGAATTGAGGTCTGGAAGCCGATCTATGATCGACTGGCGAATAAGCGCCCCCTCAAGGAAGGCCCAGAGATAAAGGATCTGCTTTCCTCGCTGGTAACGGAGATTGCCCGCCGCAATGCCCAGGAAGAGCAGGGCGACTTTTCCTGGCGCACCAGGCCCATTTTTGTCTTTATCGATGAACTGCCCGAAGTCTTCGCCCGCTGCCCGGAGGCGATAGATCTCCTGGACAAAATCGGGCGCGGCGGGCGCCAGTTCTGCATCTTTGCCTGGGTCGCCAGCCAGACCGCGCTCACCAAAGAGATCGGGCAAAGTACGGCGGCGCAGGCCAACTATAAAACGCGCATCTATGGCGGGGGTGATAAGACCTCGTGCAGCCGGCTCATGAAAGGGGCGCTTGCCAGTGATGCCGAGCGCACGCTGCAAACAGCAGGCGCAGGACTCTCAATGATGCTGGCCGAAGGCATGGATGTCCCGGCGTTCGTGCGCGCCCCGCTTGTGACCAATGAAGCCCTGTTCCAGTTCTTCGGATTGCCGCCCTTTCGTAAAGCCGACTGGATGACACGCGGGCACTCGCTGCCCGAACAGACAGCGCACTACCCGGCGCTCTCTTTCCCAGTTCCCCCAGGCGGCGCCGCCCCTTCGCTATCCACTTCGGTCCCCACTTCGCAAGCAGGCGGCGTTTCCCCTTCGGGTTCCACTTCGGTCCCCACTTCGAGCAAGCGAGCGGCGAGCGGTCCCGTCGAAGGGGCGAATTACGCGGATCGAAGTGGAAGCGAAGGGGCCGAAGTGGCCGAAGGGGAAAAGCTCACCCTTTCCGAGCGTGAAAGACGCATCGGGGAGATGTTCTTTGTGGACGGGGCGAGTACTAGCGCGATTATGAAAGTCATGTTTCCCGGAGCCACCGGCGGCGACAAATATCAGCGGGCATCGGCGAAAGTGGCCGATGCCTTACGCAAATACTTCGCCGTGATGCAGAAAGGGGGACTGGATGGCCGTCTCTAAGGTGCCGCCCGGTGAAACGGAAGAAAGGAGAAGCGCATGGCAGCGCCCGTAGAGCCTGGAGCGGCGGGAGCGTTCTGGCAGGGCTGGATGCAGCGCCATCGCACCCTCGCCGGTCTCCTTGCCACCATCGCCGCTGCATTCAGCTTTGTCTTTAACGGGCACATTATCGTCTACAGTTCCCGATGGGTGATTCGCGTCTGTGGCTATGTGGCCGAGGGCGCGTTGTTGTTTGCTGTCCTGGGGATCTCCGCGTGCAGCGTGGCGCCAAAGTTCGTGGAAGTGTTCATCTCGGCAGCGTTGATGCAATATCTGGTCTGGCTGGCGCTCATCGTACTCTCGCTTATTCCAGAGGTGCTCCTGTTTAACGCGGTCATCGATGCGATTGGACACTGGATCATCGTGAAGCACCGCCGGCGCGATCCGGTTGCCTGGAGTTGGGCATGCCTCTTCACGGTCCCGACGGTGCTCTTTTTCTTCCTGACCGCCTTCACCTTGAACACGGTGACTGCTCATGGGGGCAATGTCATCCAGGCATCGTCGTCGATGCTCGGGCTGCGCTGCTTTACCGGCTGGATGTATGGCCTCTTGCAGATGGTCTATGCGGGCGTTGGCCGCCTCTCCATGCAGGCAACTGAAAAAAGCGAGCAGGCACAGCCGCAGCCTGTGAATACTCCATCCGCGCAAACCCCAGCAGGCAATGGCGTTGACCTGGCGGCGATCCTCTTGCGGATAGAAGCGCTCTCTCAGCAGATGGAGCGCTTGAAAGTCGAACAGAGCAGCGACCATCAAGCGACGGGGAAAGTGACGCCAAAGCTACGCGATCCTGATGCATCTGCTGACGCTCCAGGTGACGCTTTCCCGGAGTCTTTGCAACGCGAAATGGTTGCAAAGAGCGACGCTACCAGTGACGCTTTTGTGAACGCGGTATCGACGCCGGGGCGCAGCGAAAGATCCACGCAGCCCTTACCCAAGCAACGCGATCCCGATTCCGTGGGCGACGCTTCCCCATTGCGATTAGTGAACAGGAAAGCGACACAAAGGAATACGCGAGGCGAGGCCGTGAAGCGAGCCGAGCGCATCATCAAACGCAACCCACAGATTACGCCAACTGAACTGGCGAAGCGGGCGCACATTTCGCGCTCCTATGCTTCGCAACTGCTGGCGCAACATTCCGCTTGAGTCGCTGCGTGTCGTTCTATCACCGTGATATCGCAACATCATACCCCGAAAAGGGCAGTTCTCATGCAAAGCGTCGTGAGATGACCGTGATAGCACCGCGAAGGAGATGAATTGATGCACCCAGAACCCACGATGATCTCCATTTCCCTCTTCGATTGGGAGCAGCTCCAGCAAGAGATTGCGGACCTGCAAAAGCGCGTGGCCGAACTTGAGGTCCGTCTCCGCATGGAGACGGAGAGTGCCAATGTGTGGGCATCGCTCGCACTGAGCAAGTACCGGCGGGAACCACCTGTCCCATCTGAATGAGCGTCATCCAGTGAAACCGGAGAACCGAAAGATGCATCGGCTCTGGTGGGCCGATGCAGAAAGTGAGGCACAATGATTCGCGTAATAACGGAAGCCCAGTACCAGGCCATTGTGAACAGCGGCCTGGATTATTGCGAGTGCTGCGGCGGCCTGTACAAGATCGAGGGACTGGTTGAGGATGCCACGATGCCCGACCTTGATACGCCTTTGCCTGGAGGCGGCTATATGTTGCAAGGCGGCCATAGCGTGTGTTGGCCCTGCGCTCACCATTGCGAAGATGGGCCGTGCCAGCCAGATTGTCTGGTTCAGGTGCAGGAAGCCGCTGATGAACTGGAGCGCCACCCCCAGGAAGAAAACGAGCGCTTGTGCGATCTTCCCGGTGCCCACGAACAGGAGGACTAAGCTTGGAACAATAGCAAATTGAGGCGATCACCGCGTTACTGCGCGGCGAGGACCCGGCAGGTTCGGCGGTGGATATCAACGAGAAGCGAGTCTATCTCGCTTCGCCCTGGTACGGGCAAAGCCGCTATCATGTGGTCACACGCGACTGGGACCAGCTCGTCATCGAGCAATGCGACCACGGCGAGAAGTACCAGCAGCGCATCATCCTGGATGAACCGGAGTTCGCGCCCTTGCTGCGGCGCTTGCTGCGCTGGCATTTTGAGGCCGTTCAGGAAAGCAGAGAAGGCATACAGCAAGCCCCCGAAGGCTTCGGCGACGATCCCGACACACTGGACGACGAACACCCGTTTTGAGCGGAAGGCCGCGCAAGCTGTTCTTTGGGCGCAGGCCAGATGCACCTGGTATCCCCCTCTCA
Organism: Ktedonobacteraceae bacterium; assembly: GCA_035294325.1. Lineage (GTDB taxonomy): Bacteria > Chloroflexota > Ktedonobacteria > Ktedonobacterales > Ktedonobacteraceae > DATGLE01. Next base: position 32,684 of record DATGLE010000128.1, on the reverse strand, counting down.
CGCTGCTGTCTTCTCCCTGATATCCTCCTGTCTGCATAGCAGGCAGATATCAGAGCCAAAGCAGGCGATGAAAGAACCTGACGCTGCGCGGCGCTCCGCACCGCAAGCCGAAACAGGTGCAGATCACGTCTCCAGGCAGAACTACCCCCTCTCGACTCGATCAATGTACCGCAATTCTCCGCGCCCTCCCAAAAATGCTGCACGGAACTGAACCGATCCAGCAGAAAGGAGCCATCAATGCCACGACCAACAGGAATTGTGAAGCGTCCACCGGAGCTTGAATCCTCGCTGCGAAGCCGCTACGCCAGGATCAGTAAGGCCGATTGGGCGGATCTGTACGCCGATTTGTTCCGGCAAGTCTTTGGGGAAGACGAGCCGGACGAGGCCATCCTCCAGGATGCTGAAAAGCGCCTGGGCATTCTCAAAACGTATCGTCGCAAGGTGTAACTCCTCTTCCTCGCGTGAGCAGACGCTCACGCAGGGACGAAAATAGGCTCATCTGAGAGATCCACGAGAAGGAGACGATGCCGATGCCTGACAGCTTTGAAGCTGGCGAAGCACAGACGATCCCTGCCTTGCAGGAACTGCAAGCGCACCCGCAATGGGTGTGCTGGCGCATGGTGCAGCGGGGCGAGAAGGCGACAAAGGTGCCCTACAATCCTCGGACCGGCAGGCCCGCCCGTGCCGATGATCCTGCGACCTGGGCGACCTATCAGGAAGCTCTCGACGCCTTCTCTCGCGAGATGCCACCCTATCAGGGCCTCGGTTACGTGTTTGACGCGGGGCAAGGCATCACCGGGATTGACCTGGATCAGTGCGTATCGGCGAGCGGGCAGCTTTCCCCCTGGGCCATGCATATCGTAGCGCGCCTTGCCAGTTATACCGAATACTCCCCAGGGCACGGCCTGCATATCCTGGTTCGCGGCAGGGTGCCCAAAGGGATACGCCGCTTCATTCCAGCGGACCAGCAGCCAGACCATCCAGAGGCAGCGCTGGAAATGTATTCCTCCGGGCGCTACTTTACCATCACCGGGCGACACCTGCCCATCGCTCCACGCACCCTCGAAGCTCGCCAGGCGGCGCTGGATGCGCTCTACGCGGAGTATGGCGGGATGGACACAACGGGGGAGGCAGCGACGCCAGAACCGCCGGGCGGGAGCGGGCCGGCGCTCGATGACGAGGGCTTGCTTGAGAAAGCATGCAGCGCTGCCGACGGCGAGAAGTTCCGCCGTCTCTTTTACAATGGCCCCGCCGGCTACCCCTCGGCCTCGGAGGCGGATTTCGCGCTCTGCGTGCTGCTGGCCTTCTGGACGGGACGCGATACCGAGCGCATCGACCGCCTGTTCCGGCAGAGTGCCTGTTACCGCGAGAAGTGGAACAGCCCACGCGGCAAAAGCACCTATGGCCGCGAGACGATTCGCAAAGCGGTAGCCGCCTGCCAGGTGATCTATGACCCTTCCCACACCGCAGAGGAATTGAAAGAGGACCTGGAGCAGCTCGCGGCGCCTGATTACCCGAACGTGGGGGGACCCGCCCGCCGGGGCACAAAGCGCAAGGGGCCGAATCTCTCTCCAAAGGAACTGGACACGCGGCGAGTGCTGGCCTATCTGGGCGAGAATGAATACGGCGATGCCCGCTTCTTTGCCGCCGCCTTCGCCAACCAGGTCTGTTACGATAGCACCTGTAAAGAGTGGTATGTGTGGGCCGGCCACTTCTGGCAGAAGGATACCACCGGTCAGATCCGCCAACTGGTTTCAGGGGATCTCGCCAGCCTTTATCTGCATGCCGCCGCTGATCTCAATAGCGCCCACGCCGAGGCCGACCTCAAGATGCGCACCTTGCTTGAGTCCGGCGCAAGAGAAAGCGACGCCGAGATTCGCCAGCTCAAGGAGTCCTACAGCGCCATTGGGCAAGAGATCAAGGCGCTGCGGGACCGCGCCTGGAGCCTGCGCAGCGCCAAACGCTGCAAGAATGTGATGGAGTACATTCAGGTGGCAATGGGCATCACTTCCGACCAGTGGGACACCAATCAATGGGCGCTCGCCACCCCCTCCGGGGTGCTGGATCTGCACAGCGGGACGATCCGGCCAGGACAGCCCACCGACTTTATCCGTACCGTGTGCCCGACGCCCTGGACGGGACTCCATACGCCCTGCCCGCGCTTTGAACGCTTCTTGCAGGAAATCTTTGAGGATAAACCGGACCGCGACGAGCTGATTGCCTACTTACAGCGTCTCTTTGGCTACGGCATCACCGGCATGACCACCGATCACGTCTTCCCCATCCTCTACGGCGAGGATGGGCGCAACGGCAAGGACACCCTGCTCGGCACCCTGGAGGCGGTGCTCGGCCCACTGGTGGGCGCGGTGAGCAATGATGTCTTCCTCACCCCCGAGCGCTTTCGAGGCGGGGGCGCGGCTACCCCGCACCTGTGCGACTTGCAGGGCAAGCGCCTGGTGTGGGGCAGCGAAACCAAGCAGGGCGACAAGCTCAACATCGCGCAGATCAAACTGCTGACCGGCGGCGGCGCGATCTCCGCGCGACCCCTCTACGGCAAGCAATATAGCTTCACCCCGACGCATAAGCTGGTGCTGATGACCAACTACAAGCCGCATGCCGATGCCCGCGATAAAGCTTTCTGGGCGCGGGCCTGTCTCATCACCTTTGGCATGCGCTTTGTGGAGGAGCCAAAGGCGGAGAACGAGCGGCGGGCCGATCCCACATTAAAGGCCGAACTGCTGGCCGAACGCAGCGGCATCCTGGCCTGGCTGGTACGTGGCTGCCTCCAGTGGCAGGAGATGGGCCTGCAAATCCCCTCTTCGGTGCGCCTGGAGACGAGCAAGTACCGCGAAGAGGAGGACCGGCTGGCCCTCTTCATCGAGGAGCGGTGCCTGGTTGCCCCGCATGCAAGCGTGGGAGCCGACGCGCTCTACAGCGCCTACAAGGACTGGTGCAAGCAGAATAATCTCTCGGCTCTGACCGGTACCGCCTTCGGGCGCGACATGGGCAAGAGATTCGAGAAGACGCGAGGCAAACAGGGGAACATCTACCAGGGGATCGGCCTGCTCGACGCAGAGGAAAGGTCCGAGGCGGAGTTGGATGCCTTCGCGCAGGCACCTGTGCAGGAGCCAGCCCCGCCGCCTGTCTCGCGTGAATATCGTGAATATCACGAACTTTAGGCGCAATTGGACAGGATCAACACGGATAGACAGGTCTGAGCGGTGTATAGTTTTGAATTTTAAACTATACACCGCCTTGCACCGGCCTGTAGAGCACGCTGAGATAGGCATATGCATGAGGTTATCGGCCCGAATTCCCAAAACTTTGCCTATGCACCCCTTCAGGAGTCAGGGGGACTTTTATGGCAAAGACCCCCCTTAACCTCATGTATATACCTGTCTCAGCGCACTCCCCAGGCGTGTTTATATGGGTGTATAGTTTGGTTTTGCAAAACTATACACCGCTCAGACCTGTCCATCCGTGTTGATCCTGGTTGATAGCGGTTCATCCTTGTCCAATGGAGTAAGCAGATAGAGTCCGTTAATTGGCGCAAGAGAGGCAGTAAGTGAAAAATAGCTCTGCTGTTTTTGTGTTTTTCATCGCATTTTTAGCGCATTTTGGCCGCCATTTTCACGGCGAAAGACAGTCCGTAAAGTTGCTTTGTACGTGTAGTATTGCCCCTTGCATGCATATGGGCTGCACCGGGTCAGGGTGCTGAAAGGAAAAGACGGAGCAAGGAAAAGATGGAGCGATGCACCAGGAAGAAGAAAAAGCCGCCAGGGAAGCGCTCATCGCCTGGGCGCGGCGCTACTTCGCGCCAGAGTTAGATGATCCCGTGCCAGAGGTGATGATCCTGAGCCTCGGCTATAACCAGGCAGAGGATGAGTGGGAGGCGGAGCTATCCGTTTCCACCTGTGTTGACCGCCCACATGTGACCTTCTGGCTCGACGATATTCATTCCCTGCAAGGGAACCGCTTACATATCATTGCCGTTGAATACTAACCCTGCTTGAGCAGGGTTGCGCATACTCCTGGCATTTTCCTACGATTTGTCCCCGATCCTCCTGCCAGACCTTTCTCCCAGTGCTCCTTGAAGCCAGGAAGCAAGATACCCAAAGCCTGGGATGTCATGGGAAGCAGGGGTCTTTTGATTGGTGTCGCACATCATACGATGGGACCGCGCCGGCAGATGTCCGAGTGCGGTCCAGATGGAGGAACCTATGACCCACTACTACGCGTACACGGATGATCTGAACCTGCTTACCTTTACCGCCCAGTCGCCAACCGGCTCACGGCTCTGGCGCGATGCCCCGGAAGGCAGCTACCTGCTGCTCTATCCCCACTGGTATCGTACCGATGCCCGTCGGGCGCTCTCCTTCGTTGGGAAAACGCAGGCCAGCGCCTGCCGGGCGTCCATTGTACCGGTCACGACCTGGCGAGAGGAACTGGAAACCCTGATCGATGGGGAACTTTCGCCTGCACTGCGCAGCTACGAGGCCCGCTTACCGGTGGTGATCCTCTTCGATCCGGTTCTGGTGTCCGAAGTGGCGAAGAGCGCGACGAGTTGCTTCCCGCCCTGCTCGTATGTGCTCATTGATCCCTTTCTCTACCGCACGGATCGGCAGGCGCGCCTCCGTCAGGTGGTCGGAGCATGGACTCTCGGTCCACATCCGACGCCGCAGGAGTTCTCTGCGCTGCTGGAGCGCCTGACGGGTATCAAACCGGAACAGATTAGCTCCGTGGTACTTTCCCCCTCCCATGTCGGAGCTATCGCGAAGGGAATGCCGCAGAAGAGTTCAGGGCGGCCCTGAACCATGCAGACCACGCTGGAAGCAGGAGTCAAACCAGGCTCTCTCCCATTTTGCTTCATAGTGAAGCGCAATCCCCGAAAGGAGACGCTATGCAGCAGAACCCGTCCTCAAGCGCCTTAGTGGTAATCGAGGAAGACATCCCGCTGGCCGATAGTCGTGAAATTGCCAGGCAACTCGGCATTGACCATCGCAGCTTTTACCGGATGATTACCGACTACCAGGAAGAGATCGAAGCCGACTTCGGACTGCTGCGATTGGAATTCACGGCAGTGAAAGCGCCTGGGAGTCGAGGGGTGAAGTATGCGAAATACGCGCTCCTCACCGAAGATCAAACCTATGCCTACATGTCCTACAGTCAGAACACCCCGCAAGCCAGGGAATGCAAGCGCAAGCTCGTGAAGGCGTTTGCCGAGGCACGCGAACAGATTGCGCAGCTCACCAGAGAGCAGCAGGCCCCACAGATCAATAGTCTCTGGCAGCGCCGCCTGGAGATCTTCTATCGCGAAACCCAGATCCCCGCCGGCTACTGGTGTGTCTTTGGGATGGTGGGTGGCTACTGCTTTACCGATGCGCTGCGAGCGGTGCCGCTCATCAAGGAGACGCTCCCCGATGGCAGCATCGGGAAACGCTGGTGCCATCGGGGAGCGCCTGTGGCTATGATTTAAGCCTGATTCGCAAGTATCCATATTGCTATCCCGACAAGCGCGGCGTGCAACTGGCGAACATCTATCCCAATGCCTGGCCTGGAGAGTTCTGGACCTGGTTCTATGAGCAGTATCTCCAGCACGATTATCCGCGCTATCTCCAGACGCATGCGGCCCCTGCGCAGCCAGAGGCGCTAGAGAGGCCGAAGTCGTCCCTCTGATCTGGTTGCTCCGCGTGCTGGCATGCGTGCTGGTCGAGCCTCGCCGTCGCTATGGCTGTCCAGCGCCCGCGTGCAAAAATGGCACTCGCGCCGCATGGGAACGGACGGCATAGGGTAAAAATCAGAGATGCAAGGGCCAAAGTTGAAGGGGGTGGTATCAAATATCATCTTCGGCGAGAAAGGCCACTTCCTGGTCTTTATGGAGGCCGAAAAATGGCATTCCAGCGAAAGAAAGGGATCTCTTATGTCAGCCATCTCTCAATGTGGCGCTTGCAACCTGGTGTTTGTGAGCGTGAAAGCGTTTGACGCGCATCGAACCGGCCCCTATACACGCGGGGGGCGGCGCTGCCTTACCCCATCGGAACTACAAGCAAAGGGCATGGTGCAGGATGAGAAAGGCCGCTGGCGGCTGCCAGAAGAAGCCAGCGAAGCAAGCGCACTGACCGCATAAGAAAGGCCCTGACATCTTTTACAGGGCGCCAGATGGTCACGGCCTTGACTTCCTTTGCACATGCGGCGATGCCAGTGGCGCGGGTTCCAGGTTTCCTTTCCGGTTGTTCCGGTTTCCTTCCAGGTTCCCTTTCTGATCGTTCCGATTGTTCTGGTTTCCTTCCAGATTTCCTTTCCGGTTGTTCTGGTCGCTTCCCTATCAGGTTCACATGCCGAACCGGACCGCCATGCTACGGTTGTGTTCACAGTCACAAAATGCCTGTCACGAAATATGCTGCCTTGCTCTGATGCTGCCCTGGCTTCGAGCGGGATCAGTCAGCAGAGCGTACCCTATCGATTTAGCAAGGAGATAAGCAATGGTCTATGACCCTGAGAAAGAGAAGGCGCCCCCGCCATTAGAAGTGATCGGCGGGGTGATCGTCTCGCCTGGGACTGATATCCCCTGGGCAAGCGCCTGCGCATCGGATGCCAGGACTACCTCATTTACGAGAGTGCGACCCGGCGCGGCTATCGCGCCGGGTCGCAGCCCACCTGGATCTTTTGCAACACCAGGAGCGGACTGAACCGGCGGTGCTGGATGACAAGCAGTTCAGCGAGGTGATCGAGCACTTCATCCCGCCGGATCTTTCCCCGTTCAATGACGCGCTGTGGCGCAGCTACTTTATCGTCGGTTGGATCTGTGTCTTCCTGGGACTGGCCTCTCAGGAAGCGTGAGCATCAGCATCAGAGGAGGTATGCCTTTGGCACGTCGAAAACGAGTTTCTACTGCTAAACCAGTTCTGCTGAGTGTGGCCGATGTGGCAATTCAGATCGGCGTTTGCCGGCAGACGGTCTACAACTATATCAATCATGAAGGACTGCCCGCGATAGAGATACGCGGCATGTTGCGTATCGATCCGAACTCGCTAGAGGCGTGGATCAGGGCGCATGAGCGTCAACGATCCCATGAAGTGGCATAGCGAGGGGAAAGAGATGGCAGGACAACGCAAACGCAATACACCACGAAAACGCAGCGTGCATGGCGGTGGTACGGTTTTTCTGCGCAAAGATGGCCGCTGGGAGGCGAGGTTTAAGGTTGAGGAGACCGGAAAGTATAAATCCCTCTATGCGAAATCGGAGAAGGAAGCCTATCAACTGCTGGAGGATGCGAAATTCCAGCAACGGCAGGGAGCGCTGGCGACAGGGCCGCAGCAGACAGTAGGCCAGTTCTTAGAGTATTGGTTAGAGAATGTGCAAAAGCCAGCAGTGCGGCGGCGCACGTATGTGAACAATCGTGTTGTTGTACGCAGACATCTCATTCCTGGGCTTGGACATATCAAATTGCAAAAACTCACGGCACAGCAGGTACAAGCCTTCTATGCTCGAAAGCTGAAAGAGGGGACAGCGGCCAGCCGGATCAGGAGCTTGCAAGCAGTGCTACACAAAGCGTTGACGCATGCAAGGCGTATCAAGCTCGTTGGGTTCAACGTGACCGAAGATGTGGAACTGCCAAAGGCAAAGAAGGCAAAGCACACTGTGCTGACTTCTGAACAAGCGCGGCTGCTTTTAGAGGGAGCAAAAGAGAGGGAACTAGATGTGTTACTGGCGCTGGCGGTGAGTACGGGGATGCGGGAAGGAGAGATCCTGGCTTTGCGCTGGTCTGATATGGATCTGGTCGAAGGAAAGCTACAGGTGTCTCACACCCTGGATTACTTGCCTGACGATGAGGGGAGATATGGTTTTGTCGAGGGGGAGCCAAAAACCGAGTCAAGCAACCGGACCATCTTGTTACCTCGGTTCCTGGTCGCGCTATTGAAGAAGCATCGTGCTTTGCAGGCAGAAAAGCGGCTCCAGGCGGGGGCTAAGTGGGTAGATCATAACCTTGTTTTCCCGAATGACGTTGGGGGCTTTATTCTTCCTGGCGTGCTGCGGCGTCGGTTCTATCAGGTTCTCTCTACTGTGGGACTGCCCCGCATGCGCTTTCATGATTTGCGACACAGCGCAGCGACGATCTTGATAAGTATGAAGGTGCCGCTCAATGTGATACAGGAGCTTCTTGGACATAGCGACATTTCCATCACATTAGGCGTGTATGGAGCGGTTCTCCCTCCGATGCAGAAGGAGGCGATGGACACAATGGATACTCTTTTCGGGAATAATCTCTCGTGAAGTGGTGTCAATTCCGGTGTCTGGCGGTTTGCCACTGCGGGTTAGTTCGGCCCTGGAGGCTTGCCCTTGCGGCGCCGCCTGTTATTTGATAAAAAAGTACTAGTGGGGTCAGGGGGGATTTTCATAAGGAATTGTCAGAAGTCATGGAACTGGTTCTTCTGCGTACCGCGTGCATTCCTGGTCTCCACCGGTTGGTCGGAATAAAGAGATAGAAAAAGGGAGGTAAGGTGTTGTTGACCATCCAGGATAAGGCGTTCGGGGAGGGAGGAGATATCCAGGCTCACGCCTTCCACTTGCAAGGCCATTAACCCATTAGAAGTCAGAAGGCCGAGCACAAAAAGTGGGAGAGAGCAACAATATAAGCTCATCCTTCACCGCATGTGAGCCACCTCCCTCCAAAAGATTTACACCCCTATCAACCTGGTCGCGCCAGCGCCAGCGCCGTCACCGGCAACAATTCTCTAAAAGATTTACACCCCTATCAACCTGGTCGCGCCAGCGCCAGCGCCGTCACCGGCAACAATCCTCCAAAAGATTTACACCCCTATCAACCTGGTCACGGCCACCCACCCGGGCAAGTCTCACTTCTCACTACCCAGTGATGGTATGCGGGCGCTGCTGCAATTTCTGGTCTTTATATTCGGCGAACAGCGAGACCATCGCGGGATTGAACGCGCCGAGGTCGCGGGGGCTGCGACTGCTCACCCAGTTGCGGTCACGCACCATCTCTTTGTCTACCCAGGTGCCGCCGGCATTGCGGATGTCATCCTGTATGCTCGGCCAGCTTGTCATAGTCCTGCCTTTGACGCAGCCGGCGGAAACCAGCAGCCAGGGCGCATGGCAGATGACCGCAATGGGTTTGCCGCTGCTATCGATCTGGCGCACGAACTCCTGCGCGCGGGGATTCATGCGCAGCGCATCCGCATTCAGCGCTCCACCTGGCAGCATTACCGCATCAAAATCGGCAGGGTTGGCCTGATCCAGTGTCATATCAACGTTGAAGGTGTCGGCCTTCACATCGTGGTGCATTCCTGTAACCTGGCCGGGGTTTGGAGAGACGACCTTCACAGTGGCTCCGGCCTGCTCCAGAGCCTTCTTCGGCTCGGTGAACTCGGCCTGCTCGAAGTCGTCGGTGACAAGAATGGCAACGCGTACACCATCTAATTTGTTGGTACTCATGGTGAAACCTCTCTTTATCGTTCCAGCCTATAACAAAACCCGATGTCTTTAGACTATGGGAACACGAAGCGGAAGGGCGATTCGTAACTCGCGCCGCTGCCTCGCCTCTCCTTGCGCCAGAAGCTTCCTTTCAAGATACATCAACATTGTAGCAACACGGGCCGTCTTGACCCGCGAAGGCGGAAAAAGACGACTTTGCAACAGCCTGGACACCCGGGAACGGGATATTGACAACTAGAACACAGGTTCAGTATACTGGATCTATGCTGGTGCAAACTCTGCCTGATACGATAACGAAGCTCGCTCAGGTGAGCGATGCGACAACTTACGAACCTGCCGGCGACAGGCCGCAGCAGGAACGGCGGCGCGCGCCCTATCAATCGCATAGCCTTGCCGAATGCATCACCAACGTCATGACGCCGAAGGGCGCGCTTCCTATCCTCAAGACGATGGTAACAACTGCTTGCGAGCGCGACTGCCATTACTGCCCCTTCCGCGCCGGGCGTAGCAAGATGAAGCGCCTCACCTTCACGCCCGATGAGCTGGCAAGCGGCCTGGATACGCTGCAACGCGCTGGCAGAGTCGGAGGCATGTTCCTTTCGTCGGGCATCATCAAGGGGAGCGTGACGACGCAGGATAAGATCATCGACACCGCTGAAATTGTGCGTAATCGCTACCACTATAAAGGCTACCTGCACCTTAAAGTCATGCCCGGGATAGAACATGAGCAGCTTTACCGGCTGATGCAACTGGCGGATCGCGTCTCGGTCAACCTGGAGGCCCCAACACAGGAACGGCTCAATGCCCTGGCGCCAAAGAAGGACTTCGAGCGCGAACTGCTGCGCATGCTGCAACTGGCCGAAGAGATCCGGCGCGCGCATCCCTATGAAAAACTTGCTGGGACAGTGACACAGTTTGTGGTGGGTGCCGTTGGCGACACCGATCACGAACTGCTTTCGCTCAGTTCACGCCTTTACCATGAGATGGGACTGACGCGCGCCTACTACTCCGGCTTTAGCCCCGTGCTCCAGACGCCTTTTGAGAATCTTTCCCCCACTGCTCCGCTGCGCGAACATCGGCTCTACCAGGCCAGCTTTCTGCTGCGCGACTACGGCTGGAACGTCGCGGATCTGCCCTTTCTATCGGATGGGAATATGGACCTTGCCCTTGATCCCAAACGCGCCTGGGCGGAACGGTACCTGCGCGAAGCTCCGGTAGAAATCATGACCGCCACGCGCCAGCAACTCCTGCGCATCCCCGGTATCGGCCCCGTGGGAGCGGATGCAATCCTCAAAGCGCGCCGCCTGGGGAAGCTGGCCCAACTTACAGATCTGCAAAAACTCGGCATTCACGCCTCGGAACAGGCCGCTCCCTATATCCTCTTGAACGGAAGAAAGCCATTAGCACAATTAAACCTCTTTTAACACCTTACAGGGGAACAACGGTAGCAGGCGGACCAGGGTCGAAGTGCCTGGCCGAGGGAGGGGGCCATGACAGCCAGCAGTATTCTGAAGCGACGCGGAGACTGGCTTCTCGTTTGAGGGGTGCAAACCACCAGACCAGAATTGCACCACCACCCGGCATTCGTTTGAGATTGAAACTTGATAAAAGGGTGATCAGAACAGGATCCGTGCTGGTTGCCTCCTGGCTGCGAAACATCATATACTCGTAGCAATATGCTTCAGACAACCAGAAGGGAAACATTGTGACCATTCACTCTGCATCTCGTCTACAGTTAGCTACTGCCTTCTTCGGTTTTGTGCTGATCGGTGTGGCATCAGGCGCCTGGGGCGTGCTCCTGCCGAGCCTGAGTGCCTGTTACAAGGTGGATCAATCGGTGGTCGGCCTGCTCTTCTTCGCCAGCGCCACCGGCTATTTCCTCTCCGCCGTCAGCGCCGGATTGCTCACCGCAAAGCTCGGACAGCGCTGGTATCTTGTGGCCGGCGTCACCACGTTTATTGTTTGCTGCTCGCTGATAGCGCTCAAACCACCCTTCGCGCTCGTGCTCCTCATCCGTCTTTTCCAGGGCATGGCAACGGCGATCATCGAGGCCGGACTCAATCTCTTTCTCGCCGCGCTACCCAACAGTACCGCGCTCCTCAACTACCTGCACGCCTTCTATGGTGCGGGGGCGCTGGTCGGTCCGCTGATCGCAAGTACGATTCTGGCGCTGAGTCTGGGCTGGAACAGCGCTTTTCTCGCCTGGGCGCTGCTCGCCTTGCCCCTGCTGCTTGGCCTGTTAACCCTCTTTCGCCAGCAGCCTTCCAGCGCCGCTCATACGGAGCCGGCCAGGAAGGGCGAAAGCGGATTGCTGGCAGCGCTCAAGATACCGCTGGTCTGGTTCGCGACGCTCTTCCTGCTCTTCTATGTAGGGATCGAGGTGAGCCTGGGCAGTTGGGGCTATACCTTTCTACTGCAAAATCGGCACGAGGCCGGCTTGCTGGCGAGCTGGATAGTGAGCGGCTACTGGCTGGGCCTGACGTTGGGGCGCTTCATCCTTAACCGTGCCGCCGTTTGGCTGCGCCTGGGCGTCCCGGGAATGATGTACGCCTGCATGGGCGGCATTGTCCTGGGCGTTCTGATCATCTGGCTCATTCCCGGAGAGATTGCCAGCGCTGTCGCTTTCTGCCTGATTGGTACCAGCCTCGGGCCGATCTATCCATCTACCGTCGCGCTTCTACCGGATATCGTTCCCGCTCGCATGGTATCAAGCGCTATGGGCTTCCTTATCGGCCTGAGCATTCTCGGTGTGGCGCTCTTTCCCTGGCTCGCAGGAACACTGGGCCAGTATATGGGCATCTGGACACTGCTCCCCTATACGCTCGCCCTCACTGCGATCATGCTTGTCCTGTGGTGGATGATACAGCACCGGAGTACCATGCGGTATAGAAATGCGCTTTGACAAAAAACCGAGAATGATAGATTTGAGTAGCTGCGCAATTGATTGCGCTTGAGAGTGCCCGACAGGCTGGCCCAGGCACGATCAATCGCACCGCTACGCAAGAGAGGCATACGCATTTAGACTGTTAAGGTGTATATTCTTATCAAAAAAAGGAATTCCATAATATGCATCAGATCAGTATTCGCCAGCTTCACGGCGCCGAAAAATTGAAGATATCGCGTCCGCTGATGGCCTATGCTTTCAGAGCTTCGCCGCCGTTGCCGACGCCTGAAGAATGGGAAAAGGATCCTTATTTCGAGCATGCTACGCTGCTGGCGCTCTTCGAGGACGAGACCGCGCTGGCCTGCGCCGCCTATACGCCGATGCCTCAGAATGTGCGCGGCAAGCTCTACAACAATGGAGCCGTGTGGGGTGTAGCCACGCACCCGGCAGCGCGCCGCCGGGGCTACGCGCGCCAGGTGCTTTTGAGATTGTTCGCGACAATGCGCGGCGCAGGCATTGTCTTCTCCACGCTCTATCCATTTCGCGAGTCCTTCTACGACAGACTGGGCTATACGACCTTTCCGCGCCCGCGAACCGCTTACATTCGGGCCAGCGCCTTTCTGCCGCTCCTGCATAAAGAGCTGCCCGGCCGCGTCTCCCTGACCACCATCGGAGAGGGCTACAGCGCCCATCGCGCCTACCTGCGCCGCCAGCAGAGCAGCATACATGGTATGGCCCTCTTCCCCGGCCAGCCCACAGAGAGCAGCAAGAGCGACGAGAGCCTCTGGCTGGCAACCGCGCTGGTAGAGAACGAGCCGCGTGGTATGATGCTCTATAAGATCAAGGGCAACGGGGACAATATGGAGGTGCCCAACTTCTTGTACGACGACAGTTGTGGCAAATACCTGCTGCTCGCCTGGTTCGCACGCCATGTAGACCAGGTTGCCGAGATCGAGCTGCAACTATTGCCCGGCGAGCAGCCCGAAACCTGGATCCCCGATCTCTCTTTTAGTGTCAGCCTGGGCGAAGCGCCGATGAGCCGCATCATCGATGTCGCTGCTGTCGGTGGCATGAACTGCGGGCCGGGTATGTTCTCGGCGCATGTAAGCGACGCGCAGTGCCCCTGGAACGAGGGCCGCTATCTGTTCACAGAGGTTGAGGGGCGCCTGCACGTCAGTTCCAGCGAGACGGCGCAGTGCACCCTTACGATTCAAGGGCTGACCGCGCTGCTCTACGGTACGCACGACCCTGAAAGCTTCGCCGTGCGCGGCTGGGGTAATCCCACACCTGCGCTCCAGGAGACGATGAGGAGCATGTTTCCGCCGCTCTCTCCCTACCTCTACGAAAAGTTTTAGCCGGCGAGCCTGTCATCCTTCGCTTTATGTCATCCTGAGCGAAGCGGAGCGGAGCGAAGGATCTGCGGTCCGGGGCACCAGATCCTTCGCTGCCGCTCAGCATAACATGCCTGCTCGCTTTAGTGGCGATACCAGAACTGGTCCCACGCCTGCCAGAAGGTATCGGCGGTTGAAAGCACGGTTCGTGGCCCCTCGATGCGCACACCACTGCGCCCGATGAAATCGCTCGCGCGGTCAGGCGTCGCCAGTTCCACCTTGAAGGTCACGGGGGCCTCAAATTTGAGCGGTTTAGGCCAGTTGCGCATGCTCAACGCCTGGGCCACGCGCATCTGGATCAGCGAGCAGGCATCTCTGGGGGCCATATTGATCGAAGAGAAGCGCCCCAATCCCTTCTTGACCTGGGCCGTCACTACCTCTTCGCCGAGCAGCGCGCGCACCTCGCGGCATGTCGCCTCGTCACCGGAGACAAAGACCGCCGGCACATCCCAGCAGCCGGCGATGGCGGCCAGGATGCCGCTCTCGCCCACAAGTGTCCCGTTGATCGAGGCATTATACCAGGCTTCCGAGGAGACGGTATGGCAGAGCACACCATCGGGTGTGCCGGCCATTGCATGTGCGCCGACAAAGAGGATCGCGTCGCAGCCCTGTTCGAAAGCGGCGATATAACGCGCCCAGGGATAGCCAAAGACATACTCGGCGCCCGATTCCAGGCGTTCGGGCACGAAACTCTTAAAGCTATACGCTCCCCCGGCACCGTGACAATCGACGACAACCACCTGGTTCGCCCCGGCGGCTCGCGCCCCGCGCACGGCGGCATTCACCTCATCGGTGTAGAGTTTGCGGCATTCTTCATAAAGAGCCGTACCTCCCGTCACCTGTTCCCAGGTTTCGATGCAGGAGATCCCTTCCATATCACAGAAAATAACGACGCGCATTATACCCTCACTTTCATCATCAAATAGAAATAAATACATATTTTTAGTGCGCATCTGATCAGCGATACTCGCGCCTGGCTCACGCCTGCGGCGCTCGCTAGAGGTCTGTAGTTGTGTGAAAAATGCGTTGCGCGCATTTTTCACACAACTACAGACCTCTCTGGTATGCTCTCGCCGGAGCGTGCGTGCGGCTTACCATTTAGCGCTGGATTGGCGCCTCCTATCTTTTATAACGGGCGGCTCGTATTCGCGAAACAGCTTTTTGCCAATTTTCCACCCGGCATAGCCACAGATGATAGCGGCGGCCAGCGCTACAAAGGCCATGACGATACGCACGATGAGGCTGAGATTCCCGCTCAGGACGCTCGCCAGCGGAGTTGCATAGATACGGCTGAGAACGGCAACCGAGAGGCTGAGCAGCAGCCCGATAGCCACACCCAGGCAGCAGCCAAGCGGGCCACCGTTGGCCTCGCCCTGCGCCTCTGGCGGCAGCATACTTTCAGGCGCGGCGGAGGTCTCTTCGCTCTCGGGCAGCTCTGGTTCTGGCTCCCCCGGTTGTCCCTCAACCTGCTCTGCATAATCTACCGCGTCCAGCTTATTTTCCTCCGCCTGCACTACATTATCTTGCGAGCTGTGGTTCTGCTCCCCAGAATTTGATGATATAGACACGAATAGCGATCCTTTACACAACGATCACATGACTGGCTGCCCCCGCGGGCAGCGGAGTTCAGAATGTGCCGAACTGGCGATCACCGGCGTCGCCCAGCCCGGGAACGATATAACCATAGTCGTTGAGGCATTCGTCGAGTGTCGCGATGTAGATATCGATATCGGGATGCGCCTGCGACAGCTTCAGCAGCCCATACGGGGCCGCGATAATTCCTACATAAGAGAGACGGGGCACGCCGCGCCGCTTGAGAATCGTGATGGCGTCGATAGCCGAGCCGCCCGTTGCCAGCATGGGATCTACCGCGTAGCAGACCTGGAGATCGACCTTGTGGGGCAGGCGATTATAGTATTCCTGCGCCTGCAAGGTCCGTTCGTCGCGGCGTAAACCCAGGTGCCAGATCTGCGCGTCGGGAATGACCTCGCGGAAGCTTTCAGCAATACCGAGGCCGGCGCGCAGGATGGGTGTTACCCCGATCCCACCGGCCAGGCGATATCCTCTGGTGGTCGCCAGCGGCGTCTCTACCGGGCACGTTTCGAGCGCAAGGTTGGCCGTCGCCTCATAGGCCAGCAGCGCACCAATCTCTTTGACCAGGCGGTAGAACTCCGGTGGCTGTGTGCGCTTATCGCGGAGGGCCGTCATCTTGTGAGCCATCACCGGGTGCGTCGAGATGTGCACCCGGGGCAGGTGCAGAACCTCGTCCCGTGTGGGCTGCGGCACGCCCTGCATCGGCAGGCGGCCCTGGCTCTCTGCGGCATTGATATCGAACATAGCATTTCTCCTGCTGCGTTGCACTATTCTTTCCTGCCAGAAAATTGTATCAGAGTTCAGCATACGCGTCGAGTCAATATGTTATACTAGGCGCGTCGGATATCCCGAAGCTGTACGGTTTGGAGTGTCTGATGCTCAGCTTCCTCGTCAGGCGTTCGCGCGGCGCAGCCGCGCCAGGGAGAGATGATGTAGTGTGTGAAATGCGAGAAGCGTATTTCACACACTACATCATCGCGAAGGCGAATGCTGCAAGCACGAGCAAGGGATAGTGTTGGAAACCAGATCGCTCCTTCACGGGGCAGCTAAATAACAACCATGATTATCGGAGCCTGTGAAATTACGCTGCACCTGCCGGAATGCCATTCACTAAAAGAGAAACGACAGATTATTCAATCGATTATGGGCAAGGTGCGGCGCCAGTTTGCGGTGGCCGTCGCCGAGGTGGACGACAATGATCGCTGGCAGATCGCCAGCATCGGCATCAGTTGCGTCAGCAACAGCAGCCAGCACGCCGGCGCGATACTGGAACGCGTGCAGCGTTATATAGAGGAGACGCGCCCGGACCTGCTGATTACGGCTAGCCAGACCGATTTTTTTCAGTATTAGCAGGAGTCTGCTTCTCAGCATCCTCACTCTGGCCGGATGGCCGCGCGGCTCCGCCGCGCATGGGAAGGAATATGTTTTGTGAAGGCATACGTGATGCGCATGCCTTCACAAAACATATTCCTTCCGGCGAGCGCCTGCGGCGCGAGCACGCGAGGAGCGGAAATCAGCATTCTCAAAATAAATTAAAGCGTGGTAAATTCTATGTCATCACAGACAGCACAATCCGAGGCCATCGCAGGCGCCTGTGTCCTGGGAGTACGCGTGGATCGCGTCACGCAGCAGCAGGCTCTCGATGCTATCGAGCATATGATTGCGCGGCGCCGCGAGAGCGACAATCAATTGCCCTGCCGCCAGGTCGTCACGGTGAACACCGAATTTGTGATGATGGCACAGCATGACTCCAAATTTCGCGAGTGTATCAACCAGGCAGCACTCGTCGTCGCCGATGGCATGGGTATCGTCTGGGCTACACGCTATCTCGGAACGCCGGTCCCCGAACGTATCACCGGCACCGATATGCTGCCCGCGCTGGCAATACGCAGCGCCATGAGCGGCTACAGCCTCTATTTGCTCGGTGCCGCGCCGGGAGTGGCGGAACTGGCGGCGCAAAGGTTGGGGAAGATGGCGCCGGGGCTGCGCATTGCCGGCACCTACGCGGGATCGCCGGCACCAACTGAAGAGGATGAGATCATCGAACGCATCCGGCGCGCCAACGCCGACGTGCTATGTGTAGCATATGGCGCGCCCGCGCAGGAATTATGGATACAGCGCAATCTTCCGCGCCTCCCCGCTGCTGTAGCGATGGGCGTCGGCGGAGCCTTCGATTTTCTCTCCGGTCGCCAGCGGCGCGCGCCGCAGGCAATGCAGCGTGTGGGACTGGAGTGGCTTTACCGGCTCTACCGGGAGCCGTGGCGCTGGCGTCGTATGCTGGCGCTGCCACGCTTTGCTATACAAGTTTTATTGAAGGGCCGCAATACATAATGAAACTTAACAGCGATACCGATATTACTCCTTCACGTCTACGTTCGCTCATTAGCAACTTTAGCGGCAAGCGTTTGCTTGTTATTGGCGATATGGTGGCCGACGAATATCTCATCGGAAATCCCACGCGTATTTCGCGCGAGGCCCCCGTGCTGATCCTTGATCTGCAAGAGGAGCGCACAATTCCTGGAGGCGCCACCAATGTTGCCGTCAACGCGCGCTCGCTGGGTGCGGAAGTCTTTTTAGCCGGTGTGGTCGGCGATGACCTCCCCGGCCAGCGCCTGCGCCGCGCTATCGACAATCTGGGAATGCACCAGGAGGGCCTGTTCACCGATACAACGCGTCCCACCTCCACCAAGACGCGCATCATGGCAGGCAGTACGCAGCTTGTCCAGCAGCAGATCGTGCGCATTGACCGCGTAGATACTTCCGAAGTGTGCGGGCCATACAAGGGTCAGATGATCGACTATATCAAGCGTGTTCTTCCCTCTATCGACGCAGTGATGATCTCCGACTACGCAAACGGCGTCATCAGTCCTGAGATCATCGAAACCTGCATCCCACTTGCCCGCGAACTCAACAAAATCGTCGTTGTGGATTCGCATGGCTCGCTCTTGCGCTTCCAGGGCGTGACGGCGCTCACGCCGAACCAGCCGGAGGCGGAACTGACGCTGCATATGACCATCAGGACGCAGGACGATCTGGAAGAGGCCGGGCAGCGTCTGCTTGAGGGCTGCAAGGCCAGGGGCGTGCTGATTACGCGTGGCAGCGAGGGGATGAGCCTTTTTGAAGCGGACCACCCCCCACTCCATCTTCCTATTCATCGTCTCCCCTGGGCGAGTGAAATCGTTGATACTAATGGAGCAGGTGATACCGTTGCGGCGACCTTTACTCTCGCGCTGCTCGCCGGGGCCAGCATGGCGGAGGCTGCCTACCTGGCGAACGCGGCGGCAGCGCTGGTCGTGCGCCGCCCTGGCGCAGCCAGCAATACACAGGAAGAATTGATGGGTGTACTCGCATGAGCAAAGTGATATATACTGGCCTGCAAAAGATTGTGGCACGCGAAGCACTTGTCGCGGAGGTTCGCCATCGCCAGCAAATGGGCGAGCGCGGCGTCTTTACCAACGGCCACTTCGATCTGCTGCACCTGGGGCACGTGCGCTATCTGCAAGAGGCGCGCAGCCTGGGCGATTTCCTGATCCTGGGCCTCAATGGCGACGGAAGCACGCGCAGGCTTAAAGGACCGGGCCGACCACTGGTGCCGGCGACGGAACGAGCGGAAATTCTGGCTGCACTCTCGTGCGTCGATTATGTGACGATTTTTGACGAGCCGACAGCCGGCCCGCTGGTAGATCTGTTGCGCCCGGCCATCTACGTCAAGGGCGGCGACTACGCGGGCGCGCAGATCGATACGCCTGATCCAGAGCGCCTGCCGGAAGCATCGGTGGTGCAGGCGTATGGGGGGACGGTATGCCTTATTCCATACCTGCCGCGGCACTCAACGACGGAACTGATCGCGGCGATCAAACGTTTGCCTTGAAGTTTCTCTGGAGCGTATCTGATGCTCGGCGGCTCCGCCGTGCAAGAACTGGAGTATGTTGGATGTAAAAATGCACGCAGCGCATTTTTACATCCAACATACTCCAGGGGGCGAGCGCCGCAGGCGCGAGCACACGAGGGAGCAGGCAATCAGACATATTCTTACGATGACCGGGAGCGAAAAAATTTACATGGCAAATGAATCTGAAAATTCTATTAACGAGAACGTACCACCAGAGGCGGGCGCTGATGTCGAGGCGGTTCCCGTAACGGCGCTGGGCACGCTGGAGGGCACCCCGCCGGTAGAGCCGCCCGTCTTCGAGGTAGCAACCGGACAGGCACAGTCAGGCGAGCGACGCGAAATCGTCAGGTCCGCCACGCTGGTTATGCTGGGGAATCTGGGCAGCAGCGTTATGGGCATGGTGCGCCAGATCGTTGTTGCCGCGATGGGACCGATAGTCTCAGGCTCTTTCCTCGCCGCGCTCACCCCCGTGCAGACCTTCTATACCCTGCTGGTGGATGGCTCGGTCTCCGGCGCACTGATCCCCACCTTCAACGACTATGCCGCGCCCGACAAACGCGACGAACTGCGCCGCATCGTATTTACCATCGTCAACCTTCTGGTCATCATCACACTGCTCTGCTCGGTGGCGTTTATCTTCATCGCTCCCTGGTTATTCGATACTTTTCTGGCTGGCGGCTATAGCGCTGGCAGTAAAGAACTGACACTTCAGTTCGCGCGCATCATTTTCTTCTCGCTGATCGCGCTTGGCCCGTTCTCCGTGCTGCTGGCGGCGCTCTACGCCCTCAAAGAGTTCGGCTGGCCCGCCTTCGCCACGGCAGCCTATCATATCGGCATCATCATCGGCGCCATTGCCGGCGCCCTGGTGGGCCAGCATTTTCTGGGTTACTACGGCCTGGCCTTCGGTGTGCTACTCGGTTCTACAGGCGAGATTGCCCTGCTCGTTCCCGGTATGCGCAACCAGCGTTTCGCCTACCTGTTCGCACTCGATCTCAGACACCCGGCGCTGCGCCGTATCCTCAAGCTCTACGCGCCAGTCGCGTTCAGCTTCCTGGTAAGCATGTTTTTCGTCTTCCTCGACCAGACGCTGGCGACGAGCACGCCCTGTGCAGCCTTTATGCAGGGGGCGAAGGATTGCGGTGAGGCGAACTTCTCCGCGATGAAATTCGCGACGACGCTGATCCAGTTTCCTATAGGGCTGGTCGCGGCCGCGCTCTCCTTCGCTGTGCTGCCCACGCTCACCACGCACGCCAGGGAGGGCAATACAGAGCGCTTCAAGGAGACGCTGCTGCTCGGCTTCCGCCTGGGCCTGCTGCTGATGATCCCCGCCGCCGCTGGCCTGATTGCCTTGCAGTTGCCCATCGCGCGGCTGATCTTCGAGCACTATAAAGCGACGGTACAGGAATCGACGCTAATCACGATGGCGCTGCAAAACTACGCCTACCAGCTGCCTTTCGTCGCTATCGACCAACTGCTGATCTCGGCGTTCTATGCCCGCAAGAACACGATGACCCCTGTCGTCGTCGGTGTGATAAGCTACGCGGGCTACCTGGCGGTGGCGCTGCCTTTCTGGCGCACCATCGGCATGCCTGCGCTGGCCCTGGCGAATACGGCCCAGATCGCGCTGCACGCGGTGATCCTGCTGGTGCTGCTGCGCATGGCGATAGGCCCGATGAGGATACGCAGCGCTATTCCGGCGGTGCTGAAGATGCTGCTGGCGACGGCGGCGCTGGTAGTCGTAGCGTTGGGATTGCAATTCGTGCTCGCGCATGTGCAACTCTTCTCGCTGGCGCACCTGTCGGGCCAGTTGCTTGTAGTGATCGTGGCCGGCGGGCTGGCGGCTGCGGCCTACTTCGGCTGCACGCTGCTGCTCAAGGTGGAGGAAGTCGGGCTGCTCAAGGGAGTGTTATTAGCAAAATTAGGAAAGAGGTAGGAGCCGAGGAGGCGATACTTTCTCCACCGCCTCCCATCGTTACCTACCTGGCATGCGACCTGGTAGATTACTGGCTTATACCTGGGGGTGGGTGCGGGTTTGCCCCATGACGGGCACATATGGCAATCGTAGTCGTCAGGCCGTTTATATATTTCTGTATAGTCTGGAGCGTGATGATATTGGAGCAACAGGATCTTTTAGCTGGACTTAACGAACCGCAGCGCCTCGCTGTTACCACCACCGAGGGGCCGGTCCTTATACTCGCGGGGCCGGGCAGCGGCAAGACGCGCGTCATCACGCACCGCATTGCCTACCTCGTCGCGCACGAGCGCGTATCGCCCTGGCAGATCCTCGCCGTCACCTTTACCAACAAGGCGGCGAAAGAGATGCGCGAGCGCCTGGAGCGGCTGGTAGGCATCAGCGCCTCCAAAGAGATGACCATTGGCACCTTCCATGCCATCTGTGCGCGCGTGCTGCGCATGGAAGCCGACTACCTCGCGCCCCTGGGTCTCAACCGCTCGTTCGTGATCTTCGATACCGACGACCAGGCCACGCTCATCAAGCAGGCCATCAAGCAGCTCAACATCGATGAGAAGCTCTACCGGCCAGCGGCGATGCAGGCGCGGATCTCGCGCGCCAAGAACGATTTGCTGGGGCCGGACCAGATGGCCGAGCAGGCAACGAAGTATGCCGAAGAGGTCGCCGCCCGCGTCTATAAGGCTTATCAGAAGTTGCTGCGCAGCAATAACGGCGTCGACTTCGACGATCTGCTGATGCTGACCGAGCAGTTGTGGCGCCGCGAACCCGATCTGCTCCACCGCTACCAGCGGCGCTGGCGCTACGTCCACGTCGATGAGTTCCAGGACTGCAACCTGCCGCAGTACAAGCTGATCCGCCTGCTTGGCTACGGCACCAACGAGCGCCATGACGGGCCGGGCAACGTCTGCGTCGTCGGCGATGACGACCAGATGATCTACACATGGCGCGGGGCCAGCGCGGAGAACGTGATCCGCTTCGAGCGCGATTTTCCGCAGACGAAGGTCATCATGCTTGAGCAGAATTATCGCTCGACACAGACTATCCTCGATGCAGCCCAGGGCGTTGTGCGCCGCAATCGACTGCGCAAAGAGAAAAAATTATGGACGGCCAGGGGCGCGGGCGAGCAGGTCGTCGTTTACGAAGCCTACAACGAGGAGCAAGAGGGGCTGTATACCGCGCACGAGATCCAGCGTCTATTGACGCGCGGGCAGATTGACCGGCTCGGCGACGTGGCTGTGATGTATCGCACCAACGCACAGTCCCGCGCCATCGAAGAACAATTTCTGCGCCTCAACATCCCCTATAAAGTCATCGGGAGTCGCAAGTTCTACGAGCGCAAGGAAATCAAGGACATGGTGGCTTACCTGCGCGTGCTGGCGAACCCGCACGATAATTTGAGCTTGCAGCGCATCATCAACGTCCCCAATCGTAAAATCGGCCCGCGCACGCTCGGTGAGTTGCAGCAGTGGGCTGGCGAACAGAATATCTCGCTCTACAGCGCTATCCAGCGCATCGACGAGCATCCCACGCTCGGCAAGGCGGCAAAGACGGCGATTGCTGGTTTCAGCAAGCTGCTCGCCGACCTGTCCGGCGCCTTCGAGGAACTCACGCTGCCCGAACTGCTGGACCGCATCGCGGAGCGCAGTGGCTACGGCCCGGAGCTGCGCGCCAATCCCGATGAGGAACTGGATCGCTGGGCGAACGTGCTGGAACTGCGCCGCGTCGCTGAAGACTACGCCGAGATCGAAACGCCTGTCGCGCTCGAGCTCTTCCTGGAGAACGTCGCGCTGGTCGGCGGGGCCGATACCGCGCAGTCGAGCGAGGATGGCACGCTGATCACCGAAGAACATAACGATGCCGTGACGCTGATTACGCTGCATGCCGCGAAGGGCCTGGAATTTCCCGTCGTCTTTATCGTCGGCATGGACGAGGGATCACTGCCGCACGCACGTTCTCTGAACAAGCCCGAACAACTGGAGGAGGAGCGCCGCCTGGCCTATGTTGGCTTCACACGCGCCATGCGCCGCCTCTATCTTGTGCGTGCGCGCCGCCGCTCCCTCTTCGGTGAGACGCAGTACACGGAACCGTCGCGCTTCCTCGACGACATTCCCGATGGTCTCATCGCCAGCATGGACGCGGGGTCTTCCGCATATGATACGGGCGACACGCGCAGGAAGGCCAGGCGCCGCGACGAATGGGATGACGACTATAACCAGGATTACGGCATTCATGACGGTGGCAGAGTCTACGGCGCGGGCCGGGTTTATCCAACAGCAAGCAAGCCCCCGAAGCTTTCAAACAGGCCCATAAATGCGGCTGTGAGCAGGCCAGCCACCCCATCTCCCACCCCTGCCCCCACCAGGCAAAACGCGCAGCCAGCATCCAGACCAGCGGGCCAGCAATTCAAACCCGGCGACAGGGTGCGCCACGACACGTTCGGCGAGGGCGTTGTCCTCAAGAGCGAGATGGAACAGCACACCGAATTCGTCGAGGTGCAGTTCCAGGGCAAATTCGGTAAGAAGCGCCTGAGCATGGATTTTGCCAGACTCGAAAAATTATGAGCATCTGCGACGCAGCATGTGTTGTGAGAAAAAAACGCTTCGAGCATTTTCCTCACAACATATACTCTTTATTGTGCGACGGGACAGCGCGAAGGCCGGGCGCGAGGTCGACGGGAACCTGCCCCTCCTGAATAGTGCGGTAGAGTCCTACAGTCTCTGGCATAGGACTGGCGTGCAGGTCCTCGTGCAGTGCCTCACATAAAAACTGAAACTGGCGCAGGGCGTCGCTGCGCCGTCCCAGGCGCGCGTATACCAGCATCAGTTGATGATGCGCCGGCTCATCGGTCCGATTATGCTCAAGCAGCGTCTGGAGATAATCGCACGCACGCGTCCCCATAGCGCCCTCGATGGCGATTTGCGCTGCATTTTCCAGCAGCCAGCAATACATACGTTGCAGGCGCGTGCGCCGCTTCTGCGCCCAATCCTCATAAAGATCTTCGGGGAGAAAATCACCTTCGTAGAGAGCTATTACCTGATCGAACTCATCGAGCAGGGCGCTATGATCCTGCGAGCCATCCGTTTGCGCCACGCGGGTGCGCAGCCTGACCTGCAACTGCCGCGTCGCGGCCTCGAAGAGATCCGCGTCAATGCTCATGCTGCCAGGTGGAAGCTGCAAAATATCATGATCGAGAATGACATATGTCGAGGAGGAACCGTACCCGGCCGCAAGGCCAGGCTCAAGCGCTCTACGCAGCAGGTAGAGCGTCTTACCAAAGGAACTTGCCGCTCGTTCGTTCGCGGAGGCAGGCCAGAGAATTTCCTGAATCTGCTCACGATGCAGCCGGTGCTGGTCCGCCGAAAGCAGGAGTTTGAAAAGTTCCCAGACTTTACGGCGCCTCCACTGACCTCCACTGATGGGATCCAGTTCTCGGCGGACTTCGAACCGCCCCAGCGTCGTTACGACAAGGGATGTTTGGGCGCTGATCATCCTTGACCTCCTGAGATGCGGTCCGAGCAACAGGCATGCTCGTTACCGCATCCCAATCAGGCGGAAACGTACTTACAGGCGTTCCCTTACAAAAAACTCACAGTGTAATCTGGCATTATCAGTTCAGTTTAACTTTACTCATTTTCAATTATTATTATCCATTGTGGATTTTTAAATGTCAATAGATTTCAGAGAAGCCATCATTACGCATCGCGCCTGCGGCGCTCTCATGAGAGAAGAAGGCTGGCGCGCGGCAGCGCCGCGCGCCAGCCTTCTTCTCTCCCCACGGCGACGTTTCCCGGCCTTCCCAAGAGCGGGAGTAGATGGAGGCGGCGGCAGTGTTCCCTTCTCCCCCCACGGCGACGTTTCCCTGCCTTCCCAACAACAGGATGTGGATAGCAGGCGGCGGCAGTGTTCCCTTCTCTCCCCACGGCGACGTTTCCCTGTCTTCCCAAGAGCGGGAGTAGATGGAGGCGGCGGCAGTGTTCCCTTCTCTCCCCACGACGCTGTTTCCCTGTCTTCCCAACAACGGGAGTAGATGGGGGCGGCGGCAGTGTTCTCTTCTCTCCCCCCACGGCGACGTTTCCCGGCCTTTCCAAGAGCGGGAGTAGATGGAGGCGCCTGGCGCAGCCAGGCGCCTCCATCTACTCCCGTTGTTGGGAGCGCTGAGGCTCGCTTGCGAGCCGCGCGCGTCAGAAGCAGTAAAGGAAAAGGGCTGGTAATGGGATGGTAACAGTCTGGTAATGACCATCTGGTACACTTGCAATTACTCAGAGCGATGAGAAATAGCGCCTGCTAGCATGGAGGTAAATCATGACAACCCTGACACGCGCTCCCGCTATGGCAACTCCGGTCCGGGCCATGAAATTACCCCATATCGAAGTTCCATGCTGTCCCACACATCATTCACAGGCCGCCCATCCCGGGGCCACGCCCGGCACAGTATCTCTCGATACAGATTCTTCAGACAGCACTGGTGATGAGCGCCTCATGCTCGCTATATGCAACAGAGACGAACGGGCGTTAGAACAGCTCTACGAGCGCTACTCCAGGTTTATGTATATGCTGGCCTATCGTATTGTGCAGGATAACACCAGCGCGGAAGATATTGTGCAGGAAGCGTTCGTTACAATCTGGTCTAAAGCCAGATCTTACCAGAGCCAGCAGGGCACCGTGCGGCGCTGGATTCAGGCGATAGTCTATCACCGCGCGATTGATCGCGTGCGGGCCTCGGTGCATCGCGATTACCAGTGGTTGCCGTTGCAGGCAGAGAGCGAGCACCTGTCAGGCGCGCAGGCCGACATATGGGAGGAGACCTGGCGCCGCGAGTGCCGGGCGCTCGTGCACAGCACCCTGGCGCAATTACCCTTTGAGCAGCGCCAGGTGATCGAACTGGGCTACTTTGGCGGCTACACGCATGCCGAGATTTCTGAACGCTGGCACATCCCACTGGGGACAGTCAAAGGGCGCATGCGGCTCGGCTTGCAGAAGATGAAGCATTTGCTGCACGAGCGCGGCCTCGACAGCCCCTCGTAGCCGCACAATTGATCGCTCCTCACCCACTCTCGATGAATCTTCGTGCGGCGGAACCGCACAGAGGAGATTAGATGTGGTGTGGCCGGTGCACGAAACGCACCGGCCACACCACATCTAATCTCCGGCGAGCGCCGCAGGCGCGAGCAAACGAGATGACACATTTTGGTGCTGTTTGAAACAATTTAGTTGACAACGGAGCAATCTGATAGTATTATTTCAATACATCTTTAAAGGCGATTTTATGTAATGTAGAGAAAGGGAGTGCCATGCCAGACCTGCCGCCGGGAAGCGAGCAGCCTCAGCCAAAGCGGCGTAACAGTAAAACGCATACAGGAGATCGCGACACAACTGCATCAGCCTATCCGCAGCCACAGCCGCCCATCAAGCCGGTGCCCTCGCCCCAGACAGACGCACATGCTATAGACAAAGGGCTATTCGACGCTCCTCGTACAAAAAGCAGCGCGGTGCGCCTCAACAGGCCGCCGACCACCCAGGCACAGCCCTTACCCGCTCCCCTCACTCCCATCCCTCCGCGCAGTCAGCAGGGGCAAGCTGCGACAAGAAATCTGCCGCACGCCACGCGCAGCGGGACGCAGCCACAAGGCGGGACCGGGCGCAACGTCCACTGGCTCCTGCTGGTCGGTCTGGGGATGATGGCAATGCTTGTCCTCTGGGTGACAGGCTCGTGGGTGCTGGCATGGGGTAGAGATCGCTATTACGATATTCGCTACGGCTATCCGCGCACGTATCAGACGGATGCAGTTGTTGGTCATGGAGGAGATAGCCCCCAGCATCCCAGCCACTTCATCGCCATCAATATGAATCGAGAAGCTATCATCATCGAACTTATGGCCGGGAATCCCGCTAAATCCGTCGTCTATACCGCGCCGGTCTACATTGCCGGGCAAAATGGCAACCTGGCGCCGGTCACGCTGGAGTTTCGCGATGTAACTGGAGATAAGAAGGTGGATATGATTGTGCATATCCATTTGCAGAACCAGGACCAGTATTATGTCTTTGTCAACGATGGCAGCAAGTTCAGACCCTCTAATGGTAACGACAAAATTCGTATATAGACACGATGAATCCGCACCGCGCCACAGGCGCGGTGCGGATTCATCGTGTCTATGTTTTAGAATATGCTCACGTAGTGTTCGGCTACAATTTCGGGCGGAAAGATGCGCAGCAAATTTGTCCCCAGCAGCGCGAAGGCCAGCCAGTCCAGGCCGGCATCCAGCGGCACCCCCAGCACAGTTCCCACTACTGGCAGTGCGACGCTCAGGACCGTCTCATCGATCAGGTCGGGGAAGAAGAGAACGGCCAGCAGAGCAGCAGCGGCGACGATGAACAGCGCCTTGCGTATGGTGGAGACGCGCCGGTCCTTGAACAGCGCCACAATGAGCCTTCCCGTTTTTATAAAATGGAAGAAGATTTCAAGCCTTTTTGGATGTTCCAGCTCTTTTGTCGTTTGTTGTATCATTGAGCATATCTCCCCAGATTATACCTGATTCCCGACAGCCTTGCCCGCGCCTGCGGCGCTCACCTTATGTAAGCTGTAGTGAGGAAAAAATGCGCGAAAAGCATTTTAACCCCACAGCTTCCATTCCCTGTGCGGCCCCGCCGCGCGAAAGCCTGTTTTGCAGTATTTGATAATAGACACTATATGATACGGATGAAAGCTGCAATGAGTTGAGAGATAATAGCTATACGGAATCGCCCGCCCGGCGGCAGAGGAATCTTTAGCCCAGAGTTGCTGCGTAACCTTTCGGGCCTCTTTGCCGCCTCCAGCGGCTTATCCGCGAGAGGTGGGTGCGGCAGGGCCGACAGCGCGGCCCTGCCGCACCCACCTCTCACACCAGCTAAGCGTCGCAGGCGCTGAGGTGGGAGGTAATGACCGGGCTGAGCCACGGCTCCTCCTTATCCGACAACTGCACCTTCAGGATAGCGCCGTTTGGCAGCGTAAAGGAGATCAGAAAATGCCGGAAGCGATACATAGATTCCGGGGAGACTTCGCCCGAGTCTATGAACAAAAGCCAGAGCATGGCATGGATAAACTGCTCGTGGCTGAATACCGTGATGAACCGCTCAGGGTGGTGTTTAAGCCGCTCTATGATGTCCCGCGTGCGGCGCATGAAGCTCATAAACGACTCGGCGCCCGTGCCATCGACGTAGTTGGGATCACAACGTTTCCAGAAGGCATGCACCAGGGGCCGCCTCTCATGCGTGGTTGTGTAGTGGCGATCAGAGGTTGAGAGGTAGGTAAATTCGTGGACCGGCCATTCTTCCAGGCGGCTATCTGGAAAGCGCAGCAGCGTCGCATGCGCGGTCTGCCTCGCGCGCATGTAGGGAGAAGTGACGACCAGGCCGGGCCGAGTGGTGAATGCCTGCGCGATCTGTTCCGCCTGCTGCCATCCTCTGGCGGTAAGCTCTATATCTCCGGGGTTAAGTGTTGGTAATCCTGCGTTAGCCGCGCTTTCGGCATGCCTGATAAGCCAGACCATCGGCATGAGCAATGTCCTCCCCTGCACAATTTGAGACAGTGCATTTCATTTACTTTCTGAAAGTGTAGCGGCCTCCCTGTGACAGGATGTGCCAGAATCATGACAGATGCCATCATTATAATGATGCCTTCGCGTAGCGAAGCCGCGCGAGGAATATATGTGATGGTATGGCGCAGGCGCGAAGCGCCTGCGCCATACCATCACATATACCAGGGCGAGCGCCGCCGGCGCGAGCACGCGAAAATAATAACAATCGCATACCGTCTTAATGCATGATGTAGGAGAGCGCCATTTGCACGCATTCCTCGGGAGGGTTGACCGTATGTACGACCAGCAGATCGGCAGGCAGGTGGGAATAGTGGAGCAGATCGTCGTCCAGAGTTGAGAGATCCTGCGTGATCTGTCCTGCACGCGAGATCCTGCTGCCCAGTCGCTGGTTACGCAGAAGCCTGCTCGCGCGGCATAGCACAACTTTCAACTGCGCATCGGCGGCATGAACGATGGCGCGGGCACGCTCCACATTGACGAGATAGAGCGCGGGACTGTCGAGAATCAGTGATAGGCGCTGGTTGACCAGCAGTTCCTCGGCAATGGCAAAGAGCAGCTCATAGGAGGCCGGACCGGCCAGTTCCTCGCTTGCTTGCAGGGCCAGGAGCGTCGATTTGAGCAGGTCCTTGTCGATTACCGGCCAGCGTAGAATCCGCCCCAGCGCCGAGGCCAGCGTCGTCTTCCCCGCGCCGGGCAGTCCTGCCATCAACACCAGTGTGGGTTTATGCGTTACCTGATTCGTCATGCAGCAGTCCCTTTTGTCTCAAGACGGTTAGAAATAGCAACCCTTATTATAACAGAGAAACTGGTCTATGATCTCTTGACAACTGGCTGACTCTATGGTAAAAATAATGACTATAAAGTCAATGACTGGGGAGTCAAAAAATAGCAGGCCGGCCAGAATGTCAACGCGCCGGTCACAGGCTTCCGGAAAAGAGAACGTATGGATGAAACGATAGTTCACCGCTCGCTCAAAGAGAGGCAGCGGCAGGAACGCGAGGCTCTGATCCTGCAAACGGCGGAGGAAGTGTTGCTGGAGAAGGGCTACTACGAGACCTCGATGGACGAGATCGCCGCGCGCGTCGGTATCGCCAAAGGTACGCTCTACCTGCACTTTGCCAGGAAAGAAGATTTGATCTGCGCGCTGATTGAGCGTGAGCTAAAGGCGACATTGCACATGGTTGAGCAGGCCAGGGAGATGCCGACGAGTGCGCGGGCGAAGCTGGAGTTCATTCTTGATTCTCTGTACCGGGGCCTGTTCGCGAAACGGGCGCGACTCTTCTATGTCCTCTACAATGGCGTAGATTTCAGAGTACTGAGGGAGAAGTTTCACGGCATAAAGGGCGATACGATGTACACCATCGCCCATCACCTTGTAGAGCTTTTCGAGGAAGGTAAAGCGGCGGGCGAGTTCGATGCAAGCCTGCCATCGGAAGTGATGACCAGCATCTTTTTCAGCATCATGTCGCCGCAAGCCTACAAACACCTGGTTCTTGAGAAGCAGATGCCGCTGGAAGCTCTCCTTCAATGCATGAAGCGCATTTACTTTAAAGGCATCGCAGCCAACTCATGAATTAAGGTAACTATTCAGCTCCCCGCGCCGCCTTCGGCGGCTTATTCCCTGGTGTTAGTGGCGTGTGCGGCGGACTGCGTTCGCCGCACACGCCACTAACACCAGCTTGCGAAGCACCACGGGTGCTTCGCAGTCCGGGAAAGAGCGGATCTGAACAGTTACGAAATAAGCGGGGAGGGTGCTCTCTGCACCCTCCATCGTCTTGAGGAGTTCTCTATATGCAAATTCCTGCGACAACTACGCGGCAAGAGGGGGGAGGCTTGTCGTACAAGTGGATTGTGGCTATCGTGGTGATCTTTGGGATCTTCATGAGCATCCTGGACAGCACCATCGTCAATATCGCCATACCACGCCTGCAAGGCGCATTTGGCGCCGATCTCAACAGCGTGCAGTGGGTATTGACGGCCTATATTCTGGCGGAAGGCGTGGCGACTCCGCTGACCGGCTTTTTCTCGGATCGCATCGGCATCAAGCGGCTCTATCTGCTGGCGCTGGTCGTATTTACGGCTGGATCAGCTCTCTGCGGCCTGGCCTGGAGCCTGCCGGCGCTCATCTTCTTCCGCATTCTGCAAGGAGCCGGCGGCGCTTTCCTGTTTCCGCTATCGATCACGCTGCTCTACCGCGAGTTCCCGCTGCACGAGCGCGGCATGGCGATGGGCGTGCTGGGCGTCCCCGTCCTGCTGGCCCCCGCCTTCGGCCCGACGGTTGGCGGCTACCTTGTGACCTTCGCGGACTGGCAGTCCATCTTTTACATCAACGTTCCTATCGGTATCGTCGGCATCATCATGGGCATGATCTTCTTGCGGGAAGGCAGGCTCAATCCACACACGCGCCTGGACATCCTGGGCTTCCTGTTCTCAGGCATCGGGCTGGCCTGTGTGCTCTATGCGCTCTCCGACGCCAGTACCGATGGGTGGGGATCGAGCAAGGTGCTGGGAACGCTTGCGGCCGGCGTCCTGCTGCTCATCTTCTTCGTCATTACAGAACTGAGCATCGCTAATAGCGGAAGGCAGCCGCTACTGGATGTGCGCCTCTTCGCCGACATACCCTTCACCACGAGTAACATTGCCAGTATACTCGTCACGTTCGCACTCTACGGCGGCCTTTTCCTGATTCCGGTCTACCTGCAAGACCTGCGCGGCCTGAGCGCTTACCAGGCCGGCATACTCCTGATCCCGCAGGCGTTCGCTTCGATGATAGCGACGATTGTTGGCGGGCGACTGGTGGACAGGTTCGGCGTGCGCGCGGTGGTGATACCGGGCCTGATTATCCTGTGCTTCGCGATGTGGCTCTTCTCATCGCTGAATCTTTACCTGCCCTTTGGGACGCTGCAAGTCTGGCTGATCCTGCGCAGCCTCTCGCTGGGCTTATGCATACAACCGCTGAGCGTGTCGATGTACTCAAGCATTCGCCCGCGCGATCTGCCACAGGCGACCTCGATGAGCACGGCTATGCGTTTCGTCGCCAGTTCGCTCGGTGTGGCCGTCCTGGCAACGCTGGTACAGACACAGACCAGCGTTCATTATACGCACCTGGCGGAGCAGGTCACGCCGGCTTCTCCGCTCGGCCAGTACTTCGTCAGGTTACAGGGGTTCTTCGTTGCGCATGGCGCGACTCTGATGCAGGCGAAGCAGACGGCGATACAGGTGATCGCCGGTATGGTGCAGCGGCAGGCATATGTGCTGGCGATGGATGACGCCTTCTGGTTGAGCCTGGGCCTGGCGATCATCGCCCTGATCGCAGCCTTCTTCGTGCGCACCCAGCCCGAGCGCATACCGCAGCCAGCAGCAGGCGGACCCGGCGGTGCACCTGCCAACCAGGAGGAAGAACCAGCCCTTGTAGCAGTGCACTAGCAGGGAGGTGGCCGGGTGCCGCCGAAAAACTTCCCTCTCCCATATGTGAGGGTGCGGGGAACCGGCCGGCTCCCTGACGGGGTGCGGGGAGGGCAGCAGCCCTCTCTGACAGGAGGGTAGAGGATGTTCCCCGAAATCACCTTTTCCCTTTCACAAATACATAAAAAGTGCTTTAGATAAAGAAAAGAAGGAGTAACTGATTTTTATGCGACGATTAGTACTTGTGCCACTCTTGATCGTACTGGCAGTCCTGGCAATCGGCGGCGGCGTCGCTTACTACGTCTACCAGAACTACCTCTACTATAGCACCGACGACGCACAGGTCAACGGCACCATCGTGCCCATCAGCGCGACGGTAGGCGGGCGTATCAGCGCACTCAACGTCAGGCTGGGCGACCATGTGAAAGCCGGCCAGACCATCGCCACCCTCTCTACCACGCTTGCCACCGGCGCCGTCCAGAGCGTCAGGATCACCAGTCCCATCGATGGCACCATCTTG
>DATGLE010000127.1:0-8245 GCA_035294325.1 Ktedonobacteraceae bacterium | reverse complement strand
TAATTGTCCAACGCCGGAGATATGCGCGGCGGTGAGCAGGGCTTGCTCGCGCAGAGCGGCCTCAGCCAGCTTCGCGCGGCTCCTGAGCGTGGCCTCTTTCGCGGCCCATGAAGCCATCCAGGTCGGATGCTCGACCTCAATCGGATCGTGGTAGAGATCGCCCAGGCAGTAGAGCGTCTGCCCCTGCGAATGGACGCGTACAACCTGATGGCCCGGCGACTCGCCCGGAGCCGGAACGATGCCAATGCCGAGGAGCAGTTCGCGCTCGCCCTCCACCAGTTCCAGCATACCAGCCTGCCGCACCACCCCCAGGGTACGGGACACATGCGAGTTGGGATCACGCAGTTCCTGCTGTATTTCGGGATCCTCCCAGTCGGCATATCCAAGAAAGCAGCGCGCGTTGGGGAAACACGGAGTCATTTTTCCACCTCGTTCCATTGTAATACCTGAAAAATGATCGAAGTGGGCGTGCGTGATGACGAGATGAGTCACGTCTTCGGGCCGGAGGCCGATTTCTGCTAATTGCGCGAGCAGCCCCGGCGGCGCCTGGTAGCCGGGCCAGAAATACGGCGAATCCGGTGGGAATGAGAGATGATAATTGCAGGCATCAACCAGTACCGAAGCCCCGGCCAGGGCGATATGAAAACACTGCGTGGGGAAGGGCCGCAACTGCGTGAAGGAAGCCGGGGCGGCAGCTCGCTCGTCCTCTGGCACCATAATCTCGTCGGAGAGGCGAAACTGGATATCGCCAACATTGATGATAGCAACGGTTGCCGAACCATGTTTGATAATGTGCGGGTGATCGCTCATGAGGGAAGGTTCCCGCCTTTCTGTATTTGATTTGCCCCAATTATAGCATAGTTAATTAATGAACTTTTTCATGCTTATAGCCGGGCTTGAGCCGGATTGTAGTACGCTCGACGCAATCGACGGCTTCCCAGGGAACGCTATCGGGGCGAGGCGGTTGTGTTGGAGATGAGGCAAAGGGGTTGAGCATATGCAGGCGATAGAGCATGGCATAGGGGCCGACGAACAGGGCGATGATGCGGTATTCTGGGCCGGGCGTAAGTTGAACATCGGCAACACGCCCCAGCACCTTGCCCTCAGCCGTGATGACTTTCTTGTTCAGTAACACGCTCACCGACAGATGACCGTTCTTTTGCTGCTGCTTCTGCATCAGTAACCACTTCCCGGCAGCCAGCGCAGCAGATATTTCGCAATCCAGCGCTCGGACTGCCCTATGGGATAATCTTCGGCCCGCCGGCGCAGGCGCAGTGTCGGGCCGAAGCTCTCCACATCATCAAGCGTAATACGATGGTCGAAGCGATCACGAAACAGCCAGTGAGCCAGCGTGCGCAGCTCTGGCGAGAGCCGCGCGGCAAGCGCCTGCGGGCCGACCAGCAGCGCGCTGAGATGCAATGTACCATCCGCGTGCCGCTCGATCTCGATATCGGCCACGCGCCCGATTCTAACCCCATCGCTTGTCTCTAACTGCGAGTCGATGATATCACGGATCGAGAAGATATCATCTTTGAGCACTTCTTCACGGATTTCTGGCATAATAACTTAGCCTCCCCCGCTCAGAATTTCCAGTGGGAGCGAGATCAATGCCACAATACAGGCCAGCAATAAAATAACAATGATGGCAATATTCGTCCAGCGCCCGTTGATCTTATCTCCGAGATACTGCGGATCGTTCATCAGGACCAGGAATGGAAAGAGCGCGACGGGCAGCTCCAGGGCGATGACGGTTGAGGCGAGGAGCGCAAGCTGCAACGGATCGGTGCCGCGCAGCCCGATGAGTACAGCGACCAGCAGAAAGAGGATCAGCGTCAGGTTAAAGCGCGCCGCCTCGACCGGCTTTTTGTTCTCGCTCCATTCCCAGCCGAACCCCTGAGCAATGAGATAGGAGACGCCAAGCACGACCTCCAGAGCGGCTCCGAAGCAGGTAGCAAAGAGCGCAACGGCAAAGAGCGTCGTCCCGATGACGCCAAACGCCTTTGCCATCGGCAGGCCAACCTCGCCGAGCGTGCTGCCGCTTATATTCAGGGGACGCAGGACGATAGCTCCAAGCACGATAATGGCAATCGAACCCATACTGCCGAAGCCCATACCCAGGAAGGCCGTGACTCTGTTGAGCAGCAGAGAACTGCCCGACCAGCCTTCCTCGTGCGCTCCAGAGGAATAAAAGTACAGCAGGTAGGGGCTGATTGTCGAACCCAGCGTGGCCGCGACCAGATAGAGGTAATCAGCAAGGTCGCCGCTTTTGACCGGGGGTCGCCACAGCGTCGGCAGCGTATCATGCGGCAGACCGCCCAGCGCGATGATGCCCGCAATAAAGGAGAGCGTGACAAGGCCCAGGATCGCAGGCCCATTCTCAATCCAGTCAAAGGGCGCGCGCCAGGCCATAGCAAAGACGAGCAGGGCCGCTACCGGAAAGAGGTAATGCCAGGAGATGCCGGTCAGCAAAGAGAGCGCAATAGCAACACCACCCAGTTCCGCCGCCAGCATCAAACTTTCGGCGATGATCTCGCAGGTCAGCGGAGCCAGGAAGAATCTGAACCCGAAGTTCTCGCGAATAGCCGCTGCGTAGGGCTTCTTTGATACGGCGGTGAAGCGCCCGACCATCTCAACCAGCAGGATGATCGCTGCTGTCGCAATGATGACGGCCCAGATCAGCCCCAGGCCGAACTTCGCCCCGGACTCGCCCGCCGTCGCGATGGTGCCCGCGTCGAGGAAGCCGCCGGTGGCCGTCACAATGCCAAGCGCGATGGAGAACCATTTTTTCATGATCCACCCGCCCCCAGAAAGGCTTTACTGGCGCGGTTGAGCGCGTCGATCTGGGCCTGCCAGTCGCACGCCATATCCAGACAGGGTGCATTAACGGCCTGCATCGCGGGCCGGTAAAGGACGAGAAGATGACGAAGTGTGGCCTTGCCGGGCGCTCCATTGAGCGTGGGTAATTGCCGGTCCAGGCCCGCCAGTTCCGCCTGGAAGTTGACGAAACTGGAGGCCGCGTAGCGCCTGCTCAGCCTGCCCTGGTGCAAAAAGGTGAGTGTCGTAGCAGCGGCGGAAAACGCAGATCCGGCGCTACTGGCTGTACTGGCAAATGATGACTGCGCGAACTGGCAGCCGCTCAGCGCCGGCCATATGAGCAACAATAGCAGGGCCAGTCCAGCTACAACTCCGGGGGTTGATCTCGCTCTCATCGCCTCATCCCTTTTCTTTCCTCTCGCGGTATTATGAGTGCTAACAACCAGAAAACGGGTTTGTTCCTCTGTGCGTAGCCGCGCGAGAAGGATTGCCTATCTTGATCGTTAAGGTCGATAATACCGTTACGAAAATTTGAGGAGTGATTCCATTTCCTCTCCCCGTAGCCACATCCTTCAACTTTATAACGTACCGCGACCATAAAAGAAATACAGACGAGAAGAGACCTGGGACCGGCTCACGGGCCGGTCCCAGGTCTCTTCTCGTCTCCTTTCTCAATCGGGCCGCCGCGGAATGACAGCCGGGGCGCCCGACTCGCGGAGCAGGTTATTGAAGGCTTGCAGATCCGTCTCGATGAGATTCTGTAAACGCTGCAACTGCTCGTTCACGCGGGCCGAAAGGTCATCAAAAACCGCATACGCCTGCTGCGTTGGCGCGGCATCGGCACTGGAAATCACACCGATCAGGCCACCCAGCTTGGCATTAAGTCTGGCCGGATAGTTCAGCGTATCCTGCCTCGCCGCGGCCTTGACCTGGATAAGTTCCTCTTCGATAGCGGTCAGCTTCTCCTTGAGGGATGTGCCGGCCTCTTCGATGGCTTCGTGGTTGTTCTGCCCGTGCGTGCGCCGCACCCAATCCTCCACCTGCTGCCTGGCGTCCCTGAGCATAGAGATGGCGTCGTGCGTCTCCGAGAGCTTATCACGCACCCGCAGCAGGAGCGCACATTGCGCTTCCAGGTCCTCCTGGCTCGCCACCACGCGCGGATCCTTGCGTACCTCGAAGAACGCGCTCCGCACCTCGTCGCCAACACTCAGCCGCACCTGGTACCTGCCGGGGGCAACTACCGGCCCCAGATAGACATTATCGCCTCCCGCGAAGCCGTCTACCTTCTTCGCACCGGGGTAGCGCAAATCCCAGACAAAGCGATTCGTCCCCGCCTCCCCGGGGACGCGCTTCTCCTTCTTCTCCTTATCGTTAGCCCCCGGCACCTTCTGCTCGTCCTGCTTCTCCTCGCTCGAAAAAGACCTGATCTCGTTGCCCTGCGCATCGAAAAAGCTCAGCTTCACCTCCTGCTCCGGCTTCTCGCGCAAGTAATAGACAACGATCACGCCGTCGGGCGGGTTCTGGCCGGCATCCAGGTTCCAGTCAACGGTTTCACCATTCGGCTTCTGTTTGCGAATTGTAGTGATGGTGAACGCGTCGGTCTTGCGATAGTACAGGCCGGAGGCCGGCGCCTGCGAGAAGCCGCCCACGGTCATGAAGCGAATGACCGGGCGCGGCTCGAACAGATGCACCGGGCTGTTCTGCAC
This sequence comes from Ktedonobacteraceae bacterium, assembly GCA_035294325.1. Taxonomy (GTDB): domain Bacteria; phylum Chloroflexota; class Ktedonobacteria; order Ktedonobacterales; family Ktedonobacteraceae; genus DATGLE01. The sequence continues at coordinate 3,725 of DATGLE010000127.1, read as the reverse complement.
CTCCTCGCTCATCTGCCGCAGCGGCGTGATATCATCCAGCACCCAGAACGAGCGCCCATGCGTGGCCGCGATGAGGTCGCTATCTTTGATGCACAGGTCATGGATCGGCACTACCGGCAAATTCAAGCGTAGATCCTGCCAGTGCGTGCCGTCGTCGAACGAGACGCAAAGGCCCGTCTCCGTGCCCGCGAAGAGCAGGCCGCGCCGTCCTGGATCTTCACGGATCACGCGCGTGAAATCGTCCGCTCTAATCCCGTCGGTAATCTTTGTCCAGGTCGCGCCGTAGTCGTTCGTCTTGAAGAGATAGGGCTGGAAATCGTCGAGCTTATAGCATGTGGCGGCTACATAGGCCGTGGCCGCGTCGTGCGGAGACGGCTCGATGATACTGATGAGCGCCCATTGGGGCAGGTCTTCTGGCGTCACATCCTGCCAGGTCTCGCCGTTATCGCGCGAGATGTGGATCAGACCATCATCCGATCCGGCCCAGAACAGTCCTTTTGTAACTGGCGACTCGGCGAAGGCGAAGATGGTTCCGTAATACTCGGCTCCGGTGTTATCCTTCGTGATTGGCCCGCCGGACGGCTCCATCTTGCTCACGTCATTGCGCGTGAGGTCGGGACTGATGACCTGCCAGCTATTCCCCTCGTCGGTTGAGCGGAGGACGTAGTTGCCGGTAATATAGAGCACGTTGGGATCATGGGGCGAGAGCATGATCGGGTAGGTCCACTGGAAGCGGTATTTCTGGTCCTTCGCGCCCCAGCCGGAGGCGAGTTCGGGCCAGGGGTTAATATTGCGCGCCTGGTGCGTGCGGTGATCGTAGCGCGTCAGATAGCCCTGATAATTGCCGGCGAAGACGATATTGGGATCGTCGGGCCGCACCGCAATATAGCCGCTCTCGCCACCGCCAACGGCGTTATAATCTACCTGCGTGATGCCGGCCAGGTGCGAACGGCTGGATATGCAGATCGAGGTGTTATCCTGCTGCGAGCCGTAGATGCGATAGGGGACCTGGGTATCTGTCGTGACATGGTAAAATTCCGCCGTGGGCTGGTTATACTGCGTGGACCACATCTGGCCGCCAGTGAAGGTGACGCAGGCGCCTCCGTCGTTCCCCTCGATCATGCGCTGCGGATTGCGCGGATCGATCCAGAGGTCGTGATTGTCGGCATGCGGCGTCGGTATGGTAAAGAAGGTGCGCCCGCCATCTATCGATTGCCATGCCTGCACGTTCAGCACCCAGAGTGTATCAGCGTCCTGCGGGTGAGCGTAGATATGCTGGTAGTACCACGCACGATAGCGCAGGCCGCGTTCCTCGCTCAGCCGCTGCCAGTGCTCCCCGCCGTCGTCGGAGCGGAAGAGGGCGCCATCCTCGGCCTCGACAATCGCCCAGACGCGGCCAGCCCGGGCTGGCGAGGCAACGATGCCGATCTTGCCGAGCAGCCCGGTGGGCAGGCCGGGGTTGCGCGAAATCTCGCTCCAGGTGTCGCCGCCATCGGTTGATTTGAAGATCCCGCTGCCCTCGCCGCCGCTGATAAACGTATGCGGCAAACGCCGCGCCTCCCAGAACGCCGCATAGAGAATGCGCGGGTTGTGCGGATCAATGCTAAGGTCAATCGCGCCCGCGTCCTCGCTGCGAAATAGCACCTGCTCCCAGTTCTTGCCGCCATCGCGCGAACGATATACCCCGCGCTCACGGTTGGGGCCGTGCGCGTGCCCCGGCGCCGCGACATAGACAAGATCGGGATCTTGCGGATGGACGCGGACCTTCGCGATATGACGCGTCTCCGCCAGGCCCATGTGCATCCAGGTCCGGCCCCTGTCGGTTGATTTGTAGACGCCATCGCCATGCGAGACGTTACCACGGATCGTCGCCTCCCCCATGCCCACGTAGATCACATTCGGATCGGACTCGGCAACGGCAATTGCGCCGACAGAGGCGCGCTTAAAGAAGCCATCGGAGATGTTTTCCCAGCTCAGGCCGCCATCGCTCGTCTTCCAGACACCGCCGCCCGTCGCACCAAAATAAAAGACCTGGGCATCCGTTGGATCACCTGCCACCGCCACAACACGGCCTCCGCGATGAGGGCCAACCAGACGCCATTCCAGCGCATTCAGCAGAGTGGCATCGATGCCAGATGCCGGCTGATTCGTCCGGGGATTCTCGGTCTGATCGGGCTGTGATTGAGGAGGTAAGCCTTGATTTGCCATGAAGTCTCGTTCTCTTTTCTAGCTAATATGTAGAGATGGGGCGTGCCCCCATCTTCTGACACGCGCCAGGGAGGCGATAGGACGACCTCAAGGGTCGTCTCTACAACGCGGAATACAGCCATTTTACCACATAACCGGGCAAACAGAGTGAGGGGACATATCAGCCAGGATCATCTAAAAGTCCTCTGTTGTGCGGAGCTTCGCTATAATGATTGTTTTGCCTTCCTACGTTCGCCCTCCCCCTCTTCGCCAACGCTTATGCGGACATCGTGGCAGAAATCTTCTTGCCATAGTCTGGTAATCTGATCGAGCAGATCTTGAGGTAAAGGACCCTGCTCTAGTGCAGCAAAATTACACCTTACCTGGTGCGCATTACGCGCACCTGGAATAGCGGCTGTTATCGCCGGGTGACTCAAGCAAAAACGGAGAGCAATCTGTGCGAGAGGTATATCAGAATCAACAAGAGCCTTGATGCGATTGACGCGGCGAACCGTCCGTTCAAGAACTTCGCCCCGAAAAACACGCCTTCGCCAATCGCCGCGCGGAAAGGTTGTCTGCTCATCCCATAAGCCGGTGAGCGCTTCAGAAGCCAGTGGTGAACGGGCGATAACGGTTGCATGGTACTTTAATGCAAGAGGCAGCAGACGTTCATTCGCTCGTTGGTCAAGAATATTGTAAGGAACTTCAATAATGTCAATCAGGCCAGCTTCGATGAGACCATTGGCCTCGTTATGCCGGTGATCACTTGTCGCAATTCCCCAGGTATGTATCTTTCCCTGATCTCTCAGAGAGCACATGGTCTCATACCATGCGCGTTCATGGTCCCATGTGGGACACCAGGTTTGGAGCATCAAGCAGTCAATGCAATCTATTCCTAACCTGTGAAGACTGCCTTCTACTTGCTCTCTAATATGTTCAATAGGAAAGATCGAATTGATTGATGTTCCAGCAGCAGGCGCCCACTGATACTTCAGAGGATAAACTTTTGTGACGATGGTGGCACGTTTTCCTCGTTCTTTTATCACCTGTGCAAGAAGCTCCTCCGCATGCCCATTGCCATAAAGCGGAGCGGTATCAAAAAGCTGGCAGCCTGAATCAAAGGCTGCATGTAATGCTTTGAGCGAATCTTCATCGGACTGTGGACCCCAACCCCCACCAATAGCCCAGGTCCCGATCCCGATGCGGCTAATCGGAAGCCTGGCCGAACCTAGATAGGAATAAGCGTGAGGATGCTCTAGTAGCATACATTCTTTACGCTTTCTATCCCTGGATTGCTTCATACAATTCATTCTCCAGGTACACCCACCCCAGCCTGTAGAACGCATCAGCCAGAAACTCATTATCACTGATCTGCCGGGTGAGGTGAATAGCTCGATTCAGATGATCGATGGCCTCTTGAAACAGACATTGGTCGCGCAAAATACTGGCAATCATGATATGATACCGGCTCAAAAGGTGGAGACCTTTTTGCTCTTCAGTAAAAGGTAAGGCTTGATACAACTCTGCGATCTTTCCCT
>DATGLE010000126.1:0-5067 GCA_035294325.1 Ktedonobacteraceae bacterium | reverse complement strand
TTTGCGCGAGACCGGCTCGCGCTCTTGCTCGACGATGGCAAGATCGAGTTTGAAGATGGCATGTTCGCCGAGTGCCAGAACCCTGAGCTGCCCGCCGATGGCGTCATCACCGGTGTGGGCCGCATTCATGGCCGTCCCGTTGCCTTCAGCGCCTCCGACTCCACGGTAAAAGCTGGATCGGCGGGCGAGAAGTCTGTGCAAAAAAATTTGCGTATCCAGGAGATGGCGATGCAGATGCGCATTCCCATGTTCTATCTCATCGACTCGGCGGGTGCGCGCATCACCGACCAGATTCGCCTCTTCCCCGGGCGCAACCACGGCGGGCGCACCTTCTACAACCAGATCAAGATGTCCGGCGTTGTACCGCAAATCGCCGTGATGTTCGGTCCCTCGCCGGCGGGCGCCGCATATATGCCCGCCTTCGCCGATATCGCGATCATGGTCGAAGGCAATGCCAGCGCCTATCTCGGCTCGCCGCGCATGGCCGAGATGGTCACGCGCGAGAAAGTGACGCTCGAAGAGATGGGCGGCGCGCGCATGCACTGCACCGTCTCTGGCCTCGGCGACTTCCTGGCTGAGAGCGAGGAGCATGCCATTCAGATCGCCCGCGATTATTTCCGCTACATGCCGCAGAACTACCTGGATAAGCCTGCCGATGCAGCGCCCGCGCCACCAGCCAGTTCCAGGCCACTGCGCGAGATCGTCCCCGAGGTGCAGAGCAGGCCGTTCAACATGTACGACTTCATCGATGCGCTGGTGGATGGCGGCAGCTTCCTGGAGGTCAAGAAGCTCTTCGCCCCGGAGATCATTACCGGCTTCGCGCGGCTGGATGGCCGCGCCATCGGCATCGTCGCCAATCAGCCACGCGTCAAGGGCGGCGTCATCTTCGTCGATTCGTCGGACAAGGCCACACGCTTCATCAATACCTGCAACGCCTTCAATATCCCGCTGCTCTTTCTGGCCGACGTATCAGGCTTCATGATCGGCTCCGCCGTGGAGCGCGCGGGCATCATTCGCCACGGCGCAAAGATGATCGCGGCGGTCTCGCAGGCGGTAGTGCCGAAGATCTCGGTGATCGTGCGCAAATGCTACGGCGCGGGCCTCTACGCGATGGCCGGTCCCGCCTTTGGCAGCGATGCCGTGATCGCGCTGCCTACCGCGCAGATCGCCGTGATGGGGCCGGAAGCGGCCATCAATGCGGTCTACGCCAACCAGATCGCCGCCCTGCCGGAAGAAGAGCGCGAGCCATTCCGCAAAAAGATGGAGGCGAGCTATGCCGAGGATATCGACCTCTTCCGTCTCGCCTCCGAGCTGATCGTGGACACCATCACGCCGTTCGAGTTGCTGCGCACCGAACTGATTGCGCGCTACGCCGTCTACCAGACGAAGGAGGCGCACTTCTCCGAGCGGCGCAACCCGATCTACCCGGTATGATTTTCGCCCGCTGCCTCGCGCCCTGCTGGCAGAGGCGGCGGGCGCAGCGGGACAGGCGCGGGATGTCCGCTTACTCGACCTCCAGCAAGGGATCGCCCTCGTTCACAAAATCGCCTTCGCTGGCCCTGATCGCTTTGACGATGCCGCTGACCATCGATTGCACCGGGATCTGCATCTTCATCGATTCGAGCATCACCACGTCCTGATCCACGGTAATCTGTTCTCCCGGCCTGACCAGGAATTCGAGGACGATGCCCGCCATGTTGGAGACAACCTGCTTCATCGCTTGATTTCCATATCTAAATTATTATGTTTTGATTGACTGGCTTTATTATATGCGATGGTGCCGTGTTAAAGAGGGTGTTGATCGCCGGCATCCGTGCGTGCTCGCGCCCGCGCCGCTTGCCTTATTATGGAGGTTGGTGTGCAGCGCGGGCGCAAAACGCCCGCGCTGCACACCAACCTCCATCCCTGGTGCGGCGGACCCGCGCGAACGTCCGATGAAGGAGGCGATCAGGTACGGAACGCCTCGCGTACATTGCGATCCGCCAGCATATAAACCACAATGATAACCGGGATAACGATATCGGCAATCAGGGAACCCAGGCCGATACGGTGTACCAGCCAGCCGAAGATGTGATCGGCGATGGTCAGAAGTTCTACCACAACCGTTATCCAGAAAGCCCAGGCTTTGAGCGTCCACAGGCCCCAACCTACAACCAGGTTTGCCACGCCGAAGATGAGCAGCAGTATCAGCGCGACGATTGCGGCGGCATCGATCACCTTTGGTATTTGCGCGCCGGCCAATCCAATGCCCAGGAAGCCGAGAATACCGCCGATGACGGCGATAATTCCGACGATGATAGCCAGTATGGCGATAATGGTAACGCCAAGAGGGCGCCTGCGCGGCGCCTGTACCATAGCCTCGCTCATAGTTCCTCCTCAGTGGTCTACTGTCATACTCGCTTAAACTCTTCCTGTATTCATCCCACCCATATTCATGATACCGCGCATGTCTATAGCTGATACGTTGTCAAAACTGATATAGTTTCTTATACGCTCTCGCAGCTCCGCTTTTTACCTGTAGTACGTTTCTGCCTCTGGCGTGGCCCGTAGATACGCTCGGCCATTGCTTCGACCTCTGCCATTACTTCTTTAAGTACCGGCTTCTGCTGGAAGAAAATAACCTGGCTTGCTGCATCGCGAAATGCTTCTTCGGTAACGTTCAGGCCGTTATAGACCAGCAGCAGAAGGTGAGCGCAATTGGCGGCATGGACCTTTTCTACCTTCCTGCGTAGATACGCCGGGTGCCAGAAGCCCACCAGTTCGATGAGGATGCGCCGCGTTTCGTCTTTAGTATCGACCAGCGCGAAATCAGGAATCATCACCGTATCGCCGAGCAGGAGCACTTCGCTCTCGCGGGTGAGTCGCCAGTGTCCTCGCTTACTACCGGCCTTCTGCTCAAATTCGCGGGCGAAATCCGCTTCCAGGTGGCTATCGAACTCGCCCGAGCGCTTGAAGTGCGATTGCAGGGAACTGGTATGGTCAAGGCTGTAGAGCATCTCGCCTCTTCCCTGAGGCGGATAAACGTGGGCGTACATGCGCCACTGCTCGCATAGAAATAGAGCGGGGAGAAATGCCGCGAGCTGCCTGCCATAGCGCAGCGTGGAGGAGACAAAAGGCGAGATTGGTCCATCCAGGTCGATGCGATAGCCTCCCTCCGGCTTTGACTCGGCCCAGAACATGAGCTTGAATAACTTTATATATTTCCAGAGGTCTTTATAGTTGCTCGATACTTCGATAGTGATATGCGAGGCCCAGTAGAGGGTGCCGCGCGCCAGTTCCAGGTTGTAGCGGGCGAGCAGTGCCGCGGGCGTCCACGCCGGGCCAGCATCCGTGAGGCGGTAAGAGGCCGGGCGGTCCGCGAAGAGCATTTCTTCGAGGGCATCGATGGTGAGTCCGGGACCGTTCGCGATCTCGCGCAGCGCCTCCTGGCGCGTGGTCGGATGGAACATATCAGGCTCCTCGAAAACCGGGCCATAGGCAAACGCCCTTTCGCGGAGCATCAGAGGAGGGAGGGGGGTCGCAAGCGGTGTGAAGGTGGCGGCATCGGTGAGCACTTTGGCTAGCCCGCGAATGAGCACATAATCAACCCTGGCGCCTTCGTATGCGCGTACAGCCTCCTCCCATACTGCCTGCGTCTGCCCGATATGGCTCTGGAGCAGGCGGATGAGATCCTGCGCGATCTGTTGCAGGGATGGATCCTGCTCGTTCACCATCGCAACCTGCAAGGTTGAGCCTTGAATGCGCAATCTCGGCCTGATTAAATCAGCGGTCAGCATTAACGATTCTCCCGTGGCACATGGCGGCGCTGCACCTTCCCTTCTTCTATTGTATTGCGTACCAGCACCTCGACGAGAACAGCCTGAAGCGGCTCCTTTTTGCGGAGGATGCGCCCGAGGCGTTGCAGGTATTCGCGCTTGCTCGCGCCGCCTCCCAGTACAATCGCGACTTTCGCCTCCGGCACATCAACCCCTTCATTGAGCACTCTGGATGTGACGACCACCTTGTAGCGTCCTTCCTGAAAGGCATCGAGGATATGCTTGCGCTCGGCCACTCCCGTTTCGTGAGAAATCACGGGGATAAGATACTGGCGTGCGATTTTATAAGCAATGGCGTTGGACTCGGTAAACACGAGGATGCGTTCGCCTGCGTGCTCTCGTAACAGTGCCTCAAGCGCCGCGAACTTCCCCTGGCAGCCTTCGAGCAGCGTTAAAAGCTGCCGCCGCGCCAGCCAGGCGCGGCGCGCCTGCGGATCAAACGTTGAGAGCCGCATCAACTCGCGCAGCCATGCGGGGCCATGCGTTCTCTGCAAGCCCCGCTCACGCACAAAGCCGATGTAGGTCGCATGGATAGCTTCGTACAGGGCGCGCTCCTGCTCCGTCAGGTCCACGCGCACGCGCTGCGTTCTGTATTCCGCGAGCTGCTTGCCTACAAGTGCTTCAAGGCGCTGTGTGTAGACAATCGGCCCGATCAACTCATCGAGTCGCCAGCGCGCGCCTACCTGTTCATGCTCCTCTGGATAGGTCGCCGTCAGTCCAAGCCGGTAGGGAGCCGGGGCCATCAGGGCAGCCTCGCCCCAGGTTTTTGCCGGCAGGTGGTGAACCTCATCGCAGATAAGCAGTTTGAAGATATTGCCATACTCGGCGATCAGGTCGCCGGCGGAGTGATACGTCGTCACAGTCAGGGGACGAACGCGTTTCTCGCCCGCATAGTAGACGCCAATCTCTGTTTGAAAAGCGTTGGTCAGGAGCGCGTACCACTGGTAGAGCAGGCTCGTCGTCGGCACGAGGACAACCGCCGAGGCGTTGACGTGGAAGATCGCGTGGATCGCCACGAGCGTTTTGCCCGCTCCCGTTGGGAGTACGATGCTGCCACGTTTTTCGGCCTCTTTCCAGTTGTCGAGCGCCTTGATCTGGTAATCGTGCAGTTCGCGGGTATCGCATAGCTCCAGCCCGGGACGCTGCCAGCGCGGGACAGCATTGTGAATGCCCTGTTCCCGTATCCAGGGCAGAACGGAGCGATAGTGATAGGCTTCACAGCGCCAGCGGCTTTTTACAAATTGAAATGGTG
>DATGLE010000125.1:0-13136 GCA_035294325.1 Ktedonobacteraceae bacterium | reverse complement strand
CGCAGGCGCGAGCACGCGAGTGCGTCAGGAAGGATCAGGAATATTATGGCTAAGCGGAAGTTATCTAGCTGGTACGCGAAGCAGGCGGCGCGGGCGGAGCGCCTGCGCAGGCGCGAACAGCGGTTGCAGGAGCGGCTGGAGCAGGCGCGGGCGAAATGCGAGCAGGCCGCCGCGCGTCTCCAGAGGGCGCAGGCACGTTCGCAGAAGCGCCGAGCGCGCGTCCAACGCCTGGAAGAACAGTTGATGGCGCTGCGACAGGCAGCGCCCACTCCTATGCCAGCGCTCACAGTTTCCGAGGAGCGCGAGCCGGCAGCGCCTGCGGCTACGCTGTATGATCCCGCGCAGGTCACGGCGGTTGAGCGGGCGCAGAAGGCGCGCGCCGTCGCCGCCGCTACCGAGCAGGCGGCGCGCATTGCGATTGAGCGAGCGAAGGCAGCTAGCTCGCGTTTGGAGCAGGCCGGGAGCGGAGGCCGCCACCTGGAAAATGAACTGGAGCAGTTGCAGACCGGGGCCGACAGGATGCTCTCTCTGGCCCGAAAGCGGGAGCGGGCCGCGCAGGCAGCCGAGCAGGCCGCAATCGCGATGGGCGGTGAAGCGCTGCTGGCCCGCGAGGATGACAGGAATGCAAGAGAGGATGAGATGGAAGAAGGGGATGCCGACATAGAGACCGTCGCGGCAATGATTATCGCGGACGCCGCCGCCGTCGCCGCCGCCGAGGCCGGAGCTATCGCGGAGGCAAGCCACGCTCACACGCAGGAGGCGCGACTGCTGGCGCAGCAGGCGGACGCGGCCTTAGAGCAGGTACGCGCGGCGATCAGCGAAGGCAGGCTGGCGGGCGAGGAGGCCGGGGCCGCCCTGCAAGCCGCCGAGCGCGCGGCCACCGGCGCGCACGCGACGTTAGCCGATGCCGAGGCCGCAGAAGAACGCGCGCTCAACATCGCGCGCAGGGCCGAGGCCGAAGCCGAAGCCGCCGAGGACCGCGCCTTCGCCATCAGCGATAGCGCCTCCAGCGAGAGCAACGACTGCATGGAGCTTTCCAATGCGCCAGAGCAGCAGGACGATGACGCCACGTTGAAGCTACCCGTCATCCGTCCCCAGCCGCAAGAGCCTGCATGAACAGATCTCGCGCCAGTGAAATCTATAGCTCTGTACCTGAGGATGAGGTCGCGCGCCGCTGGTGGGCGCTGGCGCCCGGCAGCATGCTGCCTTTGAGCAGCGGAGAGGTCTATCAACTGGTATTTACGGGCCGTCGCGGCGGCGCGCGGGGGCCAGACGCGCTTGACGCCGTGCTGCGCGCCAGCGGCGGCGCGCGTCTGTCCGGCGATGTCGAGTTTCACGTTCGCGCCAGCGATTGGACGGCGCACGGGCACGAGGGCGATCCGCGCTACAATAATGTCATCCTGCACGTCGTGCTGCTCTGCGATGATCCAGCACCCACGCGGCGCCAGGATGGGCGCGCCGTTCCACTCTGCTCGCTGTACGATCTTGCGCCGCCACCCGGCCCCTTAGAGCCGGAGAGAACGTGGCCCTGCGTCAACATGATGGCACGCCTGAGCGAGAGCGAGCGCGGCGAGATGCTGCGCCAGGCCGGGCGCTGGCGCTTTGAGCAGAAGATGCATGCCTTTGTTGAACAATTGCACGCCGCCGATTCCGTTCATGAGGGCGGGCCGCGCACGGGCTACGATCTCTGCCTGCTCCCGGCTCTGGCGGAAGGGCTGGGCTATGGGCGTGATCGCGCCTTTTTTCGCGCCGCCGGCCTGCGCGTGGCCGGGCTGACGGCAGCGCTGCCGGAGCCGCTGGGCCGCTCGCCACAGCCCGCGCCGCTGGATGCCATGCGCCTGCGCGTCTTGAGGAGGCTGGCCGAAGAGTGGCTATCGGATGGCGTCTGGCGGACGCTGTATGCCCTGCTGCTACCGGCGTTACCGCCGCGCCGCTCAACTCCGGCGCGCTCCTTGCAGGCCCTGCGCTCCGCGTTCTGCCGGTTGGGATGCAGCCCGGCGCGCGGCGATATCCTGCTCTGCAACGTGGTCCTGCCCTTTGCCGCCGCCGTCGCCTTGCTGGAGCATGACGATGCGCTCGGCACGCTGGCGCGTGAACTGTACGAAGCTCACCCTGGCCTCCCATCGAATCGCGTGACGCGCATGATGACCGTCCAGTTGCGGCTCGGCGAAGAGCCGCGCGGAAGCTGCCGCCAGCAGGGCTTGCATTATATTTACCAGCAGACATGTCGCGAGAAGCGCTGTGAACTCTGTATCGCGGGGAAAAGAGACATATGAGGTTAATGAATATGTTTGGTCGTGTCATCCTGAGCGCAGCGAAGGATCTGCCCTGCGGGAACCAAAGGGCAGTGCCGGGACGAGACAGACACGCGCTTGCTCCGCTCGCTCCAGATCCTTCGCTGCGCTCAGGATGACAGAGTTGCTCCTTAGCTTGATTGGAAAATTTCGTTATGAAGCCAGGGAATTTAGATAAAGCGGGTGGTACGGATAATGGTGGGCAGGCGGGCGGCGAGCGCCTGGCGCGCTTTCTGGCACGAGCGGGCATTGCTTCGCGCCGCCACGCCGAGGAACTGATCGCCGCCGGGCGTGTGCAGGTGAACGGGACAACCATTACAGTCCAGGGCACGCGCGTCGATCCCGAGCGCGATAGCATCAGCGTTGATGGTAAACCTGTGCGGGACGCTGGCAGGCGTGTCTATGTGCTGCTGCACAAGCCAGCAGGCTATCTCAGCACCGTAAGCGATCCAGAGGGCCGCCCCACCGTACTCGACCTGCTTCCACCGGACCTGCGCCGGTTGCGCGTTTATCCTGTTGGACGCCTGGACAGCGATAGCAGCGGCCTGCTGCTGCTCACCAACGACGGCGACTTCGCCCTGCGGCTCTCGCATCCGCGCTACGCCGCGGAGAAGCGCTACGAGGCGCTGGTGCAGGGACAGCCATCGGCATCAACGCTGGAGGCTTTACGGCGCGGCGTCACCTTCAACGAGGACGATGGGAAGCGCCACACGAGCGCGCCGGCCCGCGTGCAACTGCTGCGCCGCGTGGGGGAGCACAGCCTGCTGGCGCTCACGCTGCACGAAGGGCGTAAGCGCCAGGTGCGGCGCATGCTTGCTGCCGTCGGCCATCCCGTCGTGGAGTTGATGCGCGTCGGTGTGGGATCGCTCACTCTGAAAGGCGTGCCTCCCGGCCGGTGGCGCTACCTCACCCCCGCCGAGGTCGCTGCCCTGCTCAATCCCTCGCGCTGAGACATTTTTGTGGACGGTGGAATCTTTGAATCAGAACAGGCGCCTGGAGGTTTGTGGGAGATGTAGAATTGCAGCAGGGGCGCAGGCATGCATGGTTGGCGATGAAAGCGGGCTTGCGCCGCAGGCATGCCACCAATCGTTGCCCTCCTCGGCGGCGCTGCGCCCCTACAGCCTCCCGGCGTGGTCGTCTTACATGCGCGATCATACCACAAACCGATAACGTTGATGCATTTACTTGAATCCGCCGTAGACGGCGTGACCGGCGCGCATCCAGAAACACTCACCCATGTTGAAGCCCGCATCGCGCAGCCAGAACAATTGCTCGCTGAGCAGCGAGGGATGGTCAATGGTATTGGGATCGGGGTAGTCGTAGATGAAGTAGTTCCACTTCGCGCGCACGAACTCCTCGTAGCCGCTCAGATTGCCGAGGGCCTCCAGACTTTGCGCTCGCACGATGGCATCGTATTGCCGCGCATAGAGGTCGGCGATCCACGGCGTGGGCGGCTGGAGAATATCGGCCAGCAGCAGCGCCCCACCCGGCTCAAGCCGCGCCGCCATATCGCGAAAGAGCGCGCGCTTCCCCTCACCGGTAAGGTGATGGACGCAGAGCGACGAGACCACGCAGCGCAGCGGAGACGGCAGGGCAGCGCGCCACTGCTGCTCGGCCAGTTCGAAGGGCCGGATCTCCAGGCGATCACTGAACTGTGCCAGCCGGCGGCCCATCCGCTCGCGCATCACCGCCGAGCCATCGAGCGCGACATAGCGGCAGCGCGCGAAACGTTCCAGAATGGCCTGCGCCAGCACGCCCCCGCCGGCGCCCAGTTCTACCAGAGTGAAAGCCTCATCCCTATGCGCGGGGATGAGATCGAGCAGCGTTGCCAGTTGTTCCGCGCGCCCCGGCACAAATATCTCACTGTGGTCAAGGAAGCGCTCCGAATCGCTCTCGCCCCAATGATCGCCGGGGGACGTTATTTCGCTCATGTCAAAACCTCCTTTTCGGGCATCATCGCAGCACCACTTACATTTGTCAACCCGAGTTGTCAGGAGCCAGGGCGTCCCCATTCTCCACTATGATACATGGAACGAACAGGTCGCGGACCCTGAGAGTAAGGGAGTGTCTGTGGCGGCGGGCGCAGCCCGCCGCCACAGACACTCCCTTACCTTTTGTGAGCGCAGCAGGCGCGCGCTATGGTATAATCCTGAGCAGTGAGAAATTCATCGAGGAAAGCGGAGGACTTATGCGAGAGCCAGGACGCATCGCAATAGATGGGCCGGCAGGTTCGGGCAAAAGCACCATCGGCGAACAACTGGCGCGGCAACTCGGCTATCTTTATATCGATACGGGAGCGATGTATCGCGCCGTCACCTGGCTCGCACTGCGCGAGGGCGTGGATATCAACGACGGTCCCGCGCTGGGAAACCTCGCCCGGCGCGCCAGGGTCGAGATCAACCAGCCACGGATCGCCGATGGGCGACAATACACGGTGACAGTGCGCGGGCGCGATGTGACCTGGGACATTCGCAGCGCGGAAGTGACGAGCGCGGTCTCCGCCGTCTCCGCCCACCCGGCGGTGCGCGCGGTGCTGCGCAATGAGCAGCGTGAGATGGCAAAGGCGGGCCGCGTCGTCATGGTTGGGCGCGATATCGGCGCCGTGGTCCTGCCCGATGCCGAACTCAAAATTTATCTTACAGCGAGCCTTGAGGAGCGCGCCCGACGGCGCTATGCCGAGTTACAGGAACGCCCGGGCGCAGATAATTCAACCCTGCCCTCACTACAGGAGGTCATGAGCGACATCAAGCGCAGGGACGGTATTGACCGCGACAATATGCGGCCTGCGCCGGATGCTATCACCGTAGAGACCGACGGCCTCAGCGTTCCCCAGGTGCTGGAGGTCATCTATAAGCATATGGAGCGAGATCCGTGAAGCAAGACACAGAGGCCAGGCCGGCCGGGCAAGCAATCAAGCAGGCCAGCAGAAAACCTGCAAAGAATCTCTATGAACCCTATTCTACTCCGCGCATAGCCTGGGAAATGGTACGCGTGATATTCCATATCGCGATGTTTCTCGTCGCGCGCGTGCATGTGCGGGGACGCTACAACGTTCCGCGCAAGGGGCCATATATCGTCGCATCCAACCATCTCTCCTGGATCGATATTCCGCTTATCCCGGCGTACATTCCAGGCAAGGTCGTCTACATGGCAAAAGAGGAGGTATTTCAGGGTAAACTGGCCTGGATCGGACGTTTCCTGGGGGCATTCCCGGTCAAGCGCGGGGAGGGTGATCGCCAGGCGCTGCGCGCCGCCGAGACGCAATTGAAAAAGGGCAACGTGCTGGTCATCTTCCCGGAAGGGCACCGCAGCGACACGCATACGATGATACCGGCGCATCCCGGCCTGGGCATGATCGCGCTGCGCACGGGCATGCCGGTGCTGCCCGTAGCGGTCTGGGGCACCGAAAACGTGCTCAAAAAATTCGGCGCGCATGTGGGAATTACCTTTGGCGAGCCGATGGTACTCAAACCCAGAGGCGAGAGGGTCACGCGCGAGGATATCGACGCCGCGACTGAAACGGTGATGCGCCGCATCGCCGCGATGCTGCCTCCGCAGTATCGCGGCGTGTATGGCGATGGCGGCGCCGGGTAGCGTCTGCCGCGCCGTGGGCTATTGCAGGTAATGCTCGACGGTCTGTTCGTCGCGCTCCCTGGCCTCGTCAGGGTTGAGGCCGGCGGCGCGGCGTGCGCGCCTCTGGCGCAGCAGGTCCCAGCAGCGATCCAGGTTGACCTCTAGCTCGCGCATTCGGGCGTGCTGGTCGCCTTCAAGCTTGCCCTCTTCTGCTAACTGTAAGAGGTGGTGTTCTTCGTTGACCAACCTCTCAATGTGTTGCATGATTTCTTTATCGTCCATATATGCTCCTTATTGTTTGCTCGCGCCTGCGGCGCTCGCCTGAGGGAGATTGTTGTGTGGGAGAAATGCGCTTCGCGCATTTCTCCCACACAACAATCTCCCTTTTTGCGCGGCGCGGCCGCCACGCTCGCCCATCCTCTTCGAGAGGCTGCCAGAGGCCATCATGCGCCCCGCTCCTCTCTCGTACCACAATCTCACCCTTGTATATCGAAGCCGCCACGCTCGCCCATCCTCTTCGAGAGGCTGTGTTGTGTGGAAAAGATGCGCTCCGCGCATCTTTTCCACACAACACAGCCTCTCTTTTTGGCGCGGCGCAGCCGCGCGAATCAACTCCGGGGATACTATATCATCCTTTCTTTATGCGGGGCAAATCATAAAGAATGGGCAGGCGGGACAGCGAAATGGCTCCGCCGGCTGCGGAGGATAGTGGTTGCGCTCCAGGCCATCGATACTCTGCTCGATCTCGTCATAAAGGCTCTGCTCCTTCCTGGGCGTCAATCTGATCGGCTGCACCTCACCCGTGCTCAAATTGTGGCTGTGCAGCTCGACGGGCTGCCCGGGGTGCAGTTGACGGTAAACGAGCGTATAGAAGAGTTCGCGCAGTTCAGCAGGCGGCTTATCTTTGCGCCTGCCAAAGCGGGCGCGTACAAACCTGACCGGCTCGCCAACCTGAGCGGAGGTCTCGACGCGATCTATCGTCACATGCACTGTTTTACCCGCCACGTCCACGTTATAGCTTGAACGCACCTCCCAGTTCACATCCTCCTGCGTGGTCAGCTTGCGCCGCAGCGCCTCCGCCACCGCGCGCCCATGCTCCTCGTACATGGCGGCAAAGGGCACGCTCTGCCCACCCAGTTCCAGCCAGTGCCGGCTGTATAGCTCCTGCACCTCCTGCTGCGTTGGCAGCGCCCGCTGCGACTGCTCACCGTCGGCCGGGGTCTTGCCCTGGCCGACGCGCCCGCGCAGGGCCTCCAGCGTGCGCTGCGTGGCCTGCCAGAAAAGCTGATAGGCGTCGGCCTCGTTCTCAAAGTGGTAGATCGTCCCGTAGAGATACTGGCGCGGGCAGCGATGATAGGACTCGATAGCCGAGGCGCTCAACGTCGCTGGCTTCATCGCGGCGATAAATTCCTCGCCCGGCTGCGAACTCTGCGTGATCTGCTGCTCAATTTCGGGAGGCGCGCCCACCGTCCGCGCGTCCCAATGCAGCAGCGCGAGTCGTTCAGCAGACAGGCCAGCCTCCAGCGTATCGAGATAGGGCGAGCGCTTATATTTGAGCTTGCCGTAGCGCTCACTATAACTGAGCACGAGGTGATCGCGCGCCCGCGTTACCCCCACGTAAAAGAGGCACGCCTCCCCGCTCTCGTGCGCCGTGCCGCCCACGCTCTCCGGGGCGAGCATGCCCTCCGGCGGCTCGACGGAGCTGGAGCGCGCCTGCGCGGGAAAACGACGCTGCGCCAGGCCGGGCAGGTAGACGACGGGAAACTCCAGTCCCTTGCTTGCGTGCACGGTCATGACGCGAATAATATCGGCCTGCGCCTCCGCGCTGTCCTCCGCTCCCTGGCGCGAGTTGCCATCCTGGCGCAGCAGTACCAGCAGACTGAGATACTCAAGAAAGCCCTTCGCGCGCTCCACCGGCCCCGGCTCGTCCTCCTGCTCCCTTTGCCGCAAGCGAAGTTGCTGCTGGTCGTAGTGCCGTGCCAGGCGCAGCAGAGCATCGTAATCGGCGAGCATCGCGGCCGCCTGCTTGTTCTCTCTGTTGCAGAGCAGGTCGCGTACCAGCGAGGTCTCCACGAGCAGGTACTGAGCGAGCAGCGACCAGATATCGGGCGCGCCGAGCAATGCCTGCACGATCTCGCTGAGACGGTTGAAGGCGTGGCGCCCCGGCACGCTCATACCGAGCGGAGCCGCGCCGTCGAAGAGCAGCGCGCCGGGGCTGGTCTTCTGCTGGCGGGCTGCCAGCAGCACGGCTTCGATATCATCCTGGGAGAGAGGATGTTCCGGCAGGCGTGCGGCGCGCAGGAGGCCCATGCCGCCGGGGTTCGCCAGCAGGAGGACAATCGAGAGCGCGTCTTTCACATGCTCCTGCTCAAGCATGCCGCCGCGCTCGATGACGGGCAGGTCAGCCGCCGCCAGCATGCGCGTGATCTTCCTCGCCTGCGCCCGCGTGCGGCAGAGTATGACCATATCCCTGTAGGCATAGCCTGAGGCGTGTTTACGGCGTATATCCTGGATGAGTCCGGCCATCTCGCTCGCCTCGTCCGCCGCCTTCGCCAGCGTGACATAGGCGCCGGTCTCGCCGGGGCGCACCGGCTGATTCTTCCCCGGCTTCTGCTCCACCTCCAACAGTGCGCAGCGGAACGTCTCCGCGAGCGTGACGAGATCGGGACGCGAGCGATAATTGCGGGCAAGCGGGAGCACGCGCGCGCCGGGAAAGTCGGAAGTAAAATTGGTGATGTTGGCGGGAGAGGCGCCGCGAAAACTGTAGATCGCCTGGTTCGCATCCCCGACCACCCATACACGCCGCCCGGCGCCCGCCAGTTCGCGCAGCAGCACGCCGCTGGCGCGATTGACATCCTGAAATTCATCGACGAGGATGTGCTGATATTTCTCCTGCTGCTCACGCAATATTTCTGGATGTTCGCGCAGCAGCCTGATAGCCAGGACAAGCAGGCCGCCGAAGTCGCTATCCCCCCGCCGTTGCAGCCCCTGCTCATACAGCGCATAGACGCGCGCAACCTCCAGCGCCTTCTCCGCCCGCTGCGTCTCCTCTTCGTCCTGAGCCAGTTCCAGCATGCGCCGTGCCAGGCGCGCGTACTCATGAGGATCGATAAGCTCATCTTTCGCGCGCGAGATAGCTTTGAGTATATCGGGGAAATAGTAGGCTGGCGCTTGCAGCTTCTGATAGTGGCGGAGCTGCATCTCATCGGCCAGTTGCCGTAAAAGGAAATAGCCCTCCGCCTCGTCGATCAAAGAGAAGTCAGGACGCAGGCCCGCCAGCGCGGCCTGCTGGCGCAGCAGGTCGGCGCAGAAGGCGTGGAAGGTGCTGACTCTGGGGAGTCGATCCGCGCCGCCGAGCGCCAGGCTCAAGCGCTCCTCCATCTCGCGGGCTGCTTTGCGCGAGAAGGTCAGCGCCAGGATATGCTCCGGCTGTACGCCGAGCGTATGCACCAGGTACTCCACACGCCCGATCAGCGTGCTGGTTTTGCCGCTGCCCGGCCCCGCCACGATCAGCGCCGGGGTGGGAGCCTCAATCGCAGCCTGCTGAAATTCGTCGTAGCGTGTGCGCGCCGGGGCCGGCTCCGCTACAGGGACGGCGGGTATCGAGACAGAGAGTGCAGGCTCCTTGAGCAGTCCCGACAGCCGGTTGAGCAGAGCAGCCTGGGAGACGGCGAAGAGGCCGGCCAGTTTGCCCGGGGCGACGCGCCGGACCAGGTAGAGATCGCGCACGCGTTCAATGGGCATCAGCAACTCGGCGGCGAAGATGTTGGCCGCCAGTTCGCGCTGGCTGCGCGGATCGTAGCTCTCGCCGATGCCGAGCGCCTCCTGAAACTGCTCCTGATCGAGCAATCCGGCCACCTGCTGTGCTACATCGTCCTCCTGGCAAGGATCATCACGCGAGAGCGCGGGCATATCCTCCGCCAGCGCGATGCCCGCAGCGGGCAGGTGTAGCTCGCTCAGCAGGTCCTGTACACGCTCGTTACGCCGCGAATGCAGGACCACATGCCCCAGTTCGTGCGCCAGGGTGAAGCGCCGGAGCGTCTCCGGCAGGTCGCGGCGGAGCCAGATGAGGTTCTCGTCTTCGTCGGGATCGACGAAGCCGTAGGTGCCCTCCTGGTAATCTTCGGGATAGAAGGTTGCGACATGCAGGCCAAGCCAGGACACGATCTCATCGAGCGGAGTTTGCTCGTCGCTCCACTGCGGGCACTCCTGCTGGAAATGTCGCAGGAGCAGGCGCGCGGCTGCCTCTGCTGTTATGCGCATGCGATGGTCCATAAGACGACACTCTCTGAGATGGTCTCCCCGGTAATTGACAGGTGTGACCATCATAGCACACCTGTTCTTTTGCCACAAGCGCGGCTGCGCCGCGCAGTAAATAAATTATATATTATAAAAATGTGCTTCACACATTTTTATAATATATAATTTATAAGATGCAGGCCCCTCTCCCCGGCCAGCGCCCGACCACGAAGCACAGCCCTCCCTGGCGCGAGGCACCACAATCTAGAAGATGCAGGCCCCTCTCCCCCGCCAGCGCCCGACCACGAAGCACAGCCCTCCCGCTCTTCGCGCATTTTCCACAATATATACAGAAGATGCAGGCCCCTCTCCCCCGCCAGCGCCGGACGATGGGGCACAGCCCTCCCTGGCGCGAGGCGCCAGGGAGGGCTGTGCCCCATCGTCCCTTTGCGAGCGCCGCAGGCGTGAGCAGTAGAACAAAAAAGCCCGCCTCATACATGCTATAATAAGAGACAGGCGACAGGAAAGATTCCCAACAGAGACTCAAAGGAGCGTTCAATTCAATGGAAGCAGAAGAGATACTCGAGCGGGCCAGGGCAGGCAACGAGATCCCTGATGACTGGCTGGTGTTTCCAATCCTGCGCAACAAGCTGATCGTCGGCATGATCGGCTGGATCTTCGGCATCATCGTCGGACTGGGACTGTTTGTCGTCATCGCCAACATTGTGATCCCCGTAAACTACCAGCACGGCGTCTTTGCCGCCGTTATTACGACCATCATACTGGGCGTATGCCTGTTCATCGGACTGGGCAGTATATGGACCTTTATCACCGACCTGTTGCGTCTGAGGCACATGGACAGGCATCTCATCGTCGTCACACCCGAAGACTTTGTGAAGCAAGAGGGCAAGAAAATCATCCATGTGCCGTTGATAAATATACGCCATGTCACGGCACGCGGCGTGCCCCCGCCTGACCGCGATCCCTCCGGCCAGGACAACGTTCGCCAGGTGCCGGGGGTAGGTGAGAATGCCGCAGCCTTCTTCTTTGGGCGCGGCTTCGTGCCTTCAGGTTCGCGCTGGCGTCGCAAGCGCATGCGCACACCGACCTCGCTGGCCTTCATCGACACGCGCACCAACCGTGAAGTGACCGTCGTTAATGACTCGGCATATGGCGATCCCTTCACCATCGCCGCACTCCTCAAACAATACGCTGCCGCCGTCCAACAGCTTGTCAGGTAGAGACAGATTCGTAGGAGAAGCCATCCATGCTGCTTGCCATTGACATCAGTAACACAAACATCAAATTCGGCCTCTATCACAGCGAGACGATGCAGCACCACTGGGTCGTCTCAACCGCGCGGCAGCGCACCACCGACGAGTACGCGATGGTATTGAGCGATTTGATGCGCCACGCTGGTCATCATCTCACCTCCGTTGACGATATTATTATATCCAGCGTTGTTCCTCCTCTGACGCCCGTCTTTCAGGATCTCGCGCTGCGCTACTGCGGCAAAGAGGCATTCGTCATCAATCACACACTGGACCTCGGCATCAACCTGCTGGTTGACAATCCCTGGGAGCTTGGCTCTGACCGCATCATGACGGCGCTGGCCGCTTATCATCTTTACGGGGGGCCAGCCATCATCATCGCATTCAGCACCGCCACGACCTTCGACGTAGTTTCCAGACAGGGGGATTTCCTGGGCGGGGCCATCGCACCGGGCCTGATGATCTCAGCGGAGGCATTGAGTAGCGCTGCCTCGCTGCTCTATCGTGTGAACCTGACGCCGCCGCGCGCGGCCCTCGGCAAAAATACCACCGAGAATATGCAATCGGGGATCATCTATGGGCATGTCGGGCTGGTGCAAGGGCTGATAGGTCGGCTGAGGAAAGAGATACCGGGCGTTACAGCGGATAGCAAGGTCAACGTGATCGCGCATGGCGGACTGGCACAATTGATGGCACCGCTCATCCCCGAAATCCAGTATGTGAACCAGTACCTGCCACTGGAGGGTCTGCGCCTGGCCTACATGAAATTACGCGGCAAATGACGCATGGGTGCAAGGCAGGCGATGAAAACCTCGCCGCGCCCCTTACCTCGCCGCGCCCCTTACCAGACGGGGGCAAGCCCCGCCTCTACATTCTAAGGTGTAGAGACGGGGCTTGCCCCCGTCTGGTATCTTGCCCGCGCCTGGCCGGTTGGCCTTGTCCGGTTGGCCTCGTCTGGTATCTTGCCCGCGCCTGCCCGGTTGGCCTTGTTTACCTCCTGTACAGGCGGGTGGAGAGGCGACTTCCTATTTTCCCACGCGGTCTCCCACGCAGTATCATCGGGGCTGGAAGGCTTAACTTCCGTGTTCGGGATGGGAACGGGTGTTTCCCTTCCGCTACAGTCACCACCCCACCTGCATGTACAGGCCAGATCACAACAGGTTTTCCCTGGTGGAGATGAGGGGATTCGAACCCCTGACCTCTGCCGTGCAAAGGCAGCGCTCTTCCAGCTAAGCTACATCCCCGCACAAAGGGGAGTGGGCCTTCCTGGACTCGAACCAGGGACCTCAGTCTTATCAGGACTGCGCTCTAACCACCTGAGCTAAAAGCCCTTACGATGGGGAAGCACAGGTTATACGCGAACAACTCAAGAGTGGTAAGGGATAACAACGAAACGGTTTAGCGCTGTCGCACCTCGATAAACCTGTCAGGGGCCTCACTAAAAGTGAGGATCGACCTGGAAGGTCGGGATGCCTCGGCAGCATCCCGCAACTCCCTAGAAAGGAGGTGATCCAGCCGCACCTTCCGGTACGGCTACCTTGTTACGACTTCACCCCAATCACCGACCCCACCCTCGACGCCTGCCTCCCCCTCCTTCAAGGGGGTTAGCCCAGCGGCATCAGGTGTTGCCGACTTTCGTGGTGTGACGGGCGGTGTGTACAAGACCCGGGAACGTATTCACCGTGGTGTGCTGACCCACGGTTACTAGCAACTCCTCCTTCATGCAGGCGGGTTGCAGCCTGCAATCTGAACTGAGACC
>DATGLE010000124.1:0-2894 GCA_035294325.1 Ktedonobacteraceae bacterium | reverse complement strand
GTTAGTCAGATACCGCGCTATCGGCCGAGCGCAGCGCTTTTTCGCGCTCCTTCAATACGCGGCGCAGGATCTTGCCCGACGCATTCTTGGGAATAGCATCGATGAACTCAATCATATGGATGCGCTTGTAACCGGCAAGCTTGCCATTGGTGAAGGCAATGATCTCCTCGGGCGTCGCGCTGTGTCCGGGGCGTATGACCACCAGTCCCTTGATCAATTCGCCCGCTTCCTCATCGGGCACGCCGATCACCGCCGCATCCATCACCGCCGGGTGCTCCATCAGCAGCGACTCCAGCTCGGCGGGTGCGACGCCAAAGCCCTTGTACTTGATCATCTCCTTCTTGCGATCAACAATGTAGGTATAGCCGTCGGCATCGACGTGGCCGATATCGCCCGAGTAGAACCAGCCGTTGCGCAGCACGCGCGCCGTCTCTTCGGGTGCCTTCCAGTAGCCCTTCATGATCTGCGGGCCACGAATGATGATCTCGCCATCCTCCCCAACCGGCAACTCGCGCTCGCCCGTCTCGATGTCGACGATCTTGTGTTCCGTGTTGTGAACAGGCAGGCCAACGCTATCCAGGCGCACAAGGGAGGGATCACCCGGCTGCGCATGCGTTAGCGGCGAGGCTTCGGTCATGCCATAGCCCTGTACGATCTGAATGCCAGTCTTCGCCTCCAGTTTGCGCGCCGGGTCCAGCGGCATAGGTGCGGCCCCTGAGAAGATATACCTGACGGTGCTCATCTTGCTAAGATCGACGGGCGCGTTGGCAAGGGCCAGGATAATCGGGGGTACGGCAAAGTAGTACGTCACTTTGTGCTTCTCGCATAGTTCCAGCGATTGCAACAGGTCGAAGCGCTCCATCAACACCTGTGTCCCTCCGCAGGCCAGGAAGCCGCCGGTCAGCATGACGCCGTAGATATGGTAGAACGGCAGGAAGATCAGGGCGACATCGGTGATTTCGGTACGCAGTGCCGTTGTAAACTGGAGGTTGTTCACCGTCAGGTTGCGATGCGTAATCATCGTGCCCTTCGGCAGCCCTGTAGTGCCAGAGGAGTAGGGCAGCGCCAGCAGGTCATCGCCATCGATCTCGACAGGTGCTGGCCGCCGGGGTGATGACTGGCGCAGCAGCGTGGCAAACGGTATGGCCTGGGACATACCCTCAGGCACTTTATCGCCGGTGACGATGATATGTCTGAGATTGGGAAACTCTTTCTCGTTGAGTACCAGTTGGAGCACAGGCACCAGTTCACGCTGGATAAGAATGGCGCTGGCCTCGCAATTCTCAAGCTGGTAGCTAACCTCACGCTCCTTGTATCCTGGATTCATGGGGCTGACGACAGCGCCAATCGTGGCGGCGGCGATAAAGGTAATGGTATACTCCGGGCGATTGGTCGTGAACAGGCAGATGCGATCTCCCTTTCTGATCCCCAGATTGTGCAGGCCATTGGCGATACAGTTGACCATTGAGACGACCTCGCGGTAGGTCAACATGAGGTCGTGATAGATGATGGCGACACGATCAGGATTGCGCTCAGCCGCCATGCGTAAGAGATGATCGTAGGGCACATCGGGGAAATCGACGGGCGGGCGAAACAGTTCGGGTGCAACCATTTTTTCAGACATGCCGGAAGTCCTTTCTGTCCCAACTCGACTATGAGTATTCAGAAGGCCGTACAGGGTGAAGCGCGCGCAACTTCACTTTTTGAGCATGCAGCGCTACGCCCTGAGCATACCCCAGTTGCACGCTCAGGTCAAGTAGTAAAAACTCTGCATTTAGTTTGCCATCAGGTAGAGCTGCGCGCCCGCGCTACCGCTTCACGCACGCCCGGCACAACCTCGGCGGCAAAGATCTCCATCTGGCGCATACGATCCTCCGCCGGCCAGAAGATAAAGGTATCCATGCCTACCTCTACCACCAGCTTCGTCAGTTCCTCGATCCAGTAGGCAACGGGACCATCCAGGAAGGCGCGTCGTGGCCCCTCGCTAATCAAGCCCATTACGTTATAGACACGGCGGATATCCTGCGGCCTGCGCCCGGCGGCGCGGGCTGCTTCATCGATGCGCTGCTGCATCTCTAACAGGCGCGCGGGTGGCGCAAAGCTGCTGCTGGGAATCCAGCCGTCGGCGTAGCGCCCGGTCAGAGCAAGCATACGCGGACCGTAGGCGCCGAGCCAGATGCCGATATCGTGCGCCGGGGCAGGGCCGGGGCGCGCACCCCGTACCGCGTAATACTTGCCCTCGAAGCGCACCGAGCGCTCGCCGCTCCAGAAGAGCCGAATGACCTGAATGGCCTCTTCCAGAGCCGAAACGGCTTCGCCCCGCGTGCGCTTCGGCCCGCCCATAGCCGCTGCGCCCTCGGGAAAGGCTCCGGCTCCCAGGCCGAGTTCTACACGCCCGCCGCTCAGCACATCGAGCGTCGCGACGGCTTTAGCAAGCATTACAGGTGGTCGCAGCGGCAAATTCGCCACATTGGGGAAGAAACGCACACGGCTGGTCGCCTGGGCCAGCGTCGCGATGAGCGTCCAGGTATCCAGAAAGCCGGCATTGTAGGGATGATCCTGGATGCCTACAAATTCGAGATTGGCCGCCTCGATCACCTGCGTTAACCGCAGCGGCCAGACTGGATCATGCGCGGTTGGATCAACGTTGCCCCCAAATTCTACCGGCCTGTTCAGATCAGTCATTGCCTTCTCCTGCTTAGTCTTCCGGCGGGCATTTTTGCAATTCAAGCGAGATGGTTGTAAGCGCCTCCTGGAGGCTCTTGAGCACGCTGGACATCTCAACAGGATTGCCAACACCCTCGCGTTCTTCCTCGCGCATGTCCTCTTTCAACGTGTTGATCTCCTCAACGATGCGTGCCCGCAACTTACGCAGCCGCGTACATCTATCTGTG
>DATGLE010000123.1:0-13076 GCA_035294325.1 Ktedonobacteraceae bacterium | reverse complement strand
CAAAATGCCGTTCTGTATATCAAACAATCTTCGATATAGCCCATCCTGCGCCAGCAATTGCTGGTGCGTGCCGCGCTCGACGATGCGCCCCTGATCGAGCACGAGAATTTCATCCATGCGCTCCATGAGCACGAGGCGATGCGTGACCAGCAGCGTCGTCCGCCCGCGCATCAGCGTGTCGAGCGCATCGAGCAGTGCGCGCTCGGTAGCGCTGTCCAGGTTCGCTGTGACCTCATCCAGCAGCAGGAGCGGCGCGTCTTTGAGCAGCGCCCGCGCGATGGCGAGACGCTGCCGCTCGCCGCCCGAGAGGCGCAGCCCCTGCTCGCCAATCCAGGTGTTGAGACCCTGCGGCAGCTGCCGAATGAAATCACCAAGCTGCGCCTGCTCCAACGCCTGCCTCATCTCCTGTTCGCTCGCACCGGCGCGCGCCAGCAGGAGATTGCCGCGTATGGTGGTGTTAAAGAGATAGGTATCCTGCGTGACAACGCCCATCAGCCCGCGCAGATCAGCGAGGGCAAAGTTGCGTATATCCTGCCCATCCAATCGGATCACACCCTGCTGCGGATCCCAGAAGCGCAGCGCCAGACGCAGCAGCGTGCTTTTGCCGGCTCCGCTGGGGCCGACGACAGCGACGCGCCGCCCCGGGGCAATGCACAGGTCGATGTTGTGCAATACCTCGCTCTGGCCGCCTGTAGAATAGGCGAAATGCACCTGCTCGAAGGCCAGTTCGTGCTCGCGGCGCGCCGGGAGCGGCAAAGGACTGGCGCTCTCGACAACCACAGGCGCGGCTTCAGCAATCTCGAAGAGGCGCTTACCGGCGGAGAGTGAGTGGCCGAGGGATTGGAACGCCTGTGCCAGCGGCTGTACGGCCTCGAAGCTTGCCAGCAGCAGCATAACCAGGAAGCCGAGGTAAACGCTATCGATGGCTCTGGAAGTCGCCAGCGGGATTGCCAGGATAAGGATGCCCCACAGCCCCAGGTTCGTCAGCAGATCGTTCAGCCCTTCTTGCAGACCTGCAATCGAGGCCATGCGATGTTGAATCTGCGCCAGGCGGTTATCCAGCGTGATTACTTTCTGCACCTGCGCCCCGGCGCTGCCATAGGCCAGCAAATCTTGCACGCCCTGTACGCCGTCAACGATGTGCGCATTCAGTTCGCCGCGCAGCGCGAGGTGTCTTTTGCCCAGGCCAGATGCGAGACGACGTGAGAGCAGGGGCACGCCCGCGCCCACTGCGGCCAGGGAGGCAACGGCGACCCAGGCCAGGCGTAGATCGAAGATGGCAAACAGGTCGAAGGTGAGCAGAGCGATGAGTACGGCAATGATGATGGGCGAGACCAGGCGCAGATAGATGTTCTGTAACTCGTCAACGTCCGCGACCAGGCGCGCCAGCAGATCACCGCTGCGCAAGAACTGAGACGGCGCGAGTGGCTCCAGGTGGTTGTAGGTCCAGACGCGCAGGCGAGCAAGCAGGCGAAATGTGGTATCGTGCGAGACCAGGCGCTCAAAGTAGCGCGCCGCAGCCCTCGATACGCCCATGAAGCGCACGATGGTGATCGGGACCGTCAGCAGGACCAGCAAGGTCACGATGGCGGCATCGGCAATGAGATAGGCAGCCAGGCTTAGCAGGAGCATATTGCTGGCAACCATCAGGCTGCCTAGCAGAAACGCCAGCGCGATGCGCCAGCGAAAGGGCCAGAGAAAGCGGAGCAAACGCAGGAAGATTTTCATACACATTCCTCCTGTCTATAACTGGCTCCTACCAGGCGTATACAGGCGCTATCGCCGCGCGCCAGCAGTTGCTCCGGCTGCCCCGTTTCAACTACCTGTCCTGCATCAAGCACCACGACCTGATCCGCACCAGAGAGCGTGGTAGAACGGTGCGCGATCACCAGCACCGTGCGGTTGCGCATCAGCAGTTTGAGCGCCTGCGCGATAAGCGCCTCGCTCTCGGCATCGAGACTGGAGGTTGGTTCATCCAGGATCAGCAGCGGCGCATCCTTGAGGAAGGCGCGCGCAATAGCGATACGCTGCGCCTGCCCCGCGCTCAGCCGCGCGCCCTGTTCGCCAACTTCGGTCTCGTAGCCCCGGGGCAGCGCTTTGATGAAAGCGGCGGCCCCGGCCAGTTGCGCTGCTCGCTCGACTTCTTCACTGCTGGCCTGCGGGCGGGCCATCTGGATATTCGCGCGCACGCTGCCCGAGAAAAGATATGGTCGCTGCGGCACAAGCGCGACGTATGCCCGCCAGTCATCAGGCGACAGCGCGCCCAGAGGGACGCCATTGGCCGTGATCGTTCCGCTATCGGCCTCATTGAAGCCCATGAGCAGGTTCACCAGCGTGCTTTTGCCCGCGCCGCTGCGTCCGATCAGGGCCGTACAGGTATGCGCGGGCAGCGTGAGATTGACCCGCCGCAATGCCGGCTGCTCGCTGCCTGGATAGGTGAAGGTCAGGTCGCGGCATTCAATCGTCAGAGGGCCGGAGGGCCGGGTCTCCTCGCTCTCCTGTGCCTGCGGTGGCAGCGGCGTTTCCAGGATCTCGATCATGCGGCGGCCCGCTGCTCGCCCTTCCATACCCGCATGGTGCTGCGTGCCCAGTTCGCGCAGGGGACGGTAGAACTCCGGGGCCAGCAGCAGCACCAGGAAAGCCTGCTCGAAGGGAATGCTGCGGTTCAGCAGTCTCACGCCAAGCACGACGGCAACAAGGCCGATGGCAATGGCGATCATAAATTCGAGCACGGCCCCTGAGAGGAAGGCATAGCGCAATACCTTCATCGTGCGCTCGCGAAATTCCTCGCTGACGCTGGTGATACGCGCCTGCTCGGCCCGGCTGCGTCCAAAGAGCTTGAGCGTCGCCAGGCCCTGGATTGTATCCAGAAAATGCGCGCTCAGTCGCGAGAGGGCCGTCCACTGGCGTTGAATGTGTTTTTCGGAGTAACTACCGACCAGCACCATCATCAAAGGGATCACGGGACCGGTAATCAAGAGCAGCGCAGCGCTGGGCCAGTCAATCGGCCAGATGAAGATGATAATGAGCGCGGGAATGATGCCGCTCAAGGCTATCTGGGGCAGGTAGCGGCTCACATAGGCATCAAGGCGCTCGATGCCCTCGTTGAGCGTCGCAACCAGTTCGCCGGTGCGCTCCTGGCGGCAAAAGGATGGCCCCAGGCGCAGCACATGGGCAAACAGGCGGCGGCGCATCTCGCTCTTGACCGTGATCGCGCTGCGGCGCGCGGCCAGTTCGCGGCCCCATGCCAGTCCGGCCCGCAGTACGATCATACTCAGCAGCAGAAGGATCAGCGGCATAAGCTGCTCCAGATGAGCGTGTATCAGAAGAACCTGGCTGACGATACGGCTTAAAAAAGTCATCTGCGCGATGGTTGCCCCCAGGCCCAACACGCCCAGGCCAACCACGACAATCAGCCCGCTCCGCGCTGCCGTACAATATGCGAATAATTTTCTATCCATCGGGCTGCATTCTCCCAGCCTTGTTTCTCTATCAGTTCACTTTCCCATCAGGTCTCTCGCCATCTTCGGTGGCTTATCTGTCTGGTGCTGGTGGCGGGTGGGGCGGGCTGCGCCCGCCCCACCCGCCACCAGCACCAGCATTGGCGAAGCACCACAGGCGCCGAGCAGTTATTTGATACTCAGCCCCCATATAATACCTGTCAGTATTGTAATAGTCATGCGCCAGCCTTGCCAGAGTATGTCAGCCTTGACAAAGCGCGAGAAATATGGATAATTAATATCAGACCGAACGGTCTGATAATTTTTGTATGGATTTCAGACTGATCGGTCTGAAACGCGACGGGGTATATCAAAGGGAGGAACATATGCGAATGAACGGCTTGCGAAAACAGGGGAAGTCCAATGTCCAGCAGCAGGGACACTCTCCCACGCGCCAGCCATCGTCTTGCTGTCATCTTTTTTTGAGAGCGAAGTGAACTAGAATATCACGCCGGCCAATGGAGGGAGATGAAATGGCTAACGTCATCATGAACACAGATGCCAGGCATCCCGCACAGAAGTGATCCATTGCCTGGCTTGATACTTTATCCGTCAAATATTATCAAAAGAATGCGAGCTACGTTTATGCTACATACAAGTCAGCCGCCATCGTCATGTAAAAACTCCGCTGTACAGCACAAAAGAATGCTCAAGATGCCGGAGGCTACACTCTTCCTGCAAGACTTTTGCTCGGCCCCCTTTGTGGCAAGCCTTGCCGTCGATTCTGGACTGCGCGCCTTCGCGCGTACCCCGGAGCGCGAACACCAGCTACTAAAAAGCATTGCCGAACGCCCGGACAGCATACTCACCCTGGCCTATACACAGGAAGGCACCATCGCGGGACAGGTCTCTTTAGTGCCCGCCGATGACTGGTGGCAGGGATTGGAGGGCACCTACGAGATTGCTATTGAGGTGAGTGCTGGCTGGAGGCAGCGCGGCATCGCGCGTCAATTGCTGAATTTCGTGTTTGAACTCGATTGCCTTGAAGATCTTATTATCATCGGTATGGGACTTTCGTGGCACTGGGATATGAAGGGACTGCAACTGACGCCCTTCGCCTATCGCTCAATGATTGAGCAATTGTTCGCGCACTACGGTTTCACCGAATACCTCACCGCCGAGGAAAATATCCGTATGGACCCGGCGAACATCTTCCTCGCCAGGCTCGGGCGTCGTGTAGATATAAAGGCTCTTTCCCGGTTCTATGACCGCCTGCTGCAATCGGACACTCTGCCGGGCATGTGATTATTCACTATCGCCCGGGTGATGTGCGTAACCGCGCGACTATAAATGGTACCAATCAAGGTCGGCAAGAGACAGAATAGAGGGAACCTCTAGGGACGCCGGGGTTTATTACCGGCGCTGGTTGTCACTTCTCATTATCGCGCCGGTTTTACCTGTTATATGCATTCATAAGCGCGATGATGATGTTGACCAATCAAGAACGGGAAGGGCCTCCGCTGCGCGGAGAACAGATGGCCGCTCTTGAATGGCACTGTTTTTCGTTGCGCTGCCGCGCACATTCAATACGCTCTGGGCTGCACTACTGCCAATTTGACAGCCCCGCACGGATCTGATACGCTACAAGCAGACCAGGCGGTCTGAAATGCGGAGGAATATATGGGCAAAGGGACACAAACGCGAGCGATGATCCTGGCGCGCGTCGCGCCACTCTTCAACCAGCAAGGCTACTTTGGCGCCTCGCTCTCTGATATCATGCGGCAGACAGGGCTGGAGAAGGGTGGGATCTACAATCATTTCAAGAGTAAGGAGCAACTGGCGCTTGAGGCGTTCGATTACGCCTATGCCATGCTTGACCAGCGTATCCGTTCAAAGCTGGCGGGTAAGAAGCACGCGATAGAGCGGCTCTATGCCCTGCTCGCGTACTTTGAAGACTGGATAGACGATCCACCGATTGCCGGCGGCTGTCCCATCCTCAATACCGCCATTGAGTCAGACGATGCTGAGCCAGCGCTGCGTGAGCGCGCACGCCGGGCGATGGACGAGCTGCGTTCAACCGTGCGGCACATTATCACGAAGGGCATGGAGCGAGGAGAAATCCGCCCGGGCGTCGATGCGGACGCCTGGGCCAGTGTGATAATCGCGACGCTGGAGGGTGCCGAGATGCTGAATAAGCTCTACCAGGACGCGGTGCATTTACGGCGCGCGATTGAGCATATACGCGACTGTATTGATCGTGATCTTGTGCCGCAACCAGAGCCAGGGCGCCCTACAAATACTGTTTAAACCAGCGCACCAGCCGTTCTTCCAGGTCGCGCAGGTGGCCCCTCTCCCTGAGGCCGTGTCCCTCACGCGGATAGACGACCAGTTCGGTAGGAACGCCACGCTCCTTGAGGGCGCGGTGGAAGGCATACGCCTGGTTGACGGGTACGCACTCGTCCTTTTCGCCGTGGAGGATCAGTGTGGGCGTGGTCACGCGGGCCGCGTAGGTGATAGCCGAGCGTTCGCGATAGGCTTCGGGATGCTCCAGCATATCAGCGCCAATGAAAATTCTGTCCCAGTCGGGGATATTCGTCTGCGCGTGAAAGCTGTGATAGTCACAGATACCCGCGCCCATTATCGCCGCCTTGAAGCGATTCGTCTGCGTCACCGCCCAGGCTGTCATGAAGCCGCCATAGCTCCAGCCCATGATGCCAATTCGACTGGCATCGACAAGGCCGCGCGCGATCAGGTAATCGACACCGTACATGAGATCCTGAAAATCCTTCCCGCCCATGTCGCCCAGTACCGCATCGGAGAACGCGGTTCCGCGTCCCTGGCTGCCGCGAATGTTGGCTTCGAGCACAGCAAAGCCCGCCGAGGCGAGCAACTGCCCCCACTCACTCCAGGCGTCGACGTAAGCGGTGGATGGACCGCCATGTACGTGCACCACCAACGGGGGCGGCGTCTGCTCCTCGCGATGGAGCGGCGCGGTAAAGAGCGCATCGATCTGCCAGCTATCGACACTCACGTAGCTGATCCGCTCTGTAGGGGCAATCGCCAGTGTTTCTTCCGCGATGGGGTTCAGCCGCGTCAGTTGCCGCCACGCGATATGGCTGCTGGCATCACCTTCCCCGGTGAGTTCGCCGAACCACACATCGTAGGGATGGTCGTGCGTGGAATGGGTGACGGCGATACTCCTGAGATCGGGAGTTGACGAGAAGCGCGGGCCGAACCGCTCACCGATCACAAAATCGTCGGCCAGCGTCTCCATGCTGCCAGTCTGCGCGTCCAGCAGACCAATCTGATGCGTTACCCCCGACCAGGCTGCGTAGAGCAGGCGCTTGCCATCGGGGAACCAGCGGCACCAGCTCAGGCTGATCTCACCGTTGGGCGTAAGATTACGGGCCTCACCGCCGTCAACCGCCTGCACAAACAGGTCGCCGCCAACGAGTCCCCGGTCGCTCCAGTTGCCCGTCACGTAGGCGACACTGCGACCATCAGGCAGCCAGGTCAGACTGCTCGCCTGCCCTGCCAGTTGTGAAATCTGGCGTATCGCGCCTCCGCTGGCTGGCACAATGCCGATTTGCCCCTTGTACCAGTCGGACTCGGTAGGCCCCGTCGAGTAATAGACGGCGATCTGCTTCCCATCGGGAGACCACGCATACTCCCAGATCGTGAGGTTATCCGGCGTAACCGGTTCGGGAATGTCGAATCCGGGCCGCAAGGTCCACAGGCGGCGATGGCGAGGAGGAACCACGACAAGGGGATCGTCCGATGGCTCCGCACCTTCGAGTGAGATAAAAGCGATACGGCTGCCATCAGGCGACCATTCGGGATCGCTCGCACCGTTGGGCATCGTGCAGAGACGCTTCGCCGCTCCACCCTGTACCTGTATGATATGCAACTGTGGCTTCTCTTTCTCGCCTTCGGCTTTAGCAACGTAGGCAATCTGCTGGCTGTCCGGGGACCAGCGGGGATGCGCGTCTTCTCTGGCCCCGGAGGTCAGAGGCCGGGCCTCATCCTTCCCGGAGGTCTCCACTATCCAGATACGCGACTGTGGCTTCTGTTGATCGCCCACGAATGCCGACAGGGTGAACGCGACGTGCCGTCCATCGGGGGCGAGGGCGACATCGTATGCCTGGCGGATGCTCAACATCGCCTCCGGCTCAATCGGTACGCGAGAAGTCGTAGCGCTCGCAGCCTGAGACGTGACGGCGCTGGCTGATCGGGTTTGTGTGACCTTGCTCTGTGGGTCGCTCATGAAAAAAATACTCCTTAAATCGGTGAGTCATCCACTATCGTTGTGTTATTATATATACCTTATCATAAAGCAGAGGTCCCCGGCTGCTAACGGTGAAATGGAACGAACACGTTGGGAATGTCATCCCTTCGTTCCTCAGGGCAGAGCTTCTGAGCGGCAGCGAAGGATGACATGTCTGCATGGAAGCATGGGAAAGCCCTGTGAGGTATACTACAATGATCGGAGCAATCTCTTTATATAGAAAGGGGACCAACCAGCTATGAGCCAGCAGCCCGACGGCCTCACCGCGCGCCGTCGCTTCGCCAGATCTTACGAACGCATGTCACGCCGCGAGGACACAGAGCGCTTCCTGACTCCTCTGCGCAGGGAAGTGACCGCGCAGGCGCACGGACGAGTCCTGGAGATTGGCGCGGGCAACGGACTCAACTTCGCGTTGTATTCCCCTGATAAGGTCACGTCTGTGGAGGCAATCGAGCCGGATACTGCGATGCTAGAGTATGCTCGTGAGCGGGCGGCTAAGGCATCCGTGCCGATCCATCTAATCCAGACTCCAGTGGAGCGCCTGCCCTTTGCCGACGAGAGCTTTGAGAGCGCGGTCAGCACACTGGTTCTCTGCTCCGTCAACGATCCCCTGCGCGGGCTGCGCGAGGTCTGGCGCGTACTCAAGCCAGGCGGGGTACTGCTGCTGGTCGAACATGTGCGAGCACGAGGAGCGCTGGCCGCAGCCATGCAGGACATCGTTACGCCCCTCACGCGGCTCTTCGCCGGCAACTGTCACTGGAATCGCCCCACCGTCCAGTTAGCAATCGAGGCAGGCTTCAAGATCGAGCAGAGGCGCGATCTGGTCTGGTCGCTGCTGCCATTTGTTGTCGTCCAGGCGGTCAAGGAAAATTAGTCGTCGATGGCCTGGTAGACCGAGGTCCAGAAATCGGAGTGGAGATTCGGAGCGCCGGGGGAATCCCAGGCGCGCTGCGTCATCAGAATGGCAGTCATCTCCTCCCTGGGATCCGCATACCAGGAGGTGCCCAGGCCACCGTCCCAGCCGTACCGCCCAGGCACCGCCCAGATGTTATCGCGCCTGGTGGCGATTGACACGCCGAAGCCCCAACCCTGGCTGTCAAACTGCCCTGGAATCAGGCCCGAGACCGCTTTCTGCTCCGGGGTTAACTGATCCGTCGTCATCGTCTCAACCGAAGGCCGCGACAACAGACGTTCCCGGTTATGTCTGCCCTGCGAGAGCAGCATCTGGGCGAAGGCCAGGAAGTCATCGATGGTTGAAACCATGCCGCCCGCGCCCGACGGGAAGACCGGAGGGCGACTCCACTGGCCGCCTACAGCCTCATCATAGAC
The DNA here is from genome assembly GCA_035294325.1 of Ktedonobacteraceae bacterium. Lineage (GTDB taxonomy): Bacteria > Chloroflexota > Ktedonobacteria > Ktedonobacterales > Ktedonobacteraceae > DATGLE01. The sequence goes on along the minus strand of DATGLE010000123.1, from coordinate 4,022 downwards.
AGCGAGTTTCCCGCTGGTCGGATCGGTCCAATAGCTGGTTGCCAGCCGGTTGAGTGAGGCTTCTGGCACGCTGAACCCGCTGTCCTTCATACCCAGCGGCTCGAAGATGCGCTCGCGCAGGAACGACTCCAGCGGCTGGCCCGAAGCGCGAGCCAGCAGGACGCCCAGCACATCGGATCCCGTGTTGTATATCCAGCGCTCCCCCGGCTGATACATGAGCGGAAGCTGCCCCAGGCGGCGTATCCACTCATCGGGAGCGGGCATCATAGAAGGAGCCGGCGGCCCCATGCCGATCTGTTGCTCGTTCGCCGCCTTGAGGATGGGATAGGCGTCCGGGGGCGCCATCATCTGCCCAAAGCCCATACGGAAGGTGAGCAGATCGCGCACAGTGATGGATCGCTGTGCCGGGACGGTCTCATCGAGCGGCCCATCGATGCGCTTCAACACCCTGCGCCCGGCCAGTTCGGGCAGCCAGCGCTCCACCGGCTCGTCCAGCCGCAGCTTGCATTCCTCGATCAGCATCATTGTTGCCGCAGCGATGATCGGCCTGGTCATCGAGGAGATGCGAAAGATGGTATCGCGACTCATCGGGGCACTGCCACCTATGGCCTGCGTGCCGATGGCATCGACATGCACCTCGCCGCGCCGGCTGACCAGCGTGACCAGGCCGGGCATCTCGCCGCGCTCGACATAGCCGGCCATGACATCGTGCAGGCGGGCGAGCCGGCTTCTGGACAATCCTGACGTGCTCATCGCGTGCGCCCTCCGTTCTGTCTTCTCTGGATGATGTAACCTGTCATATGTTTCTCTTTCCTCTCACGGAAACGATATCACTTGCGAAAGGTCAACATCACCAGTATACACCCCGGCACGTGAAGGAAACTTCTCCCATCTTGCTCTTTATGCAAGGCTTCCTGATACCTCACCGCTGCGCGGTTCGTCAGGAAGTGGAGTCAGAGCGCACAGCGCCTGCGGCGCTGTGCGCTCTGACTCCACTTCCTGTTGTGCGCCGCAGGCGCATCAAAACCAACCAGCAAATCGGGTTAATAATTAAGCCACATCAATGCTCGCGCAGGTAGACGGAGATGGATTCTTCGGCATAGGGCCTGCCGCTGGCGCGGATAATGCGGGCCAGTTCGTCGACATCGAAGGGCACATGACGGAAGGTGATGCCCAGGTTCGCTCCCTCCGAAGTAACAATGGCATAATTGGCCCAGGGATCTACGCGGACGCGCCCGCTTGCCAGGTCGCAAAGCTCCCAGTTATAGGACAGACTCACACTGCCCGGGTTGATATACCAGGAGTTGCCCAGGCGCCGCATTTGCTGTGTGTGCGTATGCCCGCCAGTGAACAGCGTGGCGTCGTAGCCATCCAGGAATTGCCGAACCGCCTCATCTGAGGTTTCGGGGAGAATGACGTCGTTGAAGGAGCGAGGCGATCCATGAAAGCAGAGCAGCTTCTTACCGGCTTCCAGTGGGATCTCTATCGTGGGGCGAAACTGCTGGATATAGGCGAGATCGCTTTCGGAGAGCCGCGCCAGCGACCAGGCCCGGACCGCTCGCTGCTGCTCGCTGGTCTCTTCCCCGGCAGAGGTTTCCTGACGGGTGAGCAGCCATGCATCGGCGTTACCCATTACTACCGGGCAGTTTAGCTCACGCAGCCGCGCCACTGTCTGAGCAGGCTGCGATCCTCCTTGAATTGCATCACCCAGACACACGATCTGCTCAATGCCCTGCTGCTCAATATCGTGAAGCACCTGATCCAGGGCGAAACATTCCCCGTGAATATCGGAAATAATCGCAAGACGCATGGGAGCCTTCCTTTCCTCGAGATGATGGACGAAGATGGTATTATGTCCATCTTCGTCTATCATATCAGGGCATCGCCATCCACGTGAAGAGGTTTTCTATGCTTGTAGCAGAGGCTGTCCCTATCCTCAACCATCACTACTTCAGAGACGGCCATAGGCGCGCAGGGTGACGAGTGCCTCGATGGTCACGATGCCGCGCCATTCCAGGGTGGTCGCAGGGTTCCAGTCCAGCCAGTTGAATTGCCAGCCGCCGTCCTCCTGTTGTGTGGCAGCGAGCGCATCCAGGTGGGCATCGATGACCGCGTCCGAGAAGAGACGGCGGGCCATACTCTGCGGGCGCGGGGCGAAGTTGAGCGGTGTATGTACCTCACTATCGCCGGCGGCAGCGGGATCAAGCGCTACCAGATTTTGCTCCAGGATCTTCGGACCGATGCGCGCAAACGTTCGCTCGGCCCGCTGCCGGTCAGGCACGAAGTCCAGGAAGGGCAGCACCGCGCGTATCTCGTAGGGGCTGGTGCTATCCAGGGCATCGAGATGGCGCCAGCAGTAGTCGGTAGCGGTAGTCAGCCAGGGATGCTCGACGCGATGCTTATAGAGCAGCGCTGCGATGGCCGCGGTGGGATTGAGCGAATCGGATGGTGGGTCGGCGCTCTGCCACCAGGGTGCGCTGGGATAGGCATGGGCCAGGGGCAGCACAAAGGGCACACCGCCTTCGGGGGTGGTGATGCTCTGGAGATAGGCGCAGATCTGCCCCACCATCGGATCGGCAAAAGCATCGATCTCATCCAGAATGCACAGGGCCGTCCAGGTTGGGATCGGCAGGCTCACTGGCGCACGCAGATCCGGTTCCAGAGCGTTGCCGAAGCCACCATCCGCATTCTGATAGGGGCGCAGCGCCGCAAGCACCGCTTCGGGTGAGCCATTGAGAAACAGGAAGGCGAAGCGGTGGCGATCCAGCAGCCGCGCCGTTCGCCAGATGAAATCCGTCGCCTTCGCAAGATCGGGTTGCACCTTCATCGGAATACTCCTCTTTTGCTCAATATCAGTTCTATGGTGAGCGCCAGTCGTTCTGGTGTCACAAGAGGAGTATACGTGAGGAATGGTGACAATCTTATGTCACTGTTGGGCGTAGCGATTGGCAATTTCCTGAGCAGCCTGGCGCACCAGGTCGCGCAGGATATCGGGGGCCAGCACTTCGGCATCCGGGCCGAGACCGAGCACGGTGCGGACCAGCCAGTCGTATTCCTTCGGCGGGCAGCGAAAGCGCAGCACGCCTCCTTCTTCCCCTTCCGGCTGGATCTGCTCGCCCAGTTGTGGATCGCGCTCCATGACCAGAACGCCGCGTGCAGTGAGCCGGATGCAAACTTCGGCGTGCGAGGGATCGTCGTAGGGGATCCGGGGAGACGGGAGGGTGTAGAAGGTCCCGTCCCGGGTGGCGCTCACAGCGGTGAAGCGATCCACGCGATAGGTTCGCTCTTCCTGCCGCTCCAATGAATACGCTTCGCAGTACCAGAAGCCGCCAGCCGCGTAGAGACGGCGGGGCAGAATGGTCTGCTCGGAAGCTCCCCGCCCGGACCGATAGGAGACGGCGAGCCACTGGCCGTTGCGAGCGGCTTCCAGCAGCGGCTCGATAAACGGTGTGCTATAGGCGCGGCGCGGGATGTCGAGCTGAACGGTCTGTAAAAGCTGCTCGGTATCCTGCTGATGCTGTGCGGGCAGCACCGCCTGCATCTTGACGAGCAGAGACTCGCGCTCCGCCTTGAAGGGGGTATCGGCCAGTTGTGAGACGCTGCTGAGAGCGAGGCGCAGGAGCAGCGTCTCGCGGGCCGTCAACTGGAGCGGAGCCAGCGAGTAGTCGGGCATGAGGGCATAGCCACCGTGAGCGCCGGCCTCGGCCTGAATCGGGACGCCCATCTGGCAGAGCGCTTCTATATCGCGAAAGACGGTGCGCCGGGAAATTTCAAAGCGGCGCGCGATCTCACTGGCTGTGCGCCTGCCTCTCTGTAACAGCAAAATAATGGCCGTCAGGCGATCAATACGATTCATGTTAGTTTGCGCCCCCTTTCTCCACGAACCAGCCCGACAAGCGATTACTTCACGCCGATGATCGCAGTTGTTTTGAATTGACGGGACGCTGGCCCCTCTTCGATGCGCGCGGTCTGCCAGCCGCTCTGCCGCATGGCAGGCAGGATCTGCTCCTCCAGGAGAGCCT
>DATGLE010000122.1:0-5692 GCA_035294325.1 Ktedonobacteraceae bacterium | reverse complement strand
TTAGAATAGGGCCCCGGAGACAGATTACTTTTGCCGCTTGACTCCGCAAGAAGTAGTTGACCGCAGGGAGAGTTGTAATGGGTTTGTCCTCAACGCTCCTCTGCACAGAGAAAGGCCCTCAAGCTAGACGAGCGCCTGCTTGATGGCCTGAGATGACTCTCAACTCAGTACAACGAGAGGAGAGTCCATGAAACAGGATAGCGAGGTTAAGCTGTATATGCAAGCACGCAAAGCAGGCAAAAGCCAGAAACTCGCCGCCGCGAAAGCAGGAATGAGCGAGCGAACGGGGCGCAAGTATGAGCGCATGGGCAAGCTGCCCTCCCAACTCAAGCAGCCCCGGACCTGGTTGACGCGCCAGAACCCTTTTGAGCAGGATTGGGAGTGGGTGATCGCTCAACTCGAACGCGATCCCGCGTTGCAAGCCACGACCCTGCTCGCCCGACTCATGGAGCAACACCCAGGTCGCTACCGGCCAAGCCAAATTGGCACATTGTCAAGGATATCGTGGCGCACTTAACGGGCTGGCGCCGCCGTTCGGTTCGGCGCTTCCAGGCGCTTCTGCATCATGAACCAGACTTTTCCCCGCCCTGGCCGCCAGAACTGCGCGAAGACGATGAAATCAATGCCTGGATTTACCAGGCCAATCGCAATCGTCCTTTGGCAGATGTGCTCAGCGATTCGCGGGAAGTCTTCCAGCAACTGATAGATACCCTCGATGCCTTTTCGGAGGAGGAACTCCAGGATCTGCGGCACAGCCTCGGGCTGGAAGAAGAGCAGATCAGCGGCAGCCTGTTCTTCGCTCATTTCCACCAGGAGCACGAGCCAGATATGCGCGCCTGGCTGGAGAGGGTGAAAAAAGAACGCTAACCCATCGATCAATTCAGACGGAGCGAGCGCGCACCACCAGCAACGAAGGCACTTCCCGCAGCCCCGGCACCCGCTCGGCGTATTCACCGGTTGCCATTGGTTCCACCAGCCGTTCGAGCGCCAACCGGCTTGCAATGAAGGTATTGAGATAGGTGCTGAGCGTGCGGTGATAGGCGCCGACGCGACTGCGCAGGCCGCCCGACTCCGACTGCCAGTAGCCTTCCTGGAAATAGCCCCGCACCGCACGCGACACTTGTCCCTCTTTGGTGGTGATCCAGCGCGCCTGCGGCAACTCAAAGCAGGGATGTGTCAGCGCCACGACCAGCCAGCCGCCCGGCTTGAGCAGGCGGCGCATGGTGCGGCACACCGGATCGATTTCTGGCATATCCATCAGCGCCAGCACACAGACCACTCCATCGAAGCTGCCGGCAGCCAACGAAGCCGCCAGCCGCGCGTCTTCCTGCCGGTAGTCGATGCCCAGCGGCTCCTCTTGCTCGTGGCGTCGTGCGATCTCCAGCAAGCGCCCGGCCACGTCGATGCCCGTCACCCGCGCTCCGCGCCGCGCCAGTTCGCGAGCGAACCAGCCCTGCCCGCAGGCCAGATCGCACACCCGCTCTCCCTCGACCTCGCCCACCAGCTCCAGCAGATGCGGCAGCAGCAACTCCAAATAGATGGGATGCTCAGACAGATAGCGATCATACCAGTCGGCAATCTCGTTGTAGTTCGTCTGATTCATGTTCATCGCCTCTCTCTCAGAAACGAAAATGCTCCTCATACGAAAAAGCTGCTCCGCATCGCGGTTAGCCCTTGAAGATATGCTCGCCATGATAGGTCAGGTAGCGTAGAGCGGGTCGTTTCGCCTGCTCAGGCAATAGCAGGTGCGAGGCGAGGACCGCGCCGAAATAATACGGCACGCCCTGATCTTTGACCAGGCTCTGCTCCAGCACGCTCGCCCGGTGAATGCGATAGCCGCCATTGACGGTGAGATAGCCCTGATCGAAGGCGGCATCATGCGTCGGACAGGCCGCCAGCCCGTTGCGCACATCCACCCGTTCTTGGGCAGTCGCCACCGCCCAGGGCTTGATATGGGAGGCGCGCAACAGACCGCTCTGCTCGGGCAGCGAACGCGGCTCAAAGCCACAGAAGACGCAGTGGCGCCCACAATTGCGCAGCACCTCCAGAGCAAAACGATGCTGCGCCAGCCGGATCTTGCGCTCCACCAGCTTCTCAGTCAGCCGCTCTCCTAGCCTGAAAGCGCGCTCCAGGTTCTCCATCTCCGGCTGCACACCGATGAGCAACTGCGATGTGCTGGCGGGGATCTCCTCCTGTCCCAGCAAATCCTCCTGTGCAGGAGCCAGCGCCGGGTCGGCCAGGAAATCTGGCAAGGTATCTTCATCAAGGTCAAGCTGGCGCGCCGCAGTCAGGATCATCTGATAGAGCGCTCGAAACCGTTCTGGCTCCGCTGCCAGGATGGCAAAGAGCAGCGGTTCCAGGCTCTTGCCATGCGGGCGCGATCCATCCAGGTTCTGCATCTTGCTGGTGAGCGAACCAGGGCGGCGTTTGAAGAACCTGGCGAGGGTGTTGACGATGGAAGGTACCTGATCGATATTGCCCCCGCCATAACGATGCGGATCGAGCAGATAGAAGAGGCCATAACACATCAGGGTTTCCACGGCATTGAAGGGAACTTGCCGATGCCCAGGAGCGGGAATCTCACGCGCCACAATGGCAACAAGCTGCTGGCGGATCTGCTCTGGTGTGAGGTCCAGATACGAACGCAGCACCTCCTCTCGCAGCGAATCGTTCTCGTTGTGCATACGCCTTCCTTGCATATCAGAGCGGCTATCAGTAGTTTCTTCGGCCTATTATACAAGATAAGCGAGCGCAATGCTAGCGCTTGCAGGGAGCAAAAAGATGCGCTCTGCAAAGGCAGTTGGTTATGCTCGTATAGTAGAATTCATGGCATAAGATTGCATGATTCGGTGAAATAATGCTTGCTAGCTTTACCCTATTTCGAAGCTTCTGCTCTACTCCCACGATGTGTTGTATCATCACTGCCAATCACGACCTCTACGAGAAGCTGCGTTCGAGAACCCTGGATGCCCATTGCTACTATCGATAGGTCTTACGTTTGATTTATCGTCTGGTCGTCCTTTTCGCGGCTGAGGATCGGGATTTACTGTTTCGCCCCGATGCCGGCGATGAAGCTAAAAGGAGGTATCGGAAATGTTATGCGACGGCCAGGTTGCGCAGTTCGCAGAGAAACAGATCGGCTCCCATCACACTGACCTGTTCCAGGTGCTGCAACTGGTCATGCGTAAGCTCTCAGAGGAACAGGGATGCCCTGAGCCTGGACTGCCATCTCTGGATGGCTTCCTCTTCAATAGCAGTACAATGCCCGATCTGAAAGAGGAGAAGCAGTACGGCGAATATCGCACCAAACGCGTCATCCTCGACATCTACGATGAGATGAGCCGCGCCATCCAGACCGGCCAGCCCTACCGAACGCGCGCACCCGCCGCGCGCCGGGGTACGATTGTAAAGAATGTCATCCTGAGTGCATTCCTGTCATCCCCCTCCCGTGTCATCCTTCGCTGCGCTCAGGATGACACTGGGCGCTCAGGATGTCATGGATAGGCGCTCGGGCTGACATCCTGGCGCATGGTTCCTACCAATGCCCCATCAGGTCGCGCAAATCGCGGATCCGCGCATCGTCGGACCACAGCGCTTCCATGATGCCGTAGGCCGCCACTGCGTCCTCATAGCTCGTCTCGCTGCGCAAATTCTTCGCGCCTTGCATACCTGCCATCCATAGGGATACGATCAACTCTTTGTCCTTGTTCGAGCGCTTCAATGCTGTCAGCGCCAGCAGATTGATGATATCGATACGCGAACGTTCGGAAGAAACTGGCAGTTTGACCGTGAGCGTCTGTGGATCAATAATCTTTGCGAAAGCCTCAAACGCTTCGTTATACTGCCCCAGGTAGTAAGGAACCATGCCATCATACTTGAAGGGACCAGCATAATCCAGGTAGACAAGGTTTTCACTGTCCTTTGCCCGAGCGAATGTTTCATGCATCCGCAAGGTAGCCGCGAAAGCATCCCGCTTCTGATGATTGAATGCCTGTCCTCTTGCTATACCGGCATACGCCATGCTTTGCACCACCGAAGGGATTGGCTTAGCAGGATGTTCAAGCTGCGATTGCACCCGTAAGATAGCATCGCGTACCCGTCCCGGCTGTTTCCCCAGCAGAGAGTACCATATCATTCGCTCGGCGGCAGAAAGTTGTAAAACTGGATCTCCGCTCTGCTCGGCGAAGGTCAAAACCTGCTGCCCATAGCTGATAGCATGCTGTGCTCCTTCGCGACGCACTGCCAGTAGTGCTTTAAGTTGCCAGCATTGGGCAACCAGATTGGCCGCTTCCTTACGATGGGTGGATGACTCCTTCACCAGCGTTTGCAACGTTGGCAGATACGCTGTGATGGTATCGGAGGCCGTCAGCATATCTTCATACTGCCCTTTTGCCAGATAGTAGCAGGCCGTGATGCCTGCCGCGCAGTGCGTCAGAAACTCCTGGGGCGACCATGCCAGTTTCATGTTGTCGGCGACAACACCCAGGCCCAGCGCCTGGAGGGGGATCAAGGCGAGGGTGCGCAGCGCCGTGCGGCGCCCCTCGTCGATCCCCGCGTGGTTGGGGTGGTCTTGTTTGCTCATCTTGTCGTAACTTTCTATCTCCCTGCTTAAGCGCTGCTGGAGCTTTGCCAGCGGGCAGGACATCTTCTTGTGTGTGAGCCAGTCATAGATCACACACTGGAGGCGTGATTCCAGATTCTGGCGCGCGAGGGCCTCCAACCTCGGCTGTGGTTCGGCTCCCGCCACCAGGACCGGCGCCAGGGGCAGGGGCGTGATAGGGCCAGCTACCGGATCTGGTTCGGCCAGGTCTAATTCATGGGCTGGCAGTTCATAGACATCACACAACATCTGGCGAAAATGCGGATAGGGCATCGAGATCCCATGCTCCCAGCGATAAATCGCATTGGAACCGACACCAAACTCCTGCGCTGCCCGCTCCATGCTCCATCCTTTCCGCAAGCGGGCCATGCGTAAATTTCTGCGCATCTTGTCTTCCATGCCGTTCTCATCCTCCTGCACATGACTGCCGGTCCTTGTAGATATCGGTCTCTTTAGAGTATAGCGTGTAAGAACGGGGTCGTCGAGAGTTTCTGAGTGAAACCGGCAAGTTGATGAAAGATGATGAGAAACCCCTCATCTTTCACCAGGATAATGAATCTCCTATCCCGGATCGTAGAGATGAGACAGGGATTTTAGTATCTATGAGCGACATTGATGATGAATATACCAAGTTCCTGGATAAGAAGATATTCTACCTTCTATTCAGATCATAATATTTAGATACGAGTTAATATGGTATTTAGAGTATGGAGGACTTATACTGTCGCTAGCACCTGGGAAGCAACGCTGCGAACTTCGGTGGTTGGGGTGGGCAGCGTCTCCCAGGGCTATCACAGGCGAGAAGGGAGAGAAACGTGCGATGAGCCAGTTCATCATGATCGCTGACGACTCGCCCACGATTCGCAAGATCGTGGAGATCGTGCTGCACCGCGCGGGCTACGAGGTCGTCGCTGTGCCCGACGGGGTGGAGGCATTGAGATATTTGCTCATGGCGGCGAATGGGGAAGGGCATGGGCCAGCACAAGGATACCTCCCCACCGGGGAGGGCGCCCTGTCTGGGGGACAGGTATCCCACCCCTCCACCCAACCGCCCCTGGCCCCTACGGGGGTACGGTCCGGGCGGCTGCCGGA
>DATGLE010000121.1:0-4792 GCA_035294325.1 Ktedonobacteraceae bacterium | reverse complement strand
AGCAAAGGACCATTGGGAATAGACTCGATTCGCTTTGCGAGCCTTTGGAGACACGGGAAGAGAACCTTTCCCGTTCTTCTGGCGCTTGCGTTTCCTGCGTCTGGTTCGTTCTCGAATATCCGTAAGCTGTTCTAGCCCGATAAGTGCGTGTGGGTGCTGCGTGATGATCTGTTTGGCAATGCTATGGTTGGCTTGCACTTTTAGCCGTCTCTCTCGTTGCTCAATGCGCTTTAAGCGTCGTTTCGCGCCACGAGTGCCTTTCTGCTGCAAGCGTTTGCGTAAGCGTGCGGAATGGTTGGCTTGGTGCCGGACTTGCTTCCCTCTTTGCCATAAATGTCCTGGAAATACCACTGACGCGCTGAAAGAAACCCTTTCCGAAATGCCTCGTTGTCGAGGATGAGGGTAATGGTTCCCCACTGGACGCAAGGTGTCTGTGCCATGTGACAAGCTCTCCTTTCGCTTGACTGATGGCTCCCCTATCACTATGAAAAAATTAGCAACAGGTCAGTCATATCATCCTGGGCGGCAATGAAGGATGATATTTATGTGCTCGTCCGCCAGATTGCCCAACGCGCCAGGTAACACGGCTCCTGCGCTGCCGCTCAGGATGATATTTCAGGATCCGGATGAAGGTCGCGGTTACATTATGATACGGAGGTCGGGACTGCCTGTGCGACGGCCTCGAAGGCGGCGTCGAGGATGTCGAGTCCCTGCTGCAACTGTTCGTCGGTGACGCACAGTGGCACGAGCACTCGGATCACGTTATCATACATGCCGGCTTTAATCAGCACGAGGCCGCGCGAGTGCGCCGCCGCGAGGATGTCGCTGGCCGTGTGCGCGTCAGGTTCTTTCGTCACGCGATCTTTGACCAGTTCCACCGCGACCATGCCGCCTAGGCCGCGCACATCGCCGACGAACTGGTAGCGCTCTTGCAGCTTCAAGAAACGCGCTGTGATGGTCTGACCGATCTCGCGCGAACGGGCGGCGAGATCTTCTTTCTCGTAGAGGTCGAGCACTGCCAGAGCTGCGGCGCAGGCCACCGGATTGCCGCTGTAAGTGCCGCCGAGCGTACCCGGAGGCGGCGCATCCATGATCTCACTGCGTCCAATCACGCCGCTGATGGGCATGCCTGCGCCCATCGACTTCGCGATAATCATCAGGTCCGGGGCGACGCCATCGTGCTCAACGGCGAACATCTTGCCCGTGCGACAGAAGCCGGTCTGGATTTCGTCGGCAATGAAGAGCAGGTGGTACTTCTCGCACAGTGCCTTGAGGTCGCGCAGGAAACCCGGAGGGGCGACCATGAAGCCGCCCTCGCCCTGCACCGGCTCGATAACCACCGCTGCCACCTGGTCTGGCGCGACATCGCCGGTCAGCATGCGCTCAAATTCACGCAGGCAGAACTGCGAAGCCTCCTGTGGCGTCATATTCATGCGATAGGCGTAGGGGAAAGGCGCGCGGTAGACTTCCGGCGCATAGGGGCCAAAGCCAAATTTATAGGGCTTGACTTTGGAGGTCATGGTCATCGTCATCAGCGTGCGGCCATGAAAGGCGTTGTCGAAGACGATGATGGCGGGCCGGCCTGTGGCGTAGCGTGCGATTTTAACGGCGTTCTCGACGGCCTCGGCCCCGCTGTTCAGGAAGAGCGCTTTCTTGGGGAAGTCGCCGGGGGCCAGTCTGGTCAGACGCTCGGCAAGAGCAACGTATGGTTCGTACATCATCACGCTGAAGCAGGTGTGTGTAAATTTCGCGGCCTGCTCGGCGATAGCCCTTGTCACTTCCGGGCGCGCATGGCCGACGTTCATCGTGGCGATGCCGCCGGCGAAATCAATGAAACGGTTCCCGTCCACATCTTCAATGATCGCGCCATCGGCCTTCGCCGCAAATACACTCATCGTGGAGGCAACGCCGCGTGCAACGGCCTGGTTGCGTCGTGCCATCAGTTCACGCGATTTCGCCCCGGGGATGTTCAGGTGTACAAAGCTGTCGGACATAGGTTGCCTCCTGATCTGCTATGGGTGGTTGTGGCTGATAGAAATCGGGCGCGGCCCTCACACCGCCCCTTTGCTAATTCTACCATATCTACCACCAGCGCTTCCTCGCGCCTGTGGCGCTTGCCTTATACATATTGATGTGCAGGGCAGGCGCGGAGCGCCTGCCCTGCACATCAATATAATATGCGCCTTTTTGCGAGAAGGTCCGGGCCGCCTGGTTGCGGCCAGGCTTCCCGGACCTTCTCGCAAAAATTAATATTATGCGACACCATCGAGGGAGCGCTGCCTGTCGCCTTTGATGAGGCGCTCGGCGGCCTCTTTCAGACGTGCCTCGCTGCGCACTCCGAAGCCTGGCAGGTGACGGATGCGCTGCTGCTGAGCCGCGCGCCACAGCTTCTCCGCCGAATCGATGCCCAGCTCTTCGTAGAGGCGGATAGCGGTGTAGGGACCGATATGCTCAAGGGCCATCAGTGCGCGCACGCCCTGCGGCAGGGTCTGCATTGAGAGGCCATTGTAGAATGTCATGGTTCCCATCTCGACGAGTTCGGCGATGCGTGCGCGCAAGCGCTGCCCGAGTCCCGGAACAGGCAACTCTTCGCCGCGTGCCAGGATGTCGGCGGCTGGCTCCGGTAGATCCAGGATGCCGCGTGCCGCGTTACGATATGCCTGGATGCGGTACGGGTTGCTGCGCTGCGTCTCCAACAGGTCGGCAATATCGGAGAGCACTTCGGCGATCTGGCGATTCGTCACGCGGGACGGTGCCTTCTGCTCCTCCTCCATACCCGGAAGTGCGGGCTGGAGGCGGCGCCTGAACGGGCGCCCACTTGCAGGCGGTACAATATGAACGGTCTGGGTTAGTTGTATGATACTCATGTACACCCCGGCTGCTTTCTTGTTTAATTGAATGATAGAAACCTACGAAAAAGGTCAGCGAAATATCCGTTAGTGTACAAGGTACATTGAAACCTTGTTCTAATTATACCATGCAACGTGCGACAAGTCAAACCAGAGTATACTTAACGCCATGTGCAGGCATTCCTGACTGCTCACCGCTGCGCGGTTCGCCGAATAGTGGAGTCTGCGGGCTGAGCGCCTGCGGCGCTCAGCCCGCAGACTCCACTATCTGAGGGGGCGCCTGCGGCGCCCCCAAACATGCACATCGGGTTATTTAATGAGGGCTTGCCTCGCCCTGGGCAATGGACTATACTATGCCAGGAAACTTATCCCCGGAAGGAAATTATGCCTGACGAATATGATGTGTTGATTGTGGGCGGCGGGCCGGCGGGCCTCTCTGCCGCCGAAGCTGCCGCCAGCCAGGGCGCGCGCACGCTGGTGTTGGAGCGTCAGAACGAAATTGGCTATCCAGTGCATACCAGCGGCGGAAGCTGGATCAAGGATATGAAGGCGCTCGGCATTCCAGAGAACCTCTATCACCCGATCACCAGTGTCTTTTTTCTCTCGCCTCATCGCGAAGTATCCCTGCGCTATGATCCTCCCGTCGCCTGCGTGATCGATGTGCGCGGGGTGTATCAGCATCTCGCGGGCCGCGCTGTGGCTGCGGGTGCAACGATCCGTATGCGCCATACTGTCGAGCAGGTGTTATTAGAGGAGGGCCGCGTCGTGGGCGTCACGGCGAAGAATCATGTCAGTGAGCGTATCACGCTGCGGGCGCCGGTAACGATAGATGCCAGTGGCTTCTCGCGTCATCTTGGCGTGCGCACCGGCATGGGCCGGGCCTTTCATCGCTATGGCTACGGCGCTGAATACGATCTCTACGCGCCGCACTATCCCCAGGACGAACTGTTTCTCATCATGGGCAGCGCCTTCGCGCCGCGCGGCTACGCCTGGGTTTTCCCTCGCGGGAACGGGCGCGTGCGTCTCGGCGTAGGCGTGGTGCATCCCGATAGCGAGGAAGATGCGCGCGTGTACCTGGATCGCATTATGCACGATCTGCCCCAACTGGCTGAGAAGTTCAGGGGCGCCAGCCCTATTGAATATCACACGGGCCTCTTCCCCTCGGAGGAGCCTCTGGAGCGCTTCTCGCGCGATGGTCTGCTGCTGGCGGGCGATGCCGGAGGGCAAGGCTCAACGCTCGTAGGCGAGGGCATCCGGTTCGCGATCTATGCGGGGCAGATGGCAGGCAGAGCAGCCGCCGAGGCTGTCAGGGCCGGCGATAGCAGTGCGGCCTCCCTCGCGCGCTTCGACAGGCGCTGGCGGGCGCGTTTCGGGCGAGACATGGACATAGCCTATATGATTAACAGGCGCATCACAGCCTATAACGATGCCCAGTGGGACAACGCGCTCGGCCTGATGAAGCGGCTCACGCCCGCGCAGGTGGCGCAGACGCTGCGCGGGGATTTCAGCGCGGGCCTGATAATGGGCATTCTGGCGCGCAATCCTGGCCTGATCGCAACTGGCAGCAAGAAGTTTTTCGATCTGATGCTCGAACACATCAATCGCCCTCCTCTGACCTCGGAATATCCCGTGTGAGCGCATATCCCATTATCGCAGCCTGACCCCTCCAGGAAGGGGTGGCCGCGCGGTTGCCCCGCGCCAGAAATGTAAAGTGTATTGCAAAAATGCGCGAAGCGCATTTTTGCAATACACTTTACATAAGGCGAGCGCCACAGGCGCGAGGAGTCACTGCCGCCGGAGGCGGGAATAGATCGCCAATACCGGGTGTTGAGTTAAGATAGAAGTGCATTATCTTTACAAAAAAGTTCAAGGAGCTACCTGTGCCAGAATCTACGCTGGAAACGCCGAAAACGAGTCAGAAGATCAAAATGTACGCCACCACA
>DATGLE010000120.1:0-8089 GCA_035294325.1 Ktedonobacteraceae bacterium | reverse complement strand
TGGCTTGCCCTTGCCTGCCCTGCTCCCGGTTGCCCTGTCCCCGCCTGGCTCGCCTCCGGTCGGTTTCTCATGATGGGGTCTGGCCCCTTCTCGCCCGCCTCCGGTTGCCCATTTAGGATGGGGGTATGTAAGGGAACGCGCAAGATGCGGGCGCGCAAGGTGGGAACGCCCAAGATGGGAACGCCCAAGATGGGAACGCGCAAGATGCGGGCGCGCAAGGTGGAGGCGCACAAGATGGGAACGCGCAAGGTGGAGGTGCGCAAGATGGGAACGCGCAAGGTGGGAACGCGCAAGGTGGGGGTACGCAAGACGGGAACGCGCAAGATGCGGGCGCGCAAAGTGGGGGTACGCAAGACGGGAACGCGCAAGATGCGGGCGCGCAAGGTGGGGGTATGCAAGATGGGAACGCGCAAGGTGGGAACGCGCAAGATGGGGGTACGCAAGATGGGGGCAAGCCCCATCTCTACATTTTGTTTTTCATGACGTTCAGACACGTCCGCGCTCCTGTTCTCTGACGTTCAACATCGTCGCGATGATCTCGGCAGCGCCCTGCGCGAGCGCGTGTTCCGCCAGGCGCTCGCCAAGCTGCTCGGCCAGTTCAATCCCACCCCCCGGCGTCCAGGGCATGCTTTGCTGCATGGAGATCCGCCGCTGCCCATCGACGCTGATGACCAGTCCTTGCAGCGTTATCATCCCGGCACGAACATCGCCATACGCACCGACGGGCAGGTAGCAGCCCGCGCCAAGCCGGCGCATAAACATGCGTTCCGCCGCCGTTGCCGCCTGGAGAACCACGTTTTGCAGCGGAGCCAGCAGCGCGCGCATTTCCGGCTCGTCGCGGATCTCCAGCGCCAGCGCACCCTGGCCGGGCGCCGGCAGCATTGCCTCGACAGGCAAATACAGCAGCCGCCCGGCCAGGCGATGCTGCATCTCCAGCCTGTGCAGCCCGGCGGCGGCGAGAATGATACCATCGTAATCGCCGGCTTCAAGCTTGCGCAGGCGTGTATCCACGTTGCCGCGCAGTGGCAGGATCCGCGCGTCCGGGCTGAGCGCGCGCATCTGGGCCATGCGGCGCAGGCTGCATGTGCCAATGCGCAGGGACGCCCCCTGCCGAGGATGGGCCACAACAGGGAGCAGTCTCCCTTCGGCTATATGAAACGCTTCATTGGCAACGAATACGTCGCGCACATCTTCGCGCTCTCCCACGACGACCAGGCGCAGACCATCCGGCTGCGTCGTGGGCAAATCTTTCAGACTATGAACCGCCAGATCGATGCGCCCTTCGCGCAGCGCATGCTCTATTTCCGTTACAAAGACGCCATCGCCGCCAATCTGCGTTAACGGGACGTTAGTCTGACGATCACCACTGGTGTGTATTTGCGCAATCACGATCTCAAGGTCGGGCCACTGCCGGCGCAGTAGGGCGATTGCCTGGTATGTTTGTGTCATGGCGAGCTGGCTGGCCCGCGTCCCTATGATTATCCGTTCCATTATTTTCTTCCAGACCAAATAGATAGCGTAGAGCCTCGGCATACATATGCCCCTGACCATCAGCCGCCGCAGCTTTAAGACGTAAGGTTGGGATATGCAGGAGCTTATTCATAAAACGCGTGGTCAACTCCTGGATAGCCGCAACTTCGCGCTCGGAGAGTGAAGGGGAGATCTGGCGCAGCGTGCGCGCGAGTTCTTGCTGGCGCACAGCATCAGCACGCTGGCGCAGGTCGCTGATCGTATCGACCACGCTGAGCGAGGCCAGCCAGTGCTTAAAGGCATTGACCTCCTCGTTGATAATCGCCTCGACGCGCTCAACCTCCCGCAAGCGCAGTTTGATGCCGCGCTCAACCTCGGATTGTAGATCATCCAGGTTATAGAGGTGGACACCCGGTAGTGCGCCGACGGCAGGCTCGACATCGCGTGGCAGCGCGATATCGATGAGTAGCAGAGAACGCCCGGCCCTCCGCTCCATCACGCGCTGCATGAGCGGAGCAGTGATCAGCGCGCACGGAGAGGTTGTCGAACTGATAACCACGTCGGCCTCAACCAGCGCTTCGGCAAGCTCGGCGAATTCGCGCCGCACCGCGTTGAGGGACTGCGCCAGCGCCTGCGCGCGCTCACTGGTGCGATTGATGATTACCAGTTGTCGTGCCCCATTATCGCGCAGGTTGCGCGCCGCGAGTTCGCTCATCTGTCCCGAACCTACCAGCAGGACACGCGCCGCATTGAGATCCGGCAGCAGGCGCCGCGCCAGTTGCACAGCCACATGGCTGACCGAGGCAGCATTCCGGCTGATTGCCGTCTCGCTCCTGGCGCGTTTGCCCACGACCACGGCAGCCCGGAAGAGCGCGGAGGTTATCGGTCCGGCGGAACTGGCCTGCTGCGCAACTTCCAGAGCATCCGCTACCTGCCCCTGGATCTGCGGTTCTCCTGGCACCAGCGAGTAGAGTCCGCAGGCAACGCCAAAGAGATGCGCAACGGCCTGGTCGTCTATAAAATTATAGCAGTGCGCCGCAAGTTCATCATATGATACCTGGAGCGTCTCGCTTAATACATGCAGCAGATCTTCACGCCCTTGACTCGACTCCTGGCAAATGGCGTATAATTCTACACGGTTACATGTAGAGAGCAATACAGCCTCCTGCGTTACCTGGTGGACCGCATCAAGCACCTGGAGAAGCTGGCGCGATGAGCAGGCAAGCTGTTCACGCAAAGCAATGGGCGCCGAGGAGTGATCGACGCCGACAAGGACGATATGCATGTAAACCTCATAAACCTCAAAATTGTGAAGCAGTCTATAGAGATTTTAGCGTTTTTTATTGATTAGTCAAGGGCATCGGTTCTGGATTTCTGACCCGGGTAGTACCCTGTTTCCGCTCAGGTCCTTACCTTATCCATGTTTCTACCGGCGGGGTTTTACACCACAACAATAGGATAAAAGACCGCCCGAGCTATAACAACTGATACGTCCAACAGCCTGTTACGTTACACGATAGAGAGCGCCTGCTTCTTAGCATCTCTACTCTCTCGCCAGGGCTGGCGCGGCTCCGCCGCGC
Organism: Ktedonobacteraceae bacterium; assembly: GCA_035294325.1. Classification (GTDB taxonomy): domain Bacteria; phylum Chloroflexota; class Ktedonobacteria; order Ktedonobacterales; family Ktedonobacteraceae; genus DATGLE01. The sequence goes on along the minus strand of DATGLE010000120.1, from coordinate 5,039 downwards.
AAGAAGTAGATGGTGTAGTGTAGCAAAGGCGCTTCGACGCCTCTGCCACACTACACCCTCCACCACGGCGAGCAGCGCAGGTGCGAGCAAACAAGTGTGCCGGAGATCAAACACACTTTTTATATCATAATATATGGGAAAAGGTAATATATATGCTTCGCTGTCCCAGGTGCAATAGTGAACTTCCAGAATACGCGCGCTTCTGCAACAAGTGTGGCTTCAACCAGACGAATGCGCGAATGATGGCTATGGCGCAGGCTGAGCCTGCGCCGCCACCACCCAACGCCGTTCAGCCGGTCCGCACCAGCACGCCACCCAGAGACGCCGGCGCCCCCGCTACACCCGCACCGGAGGCTCCCAAAACTCCTGTGCCTTTTAAAGCACCTGACCCAGCGCCCGCGAAGGGATTATCGCTTACCAAACGCTATATCGCTGACCAGGAGACGCGCCACCAGCCAACCCCACAGGCCAGCGCGGCACCACTGCCTGGCACGCCCGGGGCAGCGGCGCTGCCCGCAAAGCCGCAGCAAGAACGCAAGCAGCGCCAGCCCGAACAGGTCATACGCACCTCAACGCCGCCTCCCGTCGCGGATCTCCCCACCGCGCATTTCCCCATCGCGACGGAATCGTCTCCGCCCCAGACTCAAGCGGCTCAGACCAGGGGATCGCAGCAGGAGGAGTTACCTACCGCGCACTTCCCCCTGGCAGCAGGAGCACAGCCACCCGCCAGGCGAGCACAGTTGTGGGATGAGAGCGATGTGTTGCTGGACGATGAGAGCTTCTCTTCTATGAGCGAGGAGGCGGAGCGCTGGCGTGAAAGCTGGCGTGATCGCCAGCGCGCTGAAGCCGGACCGGCCATCGATGTCTCGCGCGGCCAGGCATCGGTACCGGAGCCGTTGATGGCGATGCAGCAGAGCCTGGCACGTATACGCGCGGTCATTTTAACGAGTCGTGAGGAAGAGGACAGGCAGGAAACCGGCCCCGGCTTCTGGATAATCGTTGGCGTTCTGATCTGCCTTATTCTCGCTCTTGCCGCTTATATTATCTCAACCTATCTACCTGGCGCCCAGCCATCAGCGCAGATTGCGCCACTGCACCTTGCTTTATTCTCATTGCTTGTGGAGTGATTCATGTTTGGTATAGATCCGCGCATCATCGCCGTCATTTGCGTCGTGTTTATCGCCCTGGGCATTTTCAATATCCACAGGGGGCGTCAAACCTTGCGCCAGGTGCAGACACATGGACAGAAGGCAGTCTGGCACGAGCAGATGAGCATCCTCACGGGTATAGAGTATATCCTGCTCGCCTGCGCCTTCCTGGCGAGCCTCAGCCTGACCTATCGCTGGCTTCCCAGCAGCCTGAACATCATCATCGGCCCGCTCTACCTGCTCCTGCTGCTGGCCGCCGCTATCCTCGCAGCCTTTGTGATCTTCCGCAGCTTTACTGCTTCGCGCCGCGCTCGTCCGAGCCAGCCAGTCCAGAGGGTTGCAGCGCGTGAAGAGGAGGGCGAACCGGATCCGAACGGCGCCTATCGTGGAGGCGGCCTGACGCCGGAGGAACGAGCGCGCAAACGGCGCGAGCGACGGCGCAAAGCTGCCGAGGCACGCCGCCGCCGCGCCGGGAAAGCGTAATATGAATGATATACGCGCCAATCAAGACGCCCGCAAGGGGCATCTCTACATGTAGAGACGCCCCTTGCGGGCGTCTTGATTGGCCGCCACCCTCCATCCCCCCTCGTGACCAACCTCTAGGGGTAAAACGCCTCTTTCTGACTGGGAGTGCCTCCCCCGCATTGCAGCCACCCTGCCTGCACGCATTGTTTCAATAGCAGCACGTTGGTCAGCGGCCCGACGCCGCCCGGCGTGGGAGTGAGCGCGCCGGCCACCTCGCTCACGGAGGCGAAATCGACATCGCCGACGATGCCGCCCTCCGGCAGAGCATTGATCCCGACATCGATAACCGTCGCTCCCGGGCGCACCATCTCCGCCGTGACCATCCCGGGCCGTCCCACCGCCGCAATCAGCACATCCGCCTGGCGCGTCAGACTCACGAGATTCTGGGTACGCGAGTGACATACGGTCACGGTGGCGTTCTTCTGTAAGAGCATCAGGGAGAGCGGCTTGCCAACGACGTTGCTGCGCCCAAGTACAACCGCGCGCTTGCCCGCCAGCGGCGTGTGCGTGCGCTCCAGGATCTCCATGACGGCGGCCGCTGTCGATGGCAGAAAACTCGGCAGCCCCAGGAAGAGGTTGCCAGCGCTGTACGAACTGATGCCATCGATATCTTTTTCGCCGGCGATGGTATCGGCGATCATCTTCTGTGAAAGATGCGCGGGCAGCGGCATCTGCACAATGATACCCTGCGTCTCGCGGTCATTGTTCAGTTGAACGAGCAGCGAGCGCAGTTCATCGGCGGAGATCAGAGCCGGCAATTGCTCCAGTCTGGCCTGCACGCCAATATCGGCGGCGATGCGCAGAATGGCCTTGCTGTAGACGCCCGACGCGGCATCGCCACCGGCGCGCACGATCACCAGACCCGGTGCGCGTCCCTGCTCCTGTACATAGCGCTGAACGTCCGCGCGCAACTCCGCGCGGATCTGGGCGCTCATCGCCCTCCCATCCAGAATCATTGCTGTCACACCCGGCCTCCCACAATGTCGATCACCTGCTGGTTGCCCGTCGCGAGAGCATCCAGGGCGGCGTTGAGGCGTTCATTCAATGCCTGCCCACGCTCGTGATCCTTCATCATACGCAGGTTGACGCGCACCATCCAGGCCGCGCCACTGCCAGCGCTGGCGGCCAGTGCAGCCCCGGCGGCGATATCGCTCAGTACATTGGCGTTGCCAATCTCGGCGATGCGCCGGCAGCAGCGTATCAGCTCGGCGGCGCATTCCGCGACCTCCAGCGGCACCAGCGCGGCCTCCGCGAGTCGCCGCTGAATCGCATTGGTGCGCGCGGCTCGCTCTTCTCCGGTGGTGCGCGGCATCTTGAAGCAGGCCGAGAGCCGCCCGTAGGCGTCTATATCTTCCTGGACGAGTTGCTGAAAGCGGGCGCGCAGCCTCTCGCTCTCCTGGAGTAGAGAGGATATTTCCTCCTCAACGCTGGCATAATCGGCTTTGCCCAGGGTAAGCCGCGCGACCATGCAGGCCAGCGCGGCCCCCAGCGCGCCGCTGAGCGCGGCAGCCGAGCCGCCGCCCGGCGTGGGCTGCGCCGAGGCCAGGTCGTCGAGGTAGTTCTGTAACGGTTTATCTAGATACATGCGTGGTGTTTGTCGCTCCTCAAATCTATCATCTACCAGATGATGTAATAGCTCTGGACCTCCCCTAGTGTAACGTTTTCTGCTCTCTATCGTCAACGAGAAGGCATGCGCGGATCTCTGCAATGGCCTGTTCGGTATCCTTGAACTGCACTCCTTGCATACCCAGCGCCCGCGCAGCCTCAACAAATCTGAGTTCATCATCGATAAAGAGCGCTTCCTGGACCTGCACGCCCAGGCGCTGAGCTGCAAACTGATAGATCTCCAGGTGGGGTTTAGTTGCTCCTACCTCTGCGGAAATGATAACTTCATCGACCTCGCGCTCCAGGTGAAAGCGCTGCGTCACTAACACGCGCACATCCGGCGGCGCATTGCTGAGGATCGCAGTCTTGTAGCGTGGACGCAGTTCGCGAAGAAATGCCAACAGATCGGTGTTAAGCTCAATGGCAGAATAGAAGGTATCGGCGACCATTGACCACTGCTGCGCATCCAGGCCAATATCCACTGCCACAGCGCGCCACAATTCCTCTCCGCTTATCCGGCCCCATATCGCCTCCCGGAATTGCGGAGTGTACAGCATAGCCTGCGTCAAACCATTTTCTGGAAGGCCCAGTCGCTTCTCAAGGGACCGGCGCGCGGCAAGGTTCTTAGCAAAAAACAGGACATCGAATAGATCGCAGATGATGGCCCGAATTGGCATATGCGCTCCTGGCAGCAAGCAATAGAGAAGTGCTCGCTCTATAATATACTTTACAATAGTCGTCCATCGCTATCTGGTCAGGGAGTTGAGATGAAGATATAGCAGATATCCCAAACACTAACCATGAGTTTAACAACACGGCCAGACATCTAAATTTCCCGCCATCTACTGGAAGATCTTTGGAAGCGTTTCTGGAAAAAACATTACATGTATCAGCAGCCCGCAAAGAGTCCCTAGCGCGAAAAACATGGCAGCATCTCTAACATCTGCTATAAAAATATACGTGAAAAGCGCGTATGTACTCGCCACTGTAAGAATGAGAGTTACTATCCCAATGCCACGCGTTGGTTTGAGCAAGGCTACTACTGTCAGGAGGAAGAAACCGCCTATTACTCCCAGTATCAATATCACCCAACTCCCAAACCCAAAATTAGGGAAAGAGTTAAACGTGAAATCTATACCTTGAAGTGAAGACAATTTGCTAATGATGTAGAGGACAAAGACAATCAGACCTAAAAAAAAGCCAGCCCAGGCAGATCTTTTTTCATCGGCATGACTGCTTACTACCATAGCGAAAATCAGCATACCGAATATAATGCACGGAACAATAAACCACAGTACCAAACCATAAATAAATTGTAACATTTACAGCACTCCTAGTAATAAATTTATATCTTTTCGATGAGATTATAAAGAACTTTATTTTAAATGTCAACAAGCAAGCACAAAAATCAAGTCGTGCTACAAGTCCCCCTTACAGACCGAGGCATCATTCCTGCTTGCATACTCAGGATAACAGCGATAAAATACCTGCACATCATAAGACACTTGAGTAGGGATAGAGCATGGTAACTCCAATTAAAGCAGCCGCGCACCTGACACGCGTCTACGATCTCCTCATCGCCGCCTATGGCGAGCCGAAGAACGAGCCGGACTACGATCCGCTCGGCGGGCTGATCGGCACCATCCTTTCACAGCACACCTCCGATATCAACTCGGAGCGCGCTTACCAGCAGCTCGTCGCAGCATTCCCAACCTGGGAAGAGGTGCGCGACGCGCCAACCTACCAGATAGCGGATGCTAT